>JAJZOL010000077.1 GCA_021811565.1 bacterium | reverse complement strand
GCTTGCATCTATCCGCGCAGCAGATGCGAATGGTCTATTTCTCCCAATTAAAAAATTATAAGAAAGCCGTTGAAGCCCTTAACGCTCTTATCAATACACCAGGTCCAGCTGATGAAAGGGAGAAATTATTACCTAGAGCCTATCTGTTAAAAGCACAATATCAAATGGATATCGCTAAAAATAATAAGGATAAAATGAGTGATGTGATTAAGAGCTATAAACAATTTATCTTAAAATCAAAGATGAATAAAGGACATGATTGGAATGAATTTCGTTCATTCGGGCTTAGAGCTCTTGCTGAATCATTATATGAATCCGGGAAAATTAAAGATTCGATAAAAACATATAACGATTTTTTAAAACTGTATCCAAAAGATAGTGCAAGCGCACTTTTAGCTTACGAAAGATTAAGTATCATTAGAGGCGGAGAAAATAAAATTTCCATTGCCGATCTGAAAAATATCGTATCAAAATATCCCACCAATCCCGGCTCCGGCCAGCATGTCCTTTATCAACTTGCTTTTGCTTATTATTTGAAGGATGATCTAAATGATGCTATTCCAATTCTAATTAAGATAATGCAATTTGTTCCATCACCGAATGATAAAGAATATTTTCGAAACCAAACTGCGGATGCCGCTATTTTGTTGATGATCATATATCAAAGATTAGGCGAAATAGATAAAAGAAACGCAATAGCGTTTGAGATTCAAAAACGCTTTCCCGATTTACCCGAATCTATCGATGCAAAAAATATGTTGAGTACTTTTAATTTACAGAATTCCAAAGAGGCAATCAACCAACGTAAAAGAGCTATTGAATTGGTAACAATGGTTTTCGCTATGTTGGGAATGTTGGCAATACGCGTATTTATAAATCGCAAAGCACGAATATCCGAAACTGCTAAATTACGGAAATAATGAAAGAAAACATGAATATTTATAATACACAAAACATAATGATAAAATCCAACATTCACATATTAATTATATTTTCCATGATTAATATTTGTTTCCTTTCGAGTTGCTCCAGAGACGGGGCTTTGATAACACCTAAACATCCGCAAGTTTCGCCTACTAAATACACGCCTTCCTTAGCCCCCGGGCAACTTCTTTTCTCAGGCTACATAGTTCAAATCGCGCATGCGATAATTGGAAAAAAATATCCTCAAATATTAAAAATCACTCCCAGTCTATCAGGATCACATCCTGAAATTCCCGTTAAAGCTATTAGCACATGTGGATGTTTGCAACCAACTATTCTACCGCATTCAACGAATGATCCTCAAGGTGGCTTTTCCGTATCATTCACATATGTTCCCAGGGGCCCCGAGGGCACTGACATACAAATAATCAGATTGCTATCAAAAAACCGTGATGTAGTGTGTAAGATCAAAGTAATTGGGGATGTACTAGGTGTATTCTCCGTGCATCCTTCAATTGCCGCTTTTGGCACATTCAAATATATAGCGACCCCTATTATAAGAGAAGCGATAATAGCCAATACAAAGTTACCAGTTCCGAAGAAAGTAAAGTCTTCAGTAAGTCAATTAAACATCAAACCGTTAAAAATATCAAAATATAAAGCAATTTATGAACTATATATAAATTCAAAAATGATTCCAGGGCCCGTCAGCGGGGTTGTGGAATGGGAATCCGGCAAGGCCAACCCCTCGGATCCCGTTCTTCCGGTAACCGGATATATTGACGGGGGGTGGCAATCGTATCCCGAATCGCTTCTCTTCCCGCCCCATGGCGGCGGGAGTCCCGAAACAGTATCCTTTCAACTTAAACACTTATCTTCCAACCAAGCCATTCATACGCCAATTTACGCGAAGTCAGATAATCCTGAAATCCGCGTTGATCTCAAACAAGTGAAACGATCCAATGTTTGGAACGGAACCGCGACTATCAAGCCTATTCCGGGACATGGCGAGGTAATGAGAGGGGAAATGATCATATTGGACGGGAAAGGAGCGTCCTTGTTGCGCATACCCTATATGGGAATTGTTATGACGCGATGATGATCCGACATGAAAAATGCGACATAGGATTGACGGCGTAAAATTACGGGTGGCTCTTTTACTGATCGTATTGGCTTTGATAGGATACCAGTATGTCCGTTCGCGTCAGCCTGGTTTGCCCCCTCGCCATGCGCGCTACATTCCTCCTCAAGGCGTACCGGAGGAGATCAATACGCACGGCAAGGTTCTCGGAAATCCCGCAAGGGAGATCAGGGATGCGAAACGTCTTTATTTTCTTATTCAGATATATCGGAGCAGACACAATGGGGAATACCCCTGCAGTCAAAACCCGGATTTTATAAGCGATTTGATTGAACACGCAACGGATTATGGAATTGGCGTTGGAACGACGGGTTTGAAACGAGCTTCGATAATAAGGGATTTCATTTCGAGTTTCAAAAATCCTGATTTTAAGTATGCGGATGATCCGGGATTACGGCATTTAAGCCCTAATACGGGAATGATTCCATTTTTTATATTTAACAAGCGTCCAAACGGAGAACCGGTGGGAGGGCCGAAACAGCCTGGCACGCAAGATGTCCTTGCTTACAACAATCTTTACGTTCATCAAAACGTTCGCTATTACAAAGGCGATCTCACCACCAGCCATCCCGTCGGCTTCTACATCGTGCTTTGGGCTGACGGCAAGGTGACAAAGGCGCCTTACAATAAGGTTCTCTTTTATCCGGAGGGTTTTGGAAACTACAAAAACGCATTCCCGGGACAGGCGGGTGTTCCATCCGACGCGATAACATACGACTCCTATCAAAAAACGGTGATGCATCGTTCGCCCAAGGCTCGCGTTCCATAATTCATTGATGTAAATCCGAATAACCATGCAATCACAATCCATTGGATTAGTTGTTTCGAACGTCAATATTCGAAAATATCGTTATGAAAGGCTCGCCTTTTTTGGCTTATGGCTGGCAATAATCTCTTACGCTCTCTTTTACGGATATGTCACGATAGAGCGTTATTATCGTTATGACACCACCGTTTTCGATATGGGCATCTTCGATCAGGCGGTATGGTTGATCGCCCACGGCAAGCCGATCTTTCTCTCCACGCGGGGATTGACGATCTTCGCGGATCATTTTAGTCCGATCCTCTATCTCATCGCGCCGTTGTACCGGATATGGGACAGCCCGAAAACGCTTCTGATATTGCAGACCGCAGCGTGCGCCTTGGGAGCGCACCCCGTGTATCTGTATGCCAGGAAACGACTGGAAAATCCTCTTCCCGCTTTGCTTTTCGCCATCGCCTATCTTCTCTATCCCGCGCTTCAGGGATTGAACTGCTTCGATTTTCATCCGGAATCGATCGCGGTTCCCCTTATCCTTTACGGATGGTGGTTTCTGGCGTCGGACCGTTTCAAGCCATCCCTGGTTTGTATTTTTTTCGCGCTGCTTTGCAAGGAGACGGTCGGATTGGTGGTTGTTCCCTTGGGGATATACGCGTTTTTCGCAATCGACCGGAAAAGAGGCGTCATACTGACGACGGTCGGACTTATGGTCTTGTTCGTTTCACTGGAGACAATCCGTCTCGCCAACCATGGGGTTTCATCCGCATACATCTCCTTCTATGGGGCCTACGGAAACTCCTACCTATCCATTTTCATAAACCTGCTTACTCATCCCGCTAAGATTCTCGGTGCGCTCTCAACCGGGGATAATTTTCGATGCATTATGGACCTCTTCGCCCCCTTGGCGTTTTTGTCCTTTTCCTCCCCGGAAACGCTCGCCATCGCCGCGCCCGCCATGCTCTCCAATTTTCTGTCCAATCGCCACTCCATGCACACCATCTATTTTCAATATGACGCGACGGTGATCCCGTTCGTATTACTATCCGCCATCGCCGGATTTGATCTGTTTTACCGCATGTTTTCGAACCGCCCTTACGTTCAAGGAATTTGGCGCGCGGTGGTAATCCTGACACTTATCGGATGCGTGGCGTATGGCGTTCGGAATGATCAGGCGATAGGGAACCCGGCAATATCCAGGATTTCCGACCGGTATTACGACGCCGCCGCAATCAACGAGGGTCTCTCCCTCATTCCCCCGAACGCATCCGTATCCGCTCAATCCGCCATCGCCTCGCATCTCGCCCATAGGCTCCAAATCTACATGTTCCCAAATCCCTTTCAACGGGTATGCTGGGGAAACAGCGTCACCGCATTGAATCAGGAGGAGGGAATGGATTTGCAAGTGAAATCGCTTGACTATTACAAAACGGCGATTGAAAATGAAAAAGTCTTGTACATCGTCCTAGGTCCTTTTGATTCATCGCATTTCCCGCTGCAAGGGGATGTTTTTCTTAAGATAGTCCATATTTTCCTATCGGATAAGCATTACGGAGCGATTTGGGCGAATCAGATTATCATTCTTAAGCGCGGGGCGGATTACGATGCTGGGCGTCGCCTGTTACAACATTCCGGGTTTCCGGAATATATAACCATGCAATAAAAGATAATTACAGGAAATTGCAAAATTCAAAATCTGAGATTGATACCGCTCATTTTGACGCTTGAAGAAATAGCCGAAACGCGAATTTTGCAATTGCCTGATTAAGCTGCGAAGGATAATTAGGTCAAATGATAATTCCTCCTCTCTCACGCTTCAAGAGATTTGATCATAATTACTTTAAACACCAACTCCATATTCCGTGGTTTTTCAAAGAGATAGCGCCCGCATATATATTCAGCCGAGTGGGTTTGATCCTGGTTGGCGTTCTCGCCCTTGCCACGCTTCCCCTTTCAACCTATCCCGGCATATGGCAATTCTCCTCCAATCCTTTCATAAATATGTGGTCTCGCTGGGACGCCATCGGGTCGCGCGGAGTTCAGTCACGCCTCTCTTCGCATGTCTGTCCGGCTTTTTCATGGCCGCGTTCGCACTCTGGTATAGGGTGGCGTAAGGAAAGAAGAGCGGAAAATCTCATGCCAGCATTGTTAAATCAAAAAAAGATGTTGACTTTTTAGATTGATTTTCTTATAATACGCCTAACAAATTGAGTTTTTGAGTCGAATATGATGGAAGGAGAGATTGATGAACTGCACCAGCGACCAGTGCGAAGCGTGTTTGGAGAAGGAGATACGGTATTGGTGTGATCAGTATCATATTGAATACAATGACAAGGAGGACTGCGTCAGTGAGTTTGTAATTACAGCCCTTCTCCTGGATTCCCGTATAAACAAAGCGATCCGAAGGAAAACATGCTGTAAAAGGTTTGTGTCGATTTGCGCAAGACGCTTCTCCATCGGTTGCGCCAGGAAGCTTGATGCGGATAAAAAGAAATTTGCGCCTATGAATGATTCCCGAACGAATAATTGTCCTCGCAACAATGATTCCAAACCGCAACTCATAGATCCTGAAAAAGAGGCATTGAAAAAAGAATTTTGGAAACGTGTTGATGAATCGATGGAACTCCTCAAACCGCTTGAAAGAGAGGCGCTCTCGCTAAAAATAAGAGACGGGGAATCAATAAGTTCAATTTCATCTATTTTAAAAATATCGGAAAATTACGCGCGTCAAATCATTTTTCGCGGACGTAAACACTTGATCGAGATATTAAATAGGCAAGGGATGAAATACAGGGAAATAAAGGATTACATTGATGTGTTAAAATGATAATACGCTGGCATGGAAATATTCTCTTCACAAGGGATATTCACCGCTTAACACCTTATTTAGGCTGAGATATTCCGTAGCGGCGACCCTTGTGGTCGCCCGAAACCCCTGCAAACGAAACACGCTTCAAATCCCGCGCCACGGGCGATTTGCGACTCATCCAAAAACCGGAAAACGGCGAACCAACCGCTTCACAAAAGATTTCGGATACCGATGCGTTGCGGGCGACCACAAGGGTCGCACCAACATTGGGTTATACAAGGGATCGCAATACGCCCCCACTTACTGCGATCTCGTCTCTATTAGTTAGCACTACTCATCGCCGCACTGTGAGCGCTATCGTGCCGGCGGAATGCGCAGGCAACATAAACTTAGCCCTTCCCTCGCTAACGGTCACGACCAATGGTTCCACTCTCACATCATTGGGATGCTCCTGCGTGTTACTTGCATCCATGGACTCAGCCGTGCATGCCAATCCGTTTAGAGCCTTGACAATGTGCAAACCCGATAGGCTAACGGAAACGGACGCGGATGAGACTGGATCGTAATTAACGACGTTTACCGCGATACGCGCGCCATCTCTAACCGCCACCGCGCTGACTACTGGAAGGGGGTTGGAGGAAGCGCCCGGCTCCTGCGGGAAATTGAGGCAACGCACCTCCGTTTGAAGCGTTTTACCGTGCGCGAGCGGCTCGAAAATACGGTAAATGTCGCCGGATGAGGTCATAAACGCTCCGTCGGAGCCGGGATGGAGTATCTGGAAATACCAGGAGTTCAGGCACCAGTAATTCGTTTCCGTGCATCTTGGCTCCATCAAGGCGCGCTGCAATATGCCATCCACCATCAATGCGCTTTTCAACTCGAGAAGAGATTTTGCGGAGATATCCGTCATTCCGTACATTGCGTTGAACTCCGTGACGAAAACCTGTATCTTTTTGGATAAAGCCGGGGCGTATGCATGGATCGCTTGGTCGATTTCTCCGAACCTGGCGTCGAAGGACTCAGGCTCGCTTGCCAAAAGGCGCATCTCGGCGGTGGGGGAGAGCAATTCAATCGGGACTCGGCTGCCATCCGCTTTTTGCAGGGACACCCCTGCGACGAACAGGTTTCGATCTTCCGTCTTGGTCATGAGGTCATTGGTGAAACCGAAAGTGAGCTTGTGGTCGCCTGCAGGCAAGTTCAATGGGACGAAATAGTTGTGAACTTCCCCTTTTTTCTGATCGGCTGAAACGCTTAAATTCGCCGCCACTTTGTCATCCACGGTCACCCGCAGATTCGGCCAGACACCTTCCGCAGGAGTGCCGGATGCGAGGAAAACCAATTGACAGGGGCCGCCCGGAGCGGTGAGGTTCACCGTGCGGGAGCCGTTGCTCCAGAAGGTGGCTCCCTGCATGTCCGAACCGGGACCGTAGAAGTGATAAATGAGGAAACCAATGTCCCTCCCCGCCACGGTCAGGATATCCTTGAGCCACTCGAAGCCAAGCACTGCACCGATCTTTACGGAGGGATCCACGGCGTGCATTGCAACCGCATATTGGTGAACCCGTTCGGCATATTCCTTCCCGGTAACTCCCGCTCCCTGCCCGATGTCGTTCACCTCGTTGCCTATCTCCCAATAGAGGCATTTGTAAGGGGCGGGATGACCGTTTTTCGCACGCAGTCGCGCCCAGTACCGACTGGTGTAATAGTTCACTCCGCGATAATCCGTCCCGATTTTCACATCCGGCCCGTTCACGTTGGCGTTGGCGTAGGCGACCCAGGCGGCCGCCTCCTGCGGGCTTCCGCCCCAAATGGGGGAGCCGGGGAAATAGGTGGCGTTTACGGTGATGAGCGCACCTTTCGCTCCAACGTCATGCACGAATCGCATATGCTCGTCAAATCCATACAAGGATGGGGAGGAGTGTCCATTCTTCAATGTCCAAACCCCGTTCGACGCCAAGGGCTGTGCGCTAAACCACACCAGGTTGGGCTTGCGATCGTTTTTCGCGCCGATTCCCCATTCCCAATGATAGCAGTTGGTCAGAGATCCTCCTGGAAATCGGATGAGTCCAATGTGAAGCGGAGCAAGCAACTTAGTCACGCCCGCCACCGGTTTGTTCCCCTGCACATCCCAAAGCCCGTCGCCGGAGGATGTCCATTCGATGTTTTGCCCGTAAAAGAGCGGGGGAATGGTGCGCACGGCGGATTTGCCGTTGACAGTGATTGAGACAGGCATAGACTCCGCCATTACTGTTTTATTGGCGTATAAGCCTAGTGTGATGCAAATAAATACCGACCACGCGAGAAATCGTCTCATAATATCCCCCTCCGCATTGACGAATCAGAAATTCCAGTGGGTATATATTACCGATTCCAATTTGAAAAGCGCCTCGATGTGTGGCTTAAAGGTGGTATGAGATGGATACTCGCGATTTTATGGAGGCAATGAAAACATTATCTCCCCGCTTGCTCGGGGTTTTCGTTATTGGTCTCGCGCTTTTGGCGATGATCATCTCAGGTCATTGCTCCGGAGCGACTTCGCCTGAAAAGGCTAACTCCATCGCACCGTTGCCTTTCGAGGATGCGTTGGCGAATTCCTCCACTCAATATAGCGCAATACAAGGGAAATACGGATGGAGTTACGGCTACCGTGAGAGAGGAAAAACGCTTGGCGATTCTTATTTGGGTAAGTTTCAGCCCTTCGCTAAAAGTATCTATGGAATATGGAGGCAGACCGAATCCTCCGCGCCATGGATTAGCCGCACGTCCATGTGCCCCAAGCAAACCGATGACGCGACTTGGATTCCCGTTCGCAGATGGCGCACCGACAAGCGAGGTAGCATGCGGCTTGTGGGGTTCCTTCAGAGGCAGCATGCAGGCGCCGGGAAGTTAGCCTGCAAAGTGTTCGTGAACGGTCAGGAGCGTTGGAGCTACTCCCTTGCGCCGAACGACACGATTCCTCACTGTTTCGATATTCTGTTGCTTGATGCGCCCGCAAACGCGGATATCGACATGGCTCTGTTCCCCTCATCAGGGGATCGCGACGACGCCGTCACTTGGACCACGCAGGTGGTTCCCGAGTCCTGCACCGCTTGGAGCCCCGATCTGCCCATCGGTCCCGTCTTCACTCCCGAACAGAAGGCGGCTCAACGGGTGGCGGGGACGACATTGCTACAGCACATTCAAACCGCGGCTTCCAAAAACACCCCCGCTTTCACCATCCCTCCCGGGAACTACCGTTTTTCCGCCGACTGGAATATTTACCCGCATCTGAAAAATATCCGAAACATGGTGATTAATGCGACAGGCGTCACCTTCTGGTTTGACCCTCCGGACGTATTCGGTCTGGAGTTTGACGATTGCCGAAACGTGACAGTTAAAGGACTCACGCTCGATTACGACCCGTTGCCCTTCTTCCAGGCGATAATCACCGATATCGACTCCGCTAAGGGAACGGTGACTGGCGAAATCATGCCGGGATACACGCCCACCGAAACAAGCGGAAATCGCACGGTCTTTTATTACCGTCCCGACGGCTCCTTCATCCTTAACGGGGTGATACAATGCCGATGGAGCCGTGACGGAGAGAAGGTGGTTGTGAAAGCCCCCGCTCCGAACGTTAAAGTGGGGGATTACATGGCGTGTCCCATCCGTACGGGACAGACACTGAGAGTGATCGGCTGTGGAGGAATGACTTTCGAGGATTGCAATCTCTACTCCGGTGGCGGAATGGGCGTGATGGAGGCGGACGGACCCGGTGGCGACGTATTTAAACGGGTGCGATGCACGCGTCGACCGGGAACCAATCGATTGCAGGCATTCGGAGCGGATGGGTTCCACTTCTCGGTTCTTGGCAGAGGACCCACCTTGGATGAGTGTGAGGCGGCGTATTTGGCGGATGACGAGATAAACGTGCATGGCAGGTTCGGTTCGGTGGTTCAAAAACTCGCTCCCAATCGTTATATCATGGCGGGCGAGGATAACCCGTTTGTTCAAGGCGGGAAGCTCTCCTTTTGGGATTTCTCCACCCTTATGCCGCTCGGGGACAGCTTCATCAAATCGGTGACGGCTTCGCCGGACGGGAAGGATTGGATTGTAACGCTGAAACAGAACCTGAACCTGCCCGTTGGAACGCTTATAGATCCTCATCGGATGGACAGCCGTGATTTCGTCATCCGTAATTGCTGGTTCCACGACACCCCGCAACGTTTTCTTATCAACGGGGCGCCGTATGGTTTGATTGAGAACAACACTTTTCAAAACGTGGGAGGCAATGTCAACATCCATGAGGAGAGCTGGGCGGGATATACGGAGGGGTGTTTCGCCAGCGGGACGATATTCCGTAACAACCGCATACTCGGATGCGGCGTGGGCGCCGCTTCCGCGGAGGCGTATTTCCAAGGCGCTATCATGGTCGTGGTGGTTCCCGGAGGGGGGAATTATCTTCGCCACTCCACGCCGGTTCAAAATTTCACCATTGAGGATAACTATTTGGAGGACGTTCCGGGAGTTCCCATCTATGTTACCAATGTGAACGGGTTGAAAATAAAGGGAAACGTCATCTGCAAGCCTTTTAACAGTCCCGGATGGAAGGGGTTTGACAAACCCCTTGCGGATACTTGCGGAGATCTTCCGAACGCTCCTATTTTCCTGGCGTCCGTCAGAAACGCTTTCATTGATGATAACCGAGTTTATGATCCTACGAATTTTATGGATAATAGAATAGTGGCGACCGGACCGATCATTCAGAATGTCTCCGTTAACGGCAAGCCGCTCTGGAACACCATTGCTGATTTCATCACCGGTTGGACTCCTGATCCTTCTCAAGGCGGAAACGGCTGGTACTATGGATCTATCGACGCTCGGGATATTCTTAACGATACCTATCCGGTTTCGGATTTTCGCCTATCCGCAGTGAACGCCGACGGGTGGCGCACCGCACAGGGGCAATACCCCATCGTTTGGCGCACTCGCATGCATCCCGGCGTAAATCTGGCTGCGGTTCGGCGTTGGGTCAGTTACACTTCCGATAATCTGAAAATCGAAGGCGTCGTGCAATGTCCATCCCCCTCGAGTGTTGGCGATATCGCCTGCATATATCAGGACGGCGTGCGGGTGTGGGAACAGGACACCGCAGATCACCAACCTCACATGTTCCGCATCTTGCTAAAGCATGTGAAAAAAGGAACGGTGATTGATTTCGTTGTGGCGCCACACGGCGGTATCGATTATGACACCACGATATTCTACGCTAAGATAATGTCCGAACCTCGCGTGGCTCCAAGAAGTGTTGCGCCGAAACGCTATAAACCGAGGGCTATAAAAAGACGTTGAGCGTGTGGGATCCGCCCGATAACCTAAGGAAACTGGATGAAATTAATTATGGAAAATCGCTTGGTGTTTGTCTTATCGATCACGCTTCTTTTGCTGGTTGCCGGAATGCAACGATCATTCGGCGAACCGGGAGTGAGCAAGATGGAGAACAGAGGTTTATTGTTCACGGATAATCAAGCCGGAGTTAGCGGGGTGGATGGCGGATACTCCACTCCGATGGGGAATAAAACTCTTTGGTTTTTCGGGGATGTCTTTCTCCTCAACCCAACATCGCCAACGCAGGCTTATGTAGGTGGGGTCACCAACTGCGGTTTGCTGACGGATGCCGGCAAGGGTGTCGCTCCGTTATCCCATTATCGGTTTTTCACAGATCCGAAAACGGGCGTTGCAAGACAGCTCATACCCTATCTGCCAGGGGAAGACAACTCACTGCGCATGTGGCCATTCGGCGGGTGGTACGACCCCTTCGCAAAACGAGTTTGGATATTCTACGACCTAGTGCGCACCAACCCCTCCGGGGGACCGTTGGGGTTCACCACGTTGGGAATGGGGTTGGCAACGGCCGATGCGAAGGATCCTGAGAATCTTCAGTTTGAGAGGTTGATTCCCAAGAATGGCGAGGCGACAAATCCGCTCCGAATCTGGTGGAACAACGCTACGGGTCCGATTTTCGGCGAGGCGATTTTCACTTCTCCCGACAAAAGCGATCCCTATCTGTATATCGTCGGCAGTCAAATGATAAAAGGCGTGCAGACGGGCTACATGGCGAGGGTGAGGAGGAATCGTATCGGGGATATTAACTCCTATCAGTATTTCAGCGGGACGGCGCAATCCCCCAAGTGGAGTTCGGATGTTTCCAAAGCCGCACCCGTGGAAGGACTGACCGATTTCCCCACGGAGCTTTCCGTCTCTTATAACCGCTACCTTGGCGCCTATTTGGCGGTGCATTCGCAAAACCTTGACGAGAAGCTTGATCTCAGCATAGCCCCCCATCCTTGGGGACCCTACCACACAATTGCGCAAATCAAAGCCCCCCATCGTGCATTCTCGAAGGCGTTTTGTTACGCTGGCAAGGAGCATCCGGAGCTTTCCAAGGATGGCGGCAGAGTGATCTATGTGACCTATGTGGATAGCGAACGGTACTGGCTGCAACTTTACCGTGTGACGCTAACTCGATGATTAGAAAATAATTTTCTTGTTTTATTTGTTATTATCTGCTGGGAATCAGGCGGAAAAATTGTATTCTCTCTCCCTGATTCTGGAATGAAATATGCAATATTAAATATCAGTAGTGGTTGTTACCTGATAATCAGACAGTGAGAAAGGAGTGGCGGGAGAGAGGATTTCCATGGTTAGGCTGTTACCGAGACGTTCCACGCCGCAGTCGCTATAACGTATAATATAAGCGTATAGTTGCCAATTCTTCAATCCGTAACCATTTCAGCGTTCCGTTATTAATTCGACAATTAAATATCATCGGATATATTAACTTTATCAAGAGTGATTTCACAAATTTTATCATCTATTTAATTGCCGATTTAATAAGAACCTATAAGAAAGAGCAAGATGAGGCTCACCAACAAAATATTGATAGCGATGCTCGTTTCCATTCTATCAATGGGGAACGCGGGGGCTGTTTTGCATCTTCCGCCAGGTTCTTTTCTGCGATCCCCCGTTCAATCACGACAGGAGTTGTGCAAGGAGTTGCAGAAGGACAAGTTGGTCCGCACACGTTACTCAAGAGTCTTTCAGTTAACCTCTCAAAACATATTGGATGCTTTTAAAACGCTCCACGTGGCAAAGTTGCCGAAAAATATGAAGTTCAAGGTCTACTATGTCCATAAGGGTGAGGTGATCGGTTACAAGGTGCGGACGATTAAGAGAGGGTCGAATGTATTCGCTCTGTCGAACGGCGAACCGGTGCTGCTTGGGATTTGCGGCAACCCACTGCGGAACAAATTGCCGGTGGTGAGAAAACAGGTGAAAGCCATTCTCCCCCCGAAGATAACCCTGCCCCAAAAGACCCTGCAGGAGGCGTTGGCTCCAATGATGTCATCGAGCTTGGCGCTTCCTCCGGAGTTTACGGGATCAATACTGGATCATGCAAACGATCCAGGGAACTTGTGGTCGCTAACCCCCGCAGGTTATAACAATTCACTTTTTGTTTCTCCAACGGGAGTGCCAGGCGGCTCCGGTTCAGGAGGCGGTGGTGGAGGCGGTTTTCCCCCGATCTATCCGTTCATCCCTGGGGGGCCATACGGACCACCGTCAACGCCTACGCCTCCGGTTCCGCCTCCTCCTTTCACGCCGCCGAATATCGTGCCGCCACTGTTTCCCCCTGCGGTGCCTGAACCAGGCGTGGTTCCCATGCTTTTAGCCCTCGGGGGTGTCGCGAGCTTTATGTGGCGCGGAAAGGTTCGTAAATCTCATTCATGAGTGGGATGGCATCCGGAATGCCGTATGATTTTGCGGCTTGACACAATGAGGAAAACCAGGTCATAATAAAAGCGTATGATGCGGGGTGGAGCAGTCCGGTAGCTCGTCGGGCTCATAACCCGAAGGTCACAGGTTCAAATCCTGTCCCCGCTCCCATGTCATTTTTAAACCTCAAACCTCGCTAATGTTCGGAGTTTCCATCATTCCCCGAACCAGCGAGGCGTTTTTTTAAGCCTCCGCTATGCTCGCATCCTGATGATTTCCTTCATTCATTGGCGGGATGGGAAGGATACCATGGGATTGTATCGTTGCATTCCCGTCTATCCTGTCCATCCTTTCCGAAACTCACTTTTAAGCGTTTGAGAGGTGTGTGGAATCTGATTTTATACCTCTACAATATTCGGATTATTATCGCTACCCCAGTGTTTTCTTTGAAACGACCTATGACCGAGTTAAAACTCTTTAGATGGTTCTCAAGTCAAATATCCATTTTTCCTGTCTTACAACATCCACCATTCTATAGGATTGTATGGAATATCGCCGACAGATGTCGGCTATCTTTACTCTGCCATAGCGATTGTTCGTGGCGCTCTCGTGATGAACCAGCACAACATCGCCTGATGAATGCGAGCCTCCCCTCTTGAGGTTTTCGCTCATCGCCAGTGCGATAACAAATGGATCAGCTTGACTCTTGGTGGATTTTGGATCGACAAGGAACTGCTTATCATCCGTTAGATCAGACTGCAGTTGGCTGACACAGGCAATCACATCAGCCGACAAAGGTCGAATAATGCATGAACATGCTTTTAGCCAAGGCTGCGCTTCGGGGTCTTTACATTCTTCATAGGCGTTCTTTACCATTATTAACCGTCCAGCCTTTGCCAGGTCGCCCATGCAGTTCCACAAACCCGGATAGAGATCTTCAGGCTGTTCATGAACCATATCCACGAATGCACTAGTGTCTAAACAATAGATAGTATTGTTGCCGCTATTCATTATGCTCCCATTGCGAATAGCTCCTCGCTCTGTCAAACCACTTCGGGTCTACTGAAAGGTATGCGGAAGCATCATGATAGGAAATTGCTCCGCAATCAAGCGCTTCCATTACCAAGGAAACATATCTCTTGCCCTTTTCACTGAACTGCACATCAGCGTAGTGTGCTCCACCCGACGACTTCTTATTGGGAACTTTTCGATCAACCTCTATCCACTTGTTATATGCTCTCCAATATGTATCTTCCTCAATGTAGTCCGCTTCTAGCATCCGTCGAAGAAGAGCATACTTGCTTATCTTCAATTTTCTGGAAAAGTAGCGCAATGCCTCATCTTCGACAATTTCTCCACCAGCGATACGCTCAATTTCGGCTTTGACCCCCTCATCAGACAGTGGGATCAAGAATGATGCGGCAAACTTGTCGCAGAAACGCTCCACTCGCAGGTTGGGCTCGTTGGGCATGTTCTTGGGAGGAGCATCACCACCGGAAACGCCAGGCATATTAAGACACAGATGACATATCTCGTGAAACAGCGAGAATATCCTTGCTTCGTGGGCATCCTTAGTGCTCAAACCCACGGCTGCCAGATCGTTTTCAATAATGCAGAATCCCCTTGCATCCCGCAGAGTAAAAGACAAACTGAGAACGAGAACGCCAAAATCGAATACAGCATCTCGCCATGCGTTTAGGGCCTGATTTACGCTATTCCAACGCATCTGCCGCTCTACGGTGACACCGAGCTGTGATCGAAACTCTATTGCCTTATCCTCGGGATTATCCTGAAGCCTTATACTTGGCAAACTCAGCACAAGTCTATCGGAACCTATGGCATCCAGCATTTCTCCAACTTCAGATAGAGAATTTCTGGCTTCTCTAATGGCAATTAGCGTTTCAGGTTCGAATTCGCCTAAGGGTTTGCCCGATAGGACACGGTAGTCCTGCGGAACCGGTGGTTCATCAGGTGGTTCTGGCAGGAAGAATGCAGCTAATGGACGCTTGACTTTGTTTGCAAATTTCTTTAACTGATTGATGGTAGGCATCTGACTACCCGTTTCCCAAGCTGAAATGTCTTCTTCAGACTTGTCGAAAAGCTTGGCAATATCACATAGGGAATAGCCTGACGACGTCCTAGCCCATACCAACAACTTTGGGTTCAGTTTTACTCTAACAATATTAGCCATTAGCCAATCGCCCATATTCAGCCGCTGTGACATCAGACGGATAGATGATAATTATACATCAGTTTACCGAAATCCTGAAGCCATTGAAACGAGCAGGTTCTCGGAGCTTTGCATTCCAATGATACCATTGTGGCTATATTGGCGCCAAATCATAGTTCAATGATGTCGCGTTCACGGAGTAATGGTCTTATAAATACCACGCAACCAAAACTCCGACGCAATGCGTATTACTCACATATAAGTGGGCTTATGGCAGCAGGGTTCGGCGGTTCGATTCCGTGGTATGTATTCGTGATAACCATTCTGCTTTTGGTTCTGCTGGGAACCATTTCAAATCGTCCGTACAATGAGGCGGCGAAGACTAAGGAGGTGGTGCCGGTGAGAAGATGCATCGTTTTGTTTTTGATAGCAACTTCTAATGTAGTATCGGGAATCACATGCAGTGCTGTGGCAAGCACCCTGCTTCCACAAGCCCATTTCTGAACTTGGCTCATCTTGCATCTTCAGCGCGGGATAGTTTGCATTAAGCTCTTCCGCCGCTCCCATGTCATTTTTTAAACCTCAAACCTCGCTAATGTTCGGAGTTTCCATTATTCCCCGAACCAGCGAGGCGTTTTTTTGTTTCCCGCCTTGCTCACATCCTGATGATTTCTTGCATTGATGGCGAGGATGGGAAAGATATTATGGGAATATATCGTGGCTTTCCCGGCTATCCAGTCCATTTTTTCCATCCATGCCAAAATTCACTTTTAAGCGTTTGAGAGGTCGGCCATCCATGGTCTTTGAT
>JAJZOL010000100.1 GCA_021811565.1 bacterium | reverse complement strand
CAATGAACTGCGCAGGGTCGGGAAACCATCGAATAATATCTATTTTTTCATCATAGAGTTCGTTAACAACCGCCTGCACTCGGCTTCCTCGATGCCCCACGCAACTTCCCACCGGATCCACCTTTTCATCAGCGGAGTAGACGGCGATTTTTGATCGAGCGCCTGGCTCTCTGGCAACGGATTTTATGACTACCGTCCCATCCGATATCTCCGGAACTTCCAGTTCAAACAGGCGTCTGATGAGGCTGGGATGAGTGCGAGACACAATAACCTGCGTGCCCTTGTTCGATCTTCGCACTTCCAAAAGGTACACCTTCAAGCGGTCATTGAAGCGATACGGTTCAGAAGGCACCTGTTCCTGCTGTGGAAGAAAAGCCTCTATCTTGCCTAAATTGATGATAACCTGCTTCTGCTCACGCCTTTGAACCGTCCCCGTGAGCACTTCACCGACTCGCTCGTTGAATTCCTCGAAGACCCTGGCGCGCTCCGCTTCGCGAATGCGCTGTACAACCACCTGTTTAGCCGTTTGCGCCGCGATACGCCCAAAAGTGGACGGAGTGACATCCAATTCCAAAGTCTCCCCAACCACGATATCCGGATCCTTTTCTATCGCATCGGACAGGGAAATTTGGCAGGCATCCTCCGGTTCACCCTCGACTACAACCTTGTAGCTGAGAACTTGAAAGGTCGCCTTTGAGGAGTTGATCCTCACACGCAAATCACCATGCCCCGGAATGTTTTTTTTAGCGGCTGTCAGTAATGCGGTCTCAACCGTCTCCAACAACGCTTCCGGAGATATCTCTTTCTCTTTTGCGATCTGCTGCAAAGCCATGAGGAAATCCCCATTCATAGCCACATTTCTCCTTTATGATATTTTAGTGTAATCCCCGCATTGGCGAAATTCATATCGGAAACATCTCTCCGTCACGAGAGCAGCACTTTTCCGCTCGTTTCAAGGAACTTCGCTATTAGTCAATCCTATAACGTAATCGAAGCCGCCCCGAGAGGCGGCCACAGATAACATAAAAGAGCGGGCGACAATCCCACTCTTCCTTAATGGCACGAGTATTGTAAAATTAATTATATCACAAGCGAGGCGAAATGACAAGAAGAATATGAAGAAAGGGGTTAGTGATTATCAAAAAGATAAGTGATGAGAATATCATTACAATCCCTTAAAAATAGGTGTAAATATTTCCAGTATCACCCCGAGAATCACTTGACAGTAGACGATTATGAATGTACACTTAATGACATAAGGAGGGTTACATTCATGACACGCGGTCTAACGGAAAAGCAAGAGCACATCCTGCAATTCATATCTGAATTCACTGATGATCATGGCTACCCCCCATCCATCCGTGATATCGGAGATGGTTTTGGTATATCGAGCCTTAGAGGCGTAACCGTTCACTTGGACGCACTGGAAAGAAAAGGATTCATCAAACGTTCCAACACCGCCCGATCAATCACCATTGTGGATAAATCCCATATGCGCCCCACATCCCCGCGATGTCAGCTTCCTTCCGCTTTTGGGAACAATCGCAGCGGGCATGCCTATTCTCGCAACTGAAAATGTGGAGCAAATGGTTCCAGTTCCTCAGGAGATCGTCAATAACATACAGGGAGCGTTTTGCCTTCGGGTGCAAGGGGACAGCATGATCAACGAGCATATCATGCCGCGCGACCTCGTGGTTATAAAACCGCAAGCCCATGCCGATAACGGCGATCTCGTCGCGGTTTTGATCGGCGAAGAGGCAACAATCAAAAGAATCCATTTTACGGATGACAAAGTGCGTCTCATCCCCGCAAACCCCGCTTACGACCCGATTGAGATCAACAGCGAGGATAGCCGCATCATCGGTAAAGTGATCGGTTTATTGCGGAATTACCATGCATTAATGCATTAGTACCCGCACTTCACCATCAGAACCGTCTAATTCGGAAAGCTGCCGGCATCTCGTAAAAACATGAGTCGTAAAGGCCAGGAGAGCGAATTTCGCTTATAACCATCCTGATTGCAAACTCCTATTTCACACCATTTTTACTTTTTGGAGGAAATGGTTATTTGCGGCGGAGCGAGATAGAGCGGATTCAGCGCAATAGGGTCGTATTCTCCGCCTGCTTCCAAGCGTTTTATAGCAATCCAAGCCAACGATGATGCGACCGGAGCCAGAGGGTTACAAATCACAACGTTGTCATTCGCCTCTTTCAACCCCTGAATTAATGCGGGCGTCGCTTTTTTCAAGCCTTCGCCGCATATTATCACGTTTCCATTCAGTTTTCTCTCTTTGAAATCGGAAGCAATCTCATCCTCCGTCCTCATCAAAGGTTCCGAAAGCGGATGCAACTCCCCATCAGTGGATCTAAATAGCTGCGAATGCAAGGATCCGGGACGAGCATAGAGAAGGGAGAGCACCTGGGCGTTCGGATATTCCGAGTAAGGAAAGGCGACCGCCTCCAATGCGGAAATGCCAACCAAGGGCACGGATAGCGCATCGGCGCACGTTTTAGCCGTCATTAATCCGATGCGTATCCCCATGAATGATCCCGGACCGATATCCGCCGCAATGGCTGATATGTCCTTTAATGTGCAATTCACATCCCTTAGCATGGTATCGATATCGATAATGATCCTTTCGGACAAGTGCATCCTATGCCGGAACATACGCGCCCCAGCTATTCCCTTATCGTCCAATAATGCATAAGAACATAAATCAGCCGACGTCTCGACAGCCAATATCAACAATTCGCTTTCAACTCCTTTAACCTCTCCTGATATCTCTCTCCATCAGCGAAAAGCACAATCTGACGAGACGCACCCTCTTTGAGGCTTAATTGAATTCTGATTCTATCCGTAGGCGCGTAATCACCTAAGTTCTCGTGCCATTCCATAAGGACCACGCCGTCGGAATCCAGATAATCCTCGAAACCAAGATGCTGAATTTCCTCGGGTGTTTCAATGCGATAAAAGTCGAAGTGGCATAGCGGTATCCGTCCCGAGAGGTACTCCTGAATGATGGTGAAGGTTGGACTTGTCACATCCTCAATCACTCCCAGACCTCGGGCGATTCCTTGAGCCAAAGTGGTTTTCCCAGCCCCCAATGCGCCTTCCAAGCAGATCACATCTCCTGCTTTCAAAACGGCCCCCATACGCTCGCCAAATGCCTGCGTCTCTTCTTTGCTCGAACTAAGAAACGCCCAACTCATTTTTTGCGTTTCAGACATTTAAATGATTATAACTCCCAAACTTACGCACCAGATTATCGCCGCACTTA
>JAJZOL010000124.1 GCA_021811565.1 bacterium | reverse complement strand
GGGTAGGTCCCAGCCGATTCGCTCAAGATTCGCGTCATAGGTTTCCCCTGCATACACGTTGTCGAACAAAATCGGACCGGTCTCAGTCTTCCAACCGCTGTCCGATACGAAAGTGTCCCGTCCTCCGTTGACGTAATCAACCACGATTTTGCACAGAAGAGTTGGCGGTCCCCAACCCAGATCAGGCGCCGCGAAGGCGATATTTTGACCATAAAATCCGTTCCCAAGCCACACTCCGATGGCGTTTGCGCCTTCCTGTACGAAGGGGGTGATATCATAAGATACATAAAAAGCGCGAACATCATAGGTTGTTATGGCGGGGTCCAAAAGATGATCCCCGACCTTCTGCCCGTTGAGATAGAGCTCGGAGTAGCCCAAGCCGCAGATGTAAGCTCTGGCCTGTTTGATTTCGGAATTTGCATTGAATTCGCGACGGAACATCGGAGAGGGATATGATTCCCAATACAGAGGTTCGGGCATGTTCTCGGTTTGAACGGGGCGTTTACGTAGCGGGGAGTTTCGAGTATCCTTTGGCATCCGAATCCATTTCGCGGATTCCCAATCCTCGGGATGGAGTAACCCCATCTCCCAGCACGCCGGAGGCGACCATTCGGACGCCACCCCCGTTTCATCCCAGACCCTCACCTTCCAATAGATTCTTTCCATACTGCGCGGAGGTGGTCCTGCATATGGAACCAAAGTGTTTTGCGAGGAACCCACCTTGCCGGAATCCCATACCAGCGACTTTCCGTTGTTGAGGTCATCCTCGCTGTGGGCGGTGAAAATCTGATAGGCGGATTGAGCCGCGCCCCGTCGAAAGGATTCCATCAACCAACTGAGACGAGGCTTGATGTTGTCAATCCCGATAGGATTAGCTAAGTATTCACAAGTTAATGAATGAATTCGCATCTTCCCCTCCACTTAGGTAACGATTGATGATGTTCGAATTAAGGATATATGATTGCGAAGGAGACTGCGTTCCATCATACACAAGTAAAACGATTGAGACCCCTGCATGGTTCCAAATAAGTCGGGAGAACGCATATATCAGAGATCCCTCCTGTATTCGGCATTTCCCGATGATAACGCGTTCCCCCTGTGACGCCGATTCAAGTCCATTGAAATCGGCTTATACGTGTGCTATGAATGCTTTGAAGTGTTAGTTTAAGAGTTTGCTTTGACGAAGTCAGCCCAAAGCTGATCCAACGGCTTGCCCGCCCACTGTACGAACAGATCGTCGTTGTAGGTGCCTGCCTTGCACGCTGCATTCGCCTCTTTGATGATGTTCGGATGATCCTTGACCAGCCAATGGAGGAAAGCGGCGGTGACTTGATACCCCTGCTTGTAGCTGGCGTGAGTGAAATCGAGATGCGCACGTTTGGACGCCGGTTCGTAACACCACCAGCGCACGTAGTCCGCCATCCCCTCCACCAACCAGCCTGGAGCGGGCTTGTCATACGCCTGCACTACGTGAGTTAATTCATGCACCACTAGGCCGATATCGTCTGGGTGCTGCTCGATCCAGCAGACATTGACCGTAGTTACGTTGCCGGAGGTATACGCCACGCCGTCGAAAGCCTTGAAGACCAGCTTGACCGGCGGAGGTGGGTTCAACTCCTTCGCACCAATAATCTTAACGATCTTTGGATACCATTCGATTTCCAGAGCTTTCGCTTTTTGAGCCCATTGATCGATGTTAACTGTTTGAGAGGTGTCAACCGTGACGGATAAGGGAGCCTGTTTGGCGTTAACAGCGCCACCGAATGCAAACAATGCAATTGTCATCAATGCCACGGCGAATCTTGTTCGGAAATGCATCTATTCTTCCTTTCATAGTGATGTGTACAATATATTATTAACCAAAGGTTTACAATTTCCTGCATGATTTTAACGATTTCGTATATTTTATTCTCCGTATCGGCAAGCGCGATTCTCAATAAAACGGGTAAGTATGGCTCGATTACAGGCGAATCGAAACGCTAAAACCCGATTTTTTAAATCATACGCGGATATGATTACCCGTACCATGGGATAATCTGTCAAAATGTAAGAGAGACATGAAGCGGTTTGTCGCTTCGTAACATGGTCAGTGATAATCTCTATTATTGCGAGGAATGCATTATGGCTAAAAAGTTAAAGGTTGGTGTGATTGGAGTTGGAGGAATCGCCCACACCCATTTTCCGGGTTGGCGGAACAGTCCGGATGCTGAGATGGTGGCGTTTGCGGATATCGATCCGAAGATTTTGCGCCGAGTGGGAAAGGATCAGGGGATCGAAACGTTGTATGACGAGGACGATGATATCATCAACAATCCTGAAATAGACATCATCGATATCTGCACCCCGAATATGTTCCATCGCCCATTGGCGGTCCAAGCGTTGCTGGCGGGGAAGCATGTGATCTGCGAAAAGCCGTTGGCTCCCACCCCCGAGGATATCAGAATGATGATTGAAGCGCGGGATAAGAGCGGTAAGAAACTCATGACCGCGCAGCATTTTCGTTTTGAGGCGAAATCCAAGTCGATGAAGGCTGCGATTGACAGGGGGCTATTGGGCAACATCTACCATGCGCGAAGCTGGATGCTGCGCCGCGCCGCCGCGCCGGTCAAGGACACCTTCGTTTACAAGAAGAACAGCGGCGGCGGACCCTGCATTGACATAGGGGTGCATATTCTCGACCTCACTCTGTGGATGATGGGGCATCCCAAGCCGATATCCGTCTCAGGCATCACTCAGGACAAGCTGATTCATCAACCGGGCGCATTCAGTGTGTGGGGTGGAGATATTCCGAAGGATTTGGATGTGGAGGAGTTTGCGGCGGCTTTCGTGCGGTTTGAGAACGGCGCAACCTTGATACTCGAAGTGAGCTGGCTGCTCCACCACAACACGACCGGCGAAGACATGCGCATGTGGCTTTACGGCGACAAGGGCGGCGCACTCTGGCCGGACAATGACATCCTCACCACGGACAACAAAATACGGCAACAGTTCAACACCAAGCTGCAACTCAACCCAAGCTCTGGTGAGGCGCATGCGGCGGAATGCATCGCCTTCGCGGATTGCGTGGCGCATAACAAACCTGTTCCTGTCCCTCCGGAGGATTCCATCCCCGTCATAGGGATATTGGACGCCCTTTATCGAAGCGCGGCAGCCGGCAAGGAAGTCACATTGACGTAAAATCGTGCTTGAGGTTTATAATGTAGCCGGGGCGCACCCGCAATAGGTGGTTAAAATGTCGGTTGCGCCCCGGCACGAGATTGAAAACATAACAGGAAGCTTGCTAAAGCTTGATGGTATCATTTTCCACCAATGGATAGATGTTATCAATCTCTCTTGCTATCTCCATGGTTTTCCCAAGGGCGGTGACGATGCGGCAGTACTGACGAATATCCTCCAATTCAAGACGACGTCCACTGCGATCCGTAATCCACTTTTCGCATACCTGATACCCTCCCACTTTATATTCCCATACCGCTTGCGTCACCGGGGCGAAGTATTGGGTGGCGTTAATTCGTACGCACTCATCAGAAGCGACGTAGCGCAATCCATCTTTCGCACCTTTGAGAATGCGACGATCACCGGTTCCCTCGAACTTACACATCGGCGCATCAAGTTCAGAGGAACGCAAGAGATGCAGAGCGACAAGCCTATTTCCAAATACCGTAAATTTGCGGAAGAGAGACTCGTCGGCTGTGAAAGGAATTCGCGGGAAGTCACTTTTTAGAAACTGTTCATACTTGGCACGATACACGGCGGAGTGAAGGATGGCATAGACATAGTGGAATATCTCCTCCGGAGATGGCTCAAAACCGTATGATTTCGAGAGAGATTCAATCAAGTCCGAATTTATGTTTGCGTTTCGATTGATCGGCTTGTGATGGTTGAAAAGGTGAATTCTCTCCCCATTTTCGTACACATAAAGCGGAAAATGATAGTCGATCGTTTTCAAGGACACGGAAACATGATCAGAGATTATGTTTGTCACAAAAGTATGTTGCCAACTGCCTGCATGTTCAACCCGTTTGGGGGATATAATCGCCATGTTCTCGCCTTCCAGCATGTGCCACATCACTTCGGTGCGGGGCCTGCACAGGAAGCCGCGTGAATGACCTGTGTAATAAGTGTAACGAATATCGAAAGGCCTATAAAGAATGGGCGCAATTTTATCCTGAACTATTCCGGAATCTTTTAAATCCTCTTGTGCCATGGTTACGCTCCAGTCCCGCGAATCCCTTCCCAAATGATATCCTTGCCGCGCCATTTCAGGCTCCATGCGGGAGAAGAGATTGACAGTCCGCCACACCTCTTCGGACGACCAGTGGATGGTCAGTTTATCTCGTGAGGTCACGATCCCAACGCTGTTGACCGGAAATATTTCGGGCAGGGATGGAGAGCGGCGATAATCGGTTTCCAGCGAGTCATCTCGTATTGTGAAGAGATAAAGGGGTGAGGATGGATGTAACTCCCTCCATTCGGTTCGTCCCAGGTCATGCTCCTCAAGCCAGGCATATTTGGAATCCCGTACCCCCCATATCTCGGCGAAATGAACGTCAGCAAGCTTTTTAGTGTCATTTTGTGTCTGCGTTGGCAGACTTCGTTTGATGAAGAATGCAATGGCAACTCCTTGACGGATGTCAAAAACGTTCGAGTCCCTGCCGCCATCGGGACATATCTCCCTCTTCAGGGAATTGCCGTGAAGATTAAGAATATAGATATCGTCAAATGTTTCCATCAGGCTTTGGCGCATTCCTCGGAAGGTTGGGTTGTCAAGGTAGGCATGGTTTGTAATCATCCCTACCACCCCGCATCCGGAGCGCTCTATCTTCCATTGGGCGAAACGCAGAAATTTGACATAGTCATCCTGCAGCCATTTGGGGTTTTTCTCACCCAATGGCTGTCCATCAATTCGCTTGTAATCCTCAATAAGACTGCGTATCCAGTTCCCTTGATTGCAGGATTCGCCGGAATATGGCGGATTGCCGAGAATGACAAGAACCGGTGTTTGTTTCTTGATTTCGCCTGCGAGTCTGGATTCGTCGGCAAGAGCTACGAACCCAGGCAAGCGGCTCTGCTCCAATTCCTCCATGTCGAAGGTATTGGTCAGATAAAAATGCACTCGCTCATTGTCATGAAGGCGGTACCCAAGCTCTTCTAGAAAGAAGCTCATCTTCAAATGCCCGACGGCGTAAGGCGCCATCATCAATTCAAAGGCGTAAAAACTACTCAGAATATGCCGTCGGATAAATTCCCCGCGCGCTCCGGAGCCGTAATGACTTTCGAATTCTCGCACCGCTTCCTGAGCCGCCCGTGCGACGAATGTCATCGTGCCTGCTGCAGGATCAAGTAGTGTGACGTCATCGGATGCCAATCCATCGATTTTGCCTAATTCGGTTTTCAACAAGTCGTTCAAGGAACGAACGATATAGGAAACCACCGGCTCCGGTGTGTAATAGACGCCTCTTCGCTCTCGCTCCTGCGGATCATATCGCTCAAGGAATGTTTCATAGAAATGCACAATTGGATCGCTCCCCTTGCCATCACGGTAATATCGCTCAAGAATGCCGGGGGCGTCTGCAACGGCTAGGACTTCCGCTATGTCATCGATACACCAGGCAAGGTCATCGGATGGATCGCCGAGGGATATGAAGCGGAATAGATCGCGCAAAACGCCGATGGTGTGAGGAATATTATCGAAAGCGGCGCGTCGATTGAATCCGTTTCCAGCGCGGGTTCTCGCGGCGAATAGACCGTAAGTAATGGTTTGCGCAAAAAGATCGGCGAAATCCTCTTCGGATAATGTGCCGATGAGGTAGGTCCGGAAAGCCTCGAAGAAACTGGCAAGCATATTGGGGCGTTCGCTCTCCAATTGAAGCTGCCGAGCTACCACATCACGCATGAAACGAGTTCGCTTAGCCAGTTCCGTGGCGAGCGATTCCGCCGTGAAAGCCTTAGGGACGGAGAAATCCAAAAAACGCTGAAGCAGTGCATACAACTCTTCCGCTTTTTCAACAGGCGGTGTGGTGTGAAGTTGATTTAGAACCATCGGACGAGCCGCTGTAACGGAATCCATCCGCTCACCATTGCGATAAAGCCTAAACTCCAAGAAATTGGTGAGGATGAGGTTGGGAAAGGTGGTTCGATAACGCAGGAGTTGATTGGAGTTCTCGATGCTGTCCAAACGCTCCTCGGTAGGTCTTTTTGCCTCGATATAACCAATGATTCGGTCGGTTCCATTCCATATGCGAAAATCGGGATTGCCCGCGTCGGTGGCGGAGGGAAGGGTGGTTACGTGAACATTCGATTTTCCGCTCGCCTGTGCCATCTCAACGAGCATATCCGCTAAAACAGGGTAGAAACTTTCCTCCCGCCAATCCTGTTGAAGCGTGACCTGAGTTAGATTCTTTAAATATTTATTGAATAATCTCGTATGATCCGCCATTTATCACCATGGAAGCACGAAACACCCTATAGTCCCTTTTTCTCTTTCGATTTGGAAACGCATGCAACACCCTCATTGTACCATTAGCCAAGCGGGAATTGACAGCCAGCGTCAGGCGGATATGATGAGTTTTCATCAAAGGAAATCTCAGCGAAAATTTCAAACGAACTGACTGATTGGTGGGAAATATGCAATAATTGTCATTAGATCCTTGTATATCGCCCTATCCCCGTCCCGTTGCGGAAGTCGACCGTTCCAGGCTCTCTCATGAATAGGGATCGGCTTTTATCTTTGCATCATCGATCTCCATACCCATTTCCTTCATACTTATCACTTCGCCTAAGACTCAACTGGTCAAAAGGGATCATTGGAGGCGTTGAATGGGGATTTCCCGAGTTCACCGCTGAGAAACAAGACAGAACGAAATAGTATTGTGGTTTTGCGAACAACTTGGTTCCAATGTCCGGGAAAATCCTGCGATATGGAGGTCTAGGGTATTTACTCAATTTTGAATATGATTATGTCGGCATACAATGGATGATTAGGAAAATATTTGGGAGTTAAATGGTTAAGGATGTTTTTGCTTATTCACCTAAGGCAATTGCCTGATCTGTAATGATACCAAGTCATTAGCTTCGACAGGTTATGTAGCTTTATAGTCTTTTTGAGGAAAGGATGAATATCATGCAACAACCTTCAAATCAGATTTGTCCTGAATGCGGCGCCCCGGCCGAAGTCGACGCAAAAACATGCCAGCAGTGCGGACACTTATTTCGCTCTCTGTCCGCAACTACGGAAAATCAGATATATTCGGCTACCCCAACGATCAACGACCCATATCCTTTTCAACCGCAATTTTGGCAGTGTCCAAACTGTCATGGGAACGTACCTATTAACTACCGTTATTGCACGAATTGTGGGTTTCAGCTTAAAAGCATTGAAACGATAAAGCCGCCGCACATGGCATTAATCATTATTATGTGGGCGCTTCATGTTTTATCGATGCTGACTTATTACACAAGAGCCCCCGGGTTGAGTGTCATCATCGATATTCCGTCATTAATTATTGCCATTGTACTGGTGAATCAAAAAAATAAAACCGATAAGATCAATGGATGGATTGTGATCGGGCTTGAAATTGTAGGGTTCATGGTAGGGTTTATAGTTGGGTTTATAAGATCCTTCGCAAAAGCGCGAGCCGGATTTTAAACGATAGATTTAAAGAATACCGCTTTACAACCTCCCATCCGATTTATGGGAAGAAAACATTTTTATGGCGTTTCGAGTGGATATCGATTGGGCAACGATCCCCATTCGTGCGGTTTTTTTGATGCGGCAATTCGGCCCATTTCCTTACAAAAAAAACCAAGCTTCCCACTGTCCAATCCGTGGATCCCGATCCGCACCATCCGCAATTCGTGGAAGTATATCGTTCCGAGGAAAAGGGCACGGATGTAAGCTTGGCGGTTCATCTCGTGAATGATGCGCATCTCGATCGTTTCGAAGCGGCTCTAATCATATCAAATGATTCGGATTTGATCGAGGCGATAAAAACAGTTAGATATCAAATCTGCAAGGATGTGTTTGTCTACTCCCCGCATACGAGGCCAAGTCATGAGCTCAGGAATGTGGCTTCTCTTTACAGATATGTCAAGGCGGCTCAATTAAAAGTCAGCCAATTCCCAGTTACTCTGCATGATGAAAGAGGCGATTTCTCGAAACCTGCATCTTGGTAGGGAAACATGAAATGTAATCGCCCGCTACATCTCTCCTCACTCGTTCCGCCGGATACTGGGATCGATTTTCATGTGGTTCCCAAATGCCAAGCGTATCTATCCATGCATTTTAGTTTGGCGCTGGCTAATAGTGATTGCGTTTTAAAATGATGCATTAACTTGTTCAATTTCATAAATTTTTCAAGTAGGGCGTGAGCGCGTTGGAAAATCGTTGCATGCCTTCTATTAGCTCCTCATGTATCGCATGCCATCTTTCCTCATTGTCCCGATAGCCTCCGGACTCATAATACTTGGCGATACGGGAAGCTCTCTTTTCCTCTTTCCTTTCCCAGGAAAGGTGCGTCCCAAATGCGCTCTCTATCTCTTCCTTGTGCTTGTAAATAGAGTCGAAGATGCGTTTGTTTTCGGTTTCACTGCCTGCCCCATCATCAATGTAAAGCTCAATTCTACTCGAATGCAAACCAACGACATAGTTAAAAGTTAATCCGCTTTTCCCCGCTCCGGTGCTAATCCACGAATCTCTGCTAGCAGAGATATTGGAGAATAGTTTGATTCGCTTTTTTCGGACGATATCGAGTAAATCCAACCACCATTTGTATCGAAGATTCTGACGTTCCGAGAACTCCTTCCTGGCTTCACCGAACTTGATGCTCTCCTCGCTAGGACCGGTTATCAAAGTGAGCAGAGGCGCTGGCGGAGAATCCTCAATTTTAATCGCCTCTAGCTTGACAAGATAAAAAGCGGCGAGACCGGACTGATTGAGCCATGCTACCGCGGACACATGTTCGGGTCTCGGATCGGACACGATCCATATGGCTGTTTTAGCGTCCAGGGAGGAGAGGTAAGTAATGATTTTTCCGAGATGATCATGGTCGCTTTTCTCAAGTTGATTTTCAATGATGACAAGGTTTCCGTTTCGATCCTCCGCCGTTAAGTCAACGCTGAAATCACCAACCGCCTTCTCCCGTTCCGCATTGCTTAACTCAAGCCCCAGTTGATCTATGAAAACGTCAATGTTCTCCTCCAGCCAGACGCTTAAATCATGCATCTCATGCTTCCATACTTCTCGCAATTTTAGCTTTTCGATCTTACCGATTTTATTGTTCATTGAAGGATCCTTGGGTGCGGGTTGGCATCATATATGGACTGAAAATTTCATTGGCACATAACGGAAACTAATGGAACAGTTGGGCAACTGTCTAACATCAATTTACAATTATCATCCAATAAATAAAACAGTCCTTCTTTGCTATCACTGCTGCGTTTGCAGATTATTCTTCTTATCTGCTGACCAAATAAGCCGGTCATAATGAGAATTTGTTCGAGCAAGGAATCATTGATGAATAACTTTTCGGTACCATCGCAGTATTCATATTTCTCATCATCATTCATTCTCTTAGCTAAGGAGGCAGACATTTGAGGCTTGTATATCAATAGCTTTTCGGGATGGTCTGTATCATAATATATTTTAATCTTGCCATTCATAACATATTCCTTGGCATAATGAGATAATCGTTCAATTATTATTTGTTTGCTGGAAATAAGATCATCCAGGCCGGTATCTACATGTTCGAATAAACTATGACCTGTTGTTACATTATTACCGTATTCATTTTCGAAACTTCTTATCCTGGCTGGCAATACAAATGGTTGATATGGGGCGGACCAGAAATACGCATTTCCTCTAATAGGCTCATTAAGTAGATGAGCGAGTATGTCATCACTAAAATGAGCGTTATGAAATTGCAGAGTTTTTAAATCGTGTTCTGATAGCAAATGAAAAGCAAAAAAATTGTCTCCTTGGCTCAGCAGTTCTGGTGTAATTGAACCTGGTTGCTGGGTTACTAGAATTGAGCCAAGGCTGTATTTACGACCTTCCTTTGTCCATTGAACAAATGGGCTATCATCCTTTGCAGTTTTACCCAGTACGCTTTGTGCTTCCTCTAAAACGGCTATAACTGGAATTAATCCACCCTTTGTTAGATTTGTGAAATTCCGCTGGTTGTTATTGAAGATGTTGTTGAGAAGTAACCCCGCAACCTGCAATCCAATCCTGCCAGATACAAGAGAAATATCCACAATTACAATTCGTCCGTCACGCAGTAACCTGTGTACATTGTGCTGTAAATTGGAATCAGGATCATGCAAGGAATGTATGATCGGAATTAGATTGTTTTTCATCCCATTACATTCCACGTCAGAGAGTTCTTTTATACCTGTTAAATATTGTATTTCCTTACATGTGGCATCATAAGACTTATTGTATAGAAGGTTGATAACTCCTTCCCATTTCTCTTTCGTCAAAGTGCGGATTTTAATTACATTCTGATTATCCTGTTTATCCTCACTGATGCATAAGCGCACGATTTCACCTGGATCACATTCCTTTAGGTTAAGTCGAATATCTCCGACTTTCCATGACCCATAATGTTTGTTTGGCGGTGTTCGGTTAGTGAATATGGCTACCTTATCACGTAACTCGGAGACATCACAAAGCCCGGGACGTCCGTTTTCATCCGGCCAGAAGTATTCCCCTTCCGGGTCGAATATTAACATACCGACAGGTCGACTGGAATTTTGAAAGTGGACTTGAGGTTTCGTCTTATACAGTTCGGCAACCAAAAGTTTCATAAGGTTTGATTTGCCATAGCCAGCCCTGGCAAAAACGAAGGTGCGCTTGCCAACAAGACTATTGACGTCAAAATGAACGGGAATCTTCTCAGGCATTGTTACAAAATAGTCTTCACCTGCGTTCTCATTGCCGTTATATATCATCTCGCCAAGGGCGTAGTATCCTATGAGAGTATCTCTTTGCGCATTTCTAGCCCCCAGGCTGCACAGGAATGAGAGAATTTCGGTGGTTGGATATGCAACTCTCGCTCCAAGGTGAGGTAATTTTCGTACGCTTGGAATGAACCTCAAACCAACATTACTTTCTTCAGTGCAAACACGTATCGCTCCCAGTAATTTCACTCGAACATTGTAGCGTAATCGATCCTCTTTAAGCTGTTGGGGTATTTCACGATCTAATTTAGACATTTGCGCCATATATTCGTCTCCTTCAGGTCCAGCCATAATTCCCACGGGGACGAATCTCGTAATCCGACCAAGCATTGCTTCCTCAGGTGTGCCTAGTTCAACCATCAGAAGTTGACCGGTCCTTGGCGTGAGTAACTCATCAGATTGGTATGGAGCCACTATTTCCGCTGCAAACTCCAACCCCCCTTCAGTAAATCCTTTGAAAGTTCCAATCTCCAAGCCATTATTGAAGAGTTTAACCTCCATGTCGAGCTCCTCCTTTCAAAAGCCCACGTCCAAGATTCACATGTCTAACCAATTTCTCACTCGCATCATTGGGCATATTCCGTATGAGATGATTAATCATCATATCGCCTAATATCGACATTTCCAACCCTGTTAATACTGCATACTCATGAGCCTTTTGCAAAGCATACGGATACCCAATAACGGGAAATGTATCCAAGGCGTCGTGTGAAAGGTACTCCAATACCATTTGGCGTTCTCTTGGGGGGAGCCACACAGGAATATCTACTGGTAGTACAGGAGCATTCCGCGCATGAGATAATTTGACTAAATGCAACTTGCCAAAGCTTTGATAACGCTCAGTGGATCCATTTTTTCGATCATCGGAGGTATCCAGCCAAGTTCCGTCAAAGTTATAACATTTCGCCTCAAGATCCCTGGGCACTTCAGCATAACATGGGTAATCTTTGCTAAAAGTGCCTTCTAGAAGCATGGCTAAACTTAATTTACTAAGTACCGATGAGGTTTTAGCGACTCCAAGCAGGAAGACGCGGTGTTTGCCTTTTACAACTTGCTCATCATACGTCTTTTGAAACGCTTTATCTAGTTTCGGGAAAATTTCAGGTTTAAGGATCTTCGTTCGCAACAAACCGTCCCGCAGGAGGAGAACATCCGATGGCCAATCTCTATTTGCCAGATCCAATATTACAGACCACTCAACAATATCTCTGAACGCGCGTATTTGCCCGCGTATATCCGGAAAGTAATCATGATTATTACTACTGCTCTGGGATTTTTTCCCTACGAAATAGGACAGTTCATCAAATCTAAGGTCTCCTAACTCGCAAAGCATCCTCTTGAGTTCCGGTATGCGTTCCACATAGGAATCAAAGGTCACAGAGTCAATCGATAGGGGAATAACCTCTTGTACGAGATCGGTGCCATTGCTGTCAACCACACGTATGATCTCGAGGTTAAGGGGTTCGAACGTTAATAGATTTTCGCCACCGTCCGTAGCAACTGGTGCAATCGCTCTGCATGGTCTCTGGTTTAACTTCCTTACCTGCATTTGATTAACCGCTGTACGAAGCTCCTGAATAAGTTGAACCTCCTGCTCTACAGCATTTTCAATCTTATTATTCACTTCTTTGAAGTCAAGTTTAGCTAATGCCATGCCTACACATACCTCCGTATGCCATTAAGGTGTCTTAGTCTCACCAATAGCTTTTGCCGGCGTCTGATAATCATTGAATCGATATGAAAATGACTGAAACCTTGAAACCACCATTCAAACACTTTTTTTACATAATATCGGGAATTCGTTTACTATTATGCAGAGCGAAACGTCACAAACAGGAAATATATGTAACTAATGCTATTTCAACATCTATGGTTTGATTGCTGATAACAACTTTTTGATGAACATATGTTTACACTACCTGAGAAATTCGAAACCAGTAGATGCCCGACTGTGATACGGCGGTCACAGATCTGTATAAATGGTTTCCGTGGTTGACACAAAGCGATATCGGACCGAACATGAAAAGACTGGCGAAGATAATAAGGGGTGCGTCTTCCGGATTATTCATTACTTTCCGGACAGACTGGCAAACGAGCTCATGGATGTGACAAACTCCCTATCCGTTAATCCAGACTAAGGCGAGAGGGTAACGGATTGTATATTATTTCAAGACAATCGTTTACTTACTTGCGGGCAGGCTTAATACCGAACACTTCATATGGTATACCGAGAACCCAAATATATTTTTAATATTTTAGCATGATATCATTTAATCAAATATTAGTAAAGTAAATAAATTTATTGCTACGCTCCGAATTGTCAATTTTATGTCAAGGAAGGATTGCCCACTTGTTTTACGCTGTCATGAAAGATTTTTTTCATCATGGAATATGCATCATCCGGGGATAAATGGATCAATGGATGTATCATTAAACACATTTCGGTTGAAGGTTGCCATCTTCCCACGGATTGGATATATTGAACGCCCTCCAGCAGTCGTGCCCCGTTTCTTCGATAGAATTCAATGCGCCTTCGCGCCATTTCCGCCTCCTTGACTGAGATCGTCATGGCTATCTCCGGTTTCTCAACCTCTAATACGATCGCGGAACACCGGTATTGCTTGGCAGCGGGGATGATCCAATCCCGATAAATCATCGTACCCAGGCCTTTATTTCGCTTATCCGGAGAAACAGCGAGGTACAGGAGATAAAGGATAACCGGGCTTTCGCCCGACATCGCAGTATCCGCATTTACCAATTTGAAGTGAAACATGCCTATCACCTCGTCCTTTCCCTCCTCGCTCACAGCCAGAAAATGCTCGCTGGGATCATTCTCTCGAATGGCGCGAATTAGCGAGGATACTAACATTTGCTCGTTCAACGGAAAAGCTGTTTGATAAATATCAAGCCACCCATCCAATTTGGGATCGTAAAGGGAGAAAATCTCTTTCACATTAATATTCATTTAATCCTTCTCGAATTGCAACCATTAAGTTGAAAGTCAGTGTGATTTGATAAAGTTAATTGGTCGCTATTAAGATTTAAGATTATCGATGTATTTCAGTACTTCATTCCCTAATTCCTTGAAATTGTTTTTTACTCCTTCGTCACAGATCACTCGTTCCATATTTTTTTGAAATGAACGAACCGCCTCGGAATCATCCAGGGAAGGTAACAATGGCAATGCCATGATATAGTCTTTTGTTTCCCATCTTTCGAATAATATTTCTCCGTCCGCCGGTTCCCACCCTGGGTTCCAAATTTTCCATATGTCGATAGCAATTTCGGTTGCATTATTCCTGTACACCTTGGAATCCCATAACTCAGTCATGATATTCGCAATCTCTTCAAACTTCATTATGCAAAATGCGAGATTGTATTCGTCCAAGGGATCCGGTTCGAATGAGAACCGTAGAGAATAGTAAAAAGTGGCTTTAATAGCCATCTTCGTAACCTCCATGTCTCGGCGTTTCCAAGCAATCTCCGCAATCTCCATGTAAACTTTCGCACGTATTTCATTATCCGATTCGGCTGATTTTTCTATCGCCTCGCGGAGATTGGCGTGTCCACTCACTCCCAGCGCTTCAAGATAGTATTTCAACCATGCTTCATACCAGTCATAGTCATGAAAGTTCTTTTTTTGCAGACAGCTTAGGATGTCAAGCAGATTTTCGGCTATATTTTTTAATTCATCCTTTGAATATTCCTCATTCAGAAACGCCATAGCCTCCGTGATGTAAACGTCCAGATGTAATCGCGCCTGTAATTGCTCTGTGCCCAATCGCTCGTATTCCCCGTCGATTTCGATGAGATTTTTGATTCTTTCCAATGACTTTATGGTGTTCCTCCACTTATCCTTGAATTCCGGTGTCCCTCGGTCTTTTCGATGTTCAAACATTCGGGGATAATTATTTTCGAAAATTTTAATCTCGGAATAGATATCCATCAATCTACTGGTTTTGGATTGCGCAAAGGAATCAAATAAACGTCTGGTAAAGGCATGCTTGATCATCTCCCCCCACCACCAAAAAGCCTCCATCCACGTTATAACCATGTGAATGGATGGATCATATTTATCTCCTGCATGGTTCAAATGATATGTCCATTGCATCATGCTATGAAGAGTCAGAGAGCTTTCGTACCTAAATCCGAATTCATAACCTCGATTTAACGTACGACGGTGTAATTTACCCCAGGGATGAAGTTCGTTGTAGTAAAACTTGGACAGCCTGGCATGGATCTCCTTCGTATCGGTCACGTTCAGTTTCTCGCACAACTTGCGGACAACGTCTACCCACATATCACGCCGGATCTCGTAGAGTTCCTTGCCACGAACCTTATGCGTTTCGACGATCCCTTTTTCCACGAGAGATTCCAATAGGAATTTCAACTTTTCCTCGCTTGAACCGCATGTGTGCGAAATCGTCTCCAGCGAAGCGGGATCGTCGAAGCAGGAGAGCGTTTCAATTATCCTTGCGCGTTCCTCCCCCAATCCGTTACGGAGAAGCCTTGTTTGCGCATCCTCTCCGGAGCTCATGTATTCGAGCGTCTCTCCATGATCCGGGTTTCGTTCACCGGCGTTAACAAACCAGATAAATCGTATCACCTGCTCAGGGTCCCAATTCACAGAGCTGGCGTAATCTTCTAATGGCCGGAGATCGACATCTCGGTGAGGGTTTCCCGAACGGTTGCGCAATGAACTCCTGCGGAACTCCTTTTCGTATAAGGTCGTTTCATTCGCCGTGCACAATGCGTAATCCAGTGCCTGCCCGACTGAGTAACAGAACATTGTGTCAACCGAAAGCGGTGGGTTCTCCTGTTCGATTGAAAGCAGGAGTTTAACCTCCACCCCCCCCCTCTCCAAGAGATGATTTAATTGAGTCCCTTTGAACAGTGTGTCGGCGACCTTATGAGTGAGGCTGTCCTCCTGTGAGAGGGAAAACGATGCGATAATAATCGGATTGATCCCCCTGCCGGTAAACAGACTAACCAACCCGATTAATATTGCGCCACCCGCCGATCCGCCGTCAAGACGCCTGGCGTACTCCGGTGCCTCGTCAACAAACCATTCCACTCCCTGTTGTTCCGAGACCTTCATTCCGCACCATTCCGCCGCTAATCTGTATGCATTTACGAAAGCTTCCGTGAGAATTTCGCCTATTTCGTACTTTCCGGTCGTTTGATCCGATGGTTTTACGACACCCTTAAAAGTATCAACCTTCTTAATCCCGATCACAAAAAGCCCATTCGCCGTAATCGCCTTCACATTGACGGTATCTTCAGATGACATAGCCTCTTATCCTTCGATGGCGATGTGTGACACGCAATTGCCTAGGGGAATGTTCTCCAAATTGATGAAGATGGTTTTCCCTTTTTGAGGAAGTGTCATACTGATCGGAGAAACATCCTTCAATCCATCGATCCTTACCTCCGCTTTC
>JAJZOL010000111.1 GCA_021811565.1 bacterium | reverse complement strand
TTCGGAAGAGTGGTGACGTTAACTTCATTCCGTCCGCAGGCATGCGCCGCTTCCGTTATCAAGTCGGAAAGCGTCGAATAGAAGCTCTCCTCCCGCGCTTCGCCCTGGGAGTCTATTTCATGAATGCGTTTCAGATACCTGGCGTACAGGGGTTTCGTGTTCATATGTGTCCGTAATCCTTCGCGCGAAACGAGCGACTTCATTCATCCGCGACGCACCATTTCGGCGCGATCGCCTTTTGTATGATCTGCTAAGTTTCGTTGTCTTGAGCAGAATTTACTTTACCCTCGAACCATCCTTTTCGCCACGGTTCGCTTAAGAAATCCTGCTGCACTTGGCGGATAGCCATTTACATCAATCGACCATTCCCGTTCCCCCTCTCCTCTGGGGTATCATTCAAATAAATGGAATGCGGGCGGGCGGGGATCATTCGGAACCGTTCCCGCATATCGGCATTGTTATCATATCACGAAAGGAGACGGAGGCGATGCGACAGTATTACATTCATGCTTCCAAAATACTCAAGCAAGCAAAAGGAGGAGGGCGCAGGGGATCGCCATGCATTATCATGGCTTTATTGACGGCAGCGATTCTATTGCCATTTGTACCCTCCTTATGCAGAGCGGATGCCGCATGGGGACCCAATGATAAATATGTGGTGGTTTCGAGCGGCGCTGGAGGCAGCCTGTACAAAGTCAATGTGGATGGGTCCGGATCCTCAAGGATCGTCGGGACCGACGCCGGCGTGACCCCCTCCATTTCTCCCAATGGAAGATACATCCTGTGTGATATTCCGGTTAACGGCAATAGCCTCGTCTCCTCGAAACTGATACTGCTTGATTCGGTAACCGGTAAAGCGGTCAACATAGGGCAAAATGTGACGGCGCCGTTTGCCTGGAGGGATGATTCCTCGCGGTTCGCAGGAATGCAACAAGGTCTCACCCAATTCAGCGCATGGTTTTACCTCCTATCCGCCAAAGGGGTGACGCTTAAAGTCAAATTTCCACCGGCTGTCACCATCTTTGATCGGGCGATTTGGCTTCCCCATACGGATAACATCGCCTACCTGGCGGGCGTACAGCCTCCCGTCAATTCCGCTCCCGGCACCCCGCCAATGACGGATGTCTACACCGTGGAATACGGCGTGGTGAATAAGATCAGCAGTTCCGGAGACGTGCTAGGGCTTGGTTTGACGCCGGATGGAAAGAACCTTCTATGGGCGCGAAGGGGTAAAAACCTAAGGTACATCTTGCTCACTCTCTACGAATTCAATCTGGATAAAAGGACTGTCCAGCGACTTCCGTTCGAGGAGGAGGTGAGCGGTATCAATTCACCTCGTAGGGCTCCGAATTCCATCGGCGCGGTCTCTTTTTCCCCAGACGGCAAACGTCTGGCGGTGGAGTGCTTCTTCAATATGCCGACGAGTACGGGGGGGAATTCCGCGGGAAATTCGCATACCGGCAATCAGACATCTGCTGTCGGCAACGGCCAAAATACACCAGGCGCTCCGAACGCTTCCTCATCGAGCGTTGGCGCTCCCGCTTCTCTGAGCAATGTCATCAGTGCCGTCTACATCATTACCATTGATGGCAAGCAAGCGACGAAGGTGATCTCCAAGAATAATGAGAATTTTACGCTGTCATGGTCGCACACGGGAGGGGAACTGGCGATTACGGGGAATAGCATGAGCGGCAATGAGAGGGGCTTGTGGGTTTGCAACGCGGACGGATCCAACCTGCGGACTTTGCTTTCCACGAACACACCGACAAATCAATGATAGGGAATGTCGATGTTACTGATGTACCGAAGGATTTGCATGCCTCATAAGCGCATCACGTTGGCAGTCATTCTGCTTCTGCTTTCCGTTTCGACGGCGTTCGGAGCGGTGGAACCGTCGGCTCGGCAGGGGAAAGTGAAACTCATCTTCTCCGTCGACCAAGGATTTGGCAATGGAATCGTTGTGAATGGAGATATGGTGGCGATTCGGAGGATCATCGATGCGGTGCAGCCGTTAAGGAAGCGGTACGACGTTTATTTTCTGTTGAATCCGATGGTGCGTGATCAAACCAAGCTTGAGAACATCCTTAACGCTATCGCCGCCAAACATATGCCTTTTGTGCTGGATGTCTATTCATCGGACGGGGAGACCCTTGGCTCATCCACTCCGCAAAACGCCCCTTACGACGCCGCCCACGGGGTAACAATCTCGCTCGCCAATCTACGAAAGTACAAGGTGAAATACGGCAAACTGCTCGCCGGTCTGCGCATCATGGAGGTGTTTTCGGAAGACTTCACCGTGCGTGCGATCAAAACCACGAATCCCGAGTGGAAACAGCCTGGGATGAAGATTCCGACGGATGATTTCTTCCAACCGAAGATTGCGAAGGAGTTTATCACGTTCGCCAAGGACAACCGTATGTTCGTTCAGTTTTCGGACTGGCATTGGAGCGCATTCGCCGGATGGGACAAACCGCAAATTGAAAATGAAGCCGAGTTTGCATCCATCCTGCGTCAATACCCAGGCGTAGTGACGGTGACATACGCCAATAATGAGCCAAACGAGGATTCCGTTAAGCGCATAGGATACTGGTGGCGTTCGGTGGATAAGTTTGTTGCGGACGGCGCGGCTGGTTACGGGCTCTCCGACCAGAGTTGGATGAGTAAGAATGAAATGGATTGCCCCGTTTCCGACATCATCGACTGGGCGGACAGTGCGCTTGGAAGAGGTTGCAGAATGATTGAATTTGAGCCTGTGTGGTACTTTTTCAAGCTCCCTGTAGGCAGCTTTGGTGTTCGGAATTATGTTGACGATCCCGCGTGGATCAACCGAGGCCGGGCCACCTCGAACATGCGGGCATTGACAAAAGCTCTCATGGATTATCCGGGGAGGGGTTGATATTTGCGGTGCGGCGTAGGAGGATAGCTATAATGGGGAGATATGCTCTACATAATTCGCAAAGTCGTTGGATATATGGATATTGAGCTATAACTGACACTTTATTGCATGGATAAGTAACTGCCAATATCTCAGAAAATGCATCCACCTCGTTGCCTGGAATTAAAACTTGATTAACTGAATGGGCTTAATTCTTGTATTCCCGAAATCCATCCAGTAACCATTGGAAAGATGTGGGTTGATATTTCTCAAAACTCTCTTCATCCACATATGCAAAATCGTAAGTTACATCTGACTGCATCCTGTTGATATCCTCGCACCATAACGCAAGTCTCTCCATCTTGCGCGTGGCTCATTCACCTACTCGAGGAACTGAAAAGGCAGCACGATATTACAGACCTCGCTTGTCTTGCCGTTCCACACAAGCTCCGCATCCCGCTTGTCCTTGAAGAGCAAAAAATGAATCCATACTGGAAACAGACTTCCCAAGCGCCCCCCCCTCTTTCCCCCCTCCGATGTGAAGGGGGAAGAGAGGGGAATTAGTCGAAAATGGTCTACTGTGTCGGTTTCAACACAAACGCATCCAATCCGAAGAGGTATCCGACAGAGGATGGGTTTTTGCCGACAATGGTGATCGTGAGCGGATTATCTCCCGCCTGGAGCGTGATTCGCCCCAAATCTATCGGACCGGTTGGCTCTACGTTTGCATCGTAACAATCCAACTGATCTCCGATTTTTGTGTCTCCTTGGTATATCTGGAAAATACCGTAATCCGGGGCTTTGGTGAAATATCCGGTCAGCTCATAGGTTCCCGCAGCGGGCGCCGGAAGTTGGATGGTGAGTGTGGCTCCATCCTCCTGACCATGCCACCAAAGTTGCTCGTCTCCACTCCATTTCCCTGGAAATCCGCTTAGATTCTGGGATTCCACAGTACCGGTTGTCGCCTTGGCGCTGGAGATCAGTCCTTCGCCTTCAATCGCCCCCGGGATTTTGTAGGTTTCCGCAGGCGGGGAGGGAAGCAACTGGTCCGGTGGCGGTAGCTCAGGAAAGGGTTTGTGCGGCAAGGTTTGATACCAGTACGCCACGGAGGAGTAGTCCGACTTGACGTTATCGACCGCACCGTGCTGGATGGTGAAAAGAATCGATTTCTTGAACGGTATCGCATCCTCAATATGCCATCGATAAGCGCTGATCCGCCCGATGGCATCATCCTTGATAACACATCCGTGATATGGAGCAGAGTAGGGACCATGATCGAAATACCAACCGCTGCAGAAGTAGTCCTCGGTACCGGTGCCGATAATGGATGGGGTTTTGTTTCCATCGATGTAGACCACTTCGTTTCCTTCCAGGAAAGTGATGTTCCTGGCTTGGAGATTTTGCATGAACAGCGCGGTTCCCACGTACTGCCCACGACCGGTCGCATCGAGGATCGTGTAGTTTTTGCCCTGGGTGGTGGGGTTTTCCCGGTTCCATTGGGCGTGGAAATAGAGCAGATCATTCGGAATGCTCTTGTAGGCTTCGAAGTCGATGTTGTAATAGAAGGCGTCTATGGGCTTATTGCTTTCGTTGGTGAGCGTCCAGACGGCGGATTTGCGGAAGGGCATGGGCCAATAGCAGTTATATCCTCCACTGGTCTCATCCATAGGCGCGGAAACATAATCCTTCTGCTCTCCGAACCCAACTCCGAAAAACTCACCGATCGGCGCCTGCACGCTGGGGTTCTTCTCTCCGTCCCAGTACATGCGCAGGATCGCCTGGCACCGGATGGTGTCATCATCCGGTGCAATAGTGCACCAGAAGCGGCGAATGATACCCGCGCCTTTGTAATCCAGCAGGGTCAAAGTTTGTCCGGGTTCCACCCTGCGAAAATCCGCATTATTCCAATGGCGGTCCCAACTCCCTTCGTGCATCGCCGTGCCGTTTCTCTCAATCATGATTCCGCTGAGAGGGCTGCCCAGTCCACCCGGACCTCCCACGGTCTGCGCTAAAGCGGCGGTGAAAGAGAGGAGAGTAAGAAGTCCCGCCAGTATTCCTGCGTTTCGAAAAAGGTGCATGTTCGTCTCCTTCATTCTGCAAATGATGATTTTGAACTAAAACCCGCCCCCGCCGTGGATTTGGCTGGAGGCGTAACCGTACACATAAATTATAGCCCGCTCCGTTCTGGAAAACGACTAAGTATGGAACCCCTATGCATCCATGGGTATCCGTTCATAAAAGAGAGGGTGATAGGGGTGGAGGGGAATCCCACCGCCATCACGGGCGGCAAGAGCGTTATCGCAGGAATTAGAACTCGGATTCCGCGAGCAACCGAACTTTGGCGGGATTTTTGCGCTCTTCGGTAAAATAGAACGCATGATATTTGTTCATTTTTTTTATGCCATCGATCAATCTACGCTCCTGATCCGAACTCGCCACATTTCTCACCAATGCCTTTGCGTCGGCCTCATTTAGACGAAGCACCAGGTAATTCGCAATCGCCGAGAATACGGAGGGATCAAAGTCTTTTGCCTCCTGCGAAGCCAGTACCAGGGATATGCCGTATTTTCTGCATTCCTTCGCCATGGTTGGTATGAGCTTCAGTTTGGCTGCTCGATGCGCTTCGTCAAATATCACCGAGTGAGTTATCCGATCTTTCAACCCTCTTCGGAACATATCTTTGTACAATCCATAAAATACGAGAGAGGCGAAAGCCTTCTGTAAATTGTCATTTTGTGTTTTGTGAATGCGTATCACGGTGATATTTTCGCTATCCCAAAGACTGGTTGAGGATTCGCTCGTTTGGAAAAAGCCGTAATCCGCGAGTTCCTCCAATCGCCCTATGAGCGTGCGGAGTCCCTTGTCACGGTTTGGATTCTCCTTGAGTATCTCGAAAAATCGAATGAAACGTGGTTCCTTCAATCCGTCATGATCGATATTGGAATCATCCCATCCGATTTCCTGAAAACTTTCCTTAATCGCTTTTCGTAATGCTTCGCCTTGAACGTCGCCGATCTCTGGAAAAATCGCAACAAAGATGTCTCTAAGCGCGGCTGCAACATCAATGTGCGCGTATGGGTGTGACCTATCGAATATTCGCAGAGGATTGAAATTCAAACCGTTGAAGTCAACGAACCTCACCGATGGAAACAGTTGGCTGATTTTTTCGTCAATGTCGCTATGGTATGAAAAGATAATCGGTTTTATTCCGGCTTCCACCATCTGTTTGCTGATATTCAAAAGACAGGTCGTCTTTCCCATGCCTGGAAGTCCGGCGATGAGAAGATGTGGGTTCCCCTCTATGTTCACTAGCCATTGTAACTCCTCTTCGTTAGGCGTTTCGAATCCTAATTTGATGGATGGTTTATTCATTGTTTTCTCTGAAGCCTCTAATGTGGGCTGCGGGATCGATGTAGGGGAAGAAGTCGAGTTATTCGGTGTTGGGATAACACGAGGCGACGCAGTAAAATCTTCTTTATGAGAGGTAACCGGTAAGTCGGGGGCGATGGAGCCCATTCGGATATTCGGACCGAACAGATAGAACTTCATATCATCGAAATAGTTTCCCTCATTCGGATTGGCACCCATGTATTCCGGACAAAAAATCCAACTAACGCACTCGTTTCCTTTCTCACCGAAGGTGTAATCCACTCCTTTTTCAATCATGCGATTGATTTGTGTGACAATATCCTGGTAACGCTCCTGGGACAACCCATTGGTGTTATCGGCATGCCGTCGGGCTTTGTCAGCATAAAAACGCAGTATTCTTGCAAGTTTCACTCTGTGAATCGCTTGGACGGATATTCCCTTGTCCTCATCTTCTCTAATCCACTCTTTCCATCGTTTTTGAATGTTGATGAGATGATCGTGAATATTCGTAATAGCCTCCGGGTCACGAGCCGTTTGAAGGTGTCCGCTATATTTCACGGAAATGAATCGAAAGGTCAAACTTTTTCCCGGCGAATTGAATACGTAGAGCAGGGTTGAACGCATTAATGGGAAGGATTCACTGGAGAACTTTTTTTGCAAATCGGGAATAAGGCTTGATATCTCTTCCAATGGGATTATAAATCCATCCTGCAATGAGATCCATGCCGTTCTGTCTCCCTCAGCGAATTTGCAATTAGATATGGCGAACATAAGAGCGAGAATGTCCAAATGAGATTCCTTGGAACCAGCCATTTGTATGGTCAATCTGCCGCTAATGGATTTCATGTTATCCAATAGGAACTCGATATTTTTCCTGGTATGGGCTATTCCCATCACATCGAACGCCTCATCCATGTGGGTGCGAATCTCTGCAAGGTTGCTTGTGGATGTGATCAATTGCAACGAGCCCAAATCCTCTCTTTCCGGGATGCAATCGATGATATAGGCATCGTAAATATTTCGGTTTTCCCTCGGCGAATCGAAGTATTCAACCCCTGCGTTGCGATCCAAAGTGATCACCCAATCGCAGAGACTGTGTATATTTTCCAAGAGCTCCATTTTTTCCGGAGAGATAAGTGTGGTCAGAACTGGATAACCCGTTTCACCTGCAGCTCGTGTGGTGCATGCATGAACGGCCTTTTGCACTCTCAATAAACGATCCGTGTACGAACGATCCGCAGGATGTTTTTGCCCCTCCCACGAAATCGGAATCCTACTTCGCCATATAGAATAAGGAGTCGCATTGTATCTTCTGTCAAAAAAGGAGATCAATCCATAGGCATAGAGGGGACTATTCGGAAGTGTCTTTTCCTCATTTGTGAAATCCAATTTGGATTCAAAGGTGTCAAACAAGATTGAGAGGTGCGCATGCGTTTTTGGTTCCCCATTTTTTCGCGCCCAGCGAAGCTTCGGAATATTTATATTCCCTGATTTTGAAATGGACTCCAATATCCATCGGTCTTCGGAGGGAATGGAACCTGAGCCGACTCGCTTTTTCTCCCGGACTAGCGCGATATATCTTCCGGTGATGACATCCTGATCTTTCGATGGGTAAAGCTCCAGCAAGAATGTTGGCATGTTGGCGGGAGTTGTTTGCTCATCTTCCATCTCCTCGTTGATATTACTCTTACTCACTTCCCCCAACGTGCGCGCAATGGTGTAACCGTCGCCCGGGTGTAATGCATGGATGCGAATCGGATTGCTATTTTGGTGATAACTGAGATATTGCTTGATCTCTTCGGCAAGCGCCGCCGCACTTTTGGAACCCACGGTAGGCGCTGTCTCGGGTTTATCCCCTGCCCCTAACGCTCTGGAAAGGATCGATACGGAGGCTTTGGGTTCCATGTCCGAATCCAATACCATCCCCGTGGCGTGGAAACCAAGCGTATCAGCGAAAATAAAGTTCTCACCTTTTCTCAACCCAGGCAGGAACGCGGGAAACATGGCTCCGTCCAGAGCGGTGAATTCATTGCGTATCTCATTGGGCTTTAAACGTTCCTGAAACGCCGCGTAAAACACCAGATTGTCGTAAGCCATGTGCCAGGCGATGCGCAAGGGATGAGTGGGCAAGACAATTAAACCGATGGTTTTCCCAGAAGGGGACTGTATTTCCACCGTGTTCGCCAGAGCAACCAGCGGATCCGCATTCTCGTCTTCGAAAAGATTGCTCCAGGCGAGAATGTACTCTCTCGCTATCTCCTCGCTCTTTTTGTATTGGTCGAAATATACTAAGCCTACATTATGATTTGCTCGTACCAACTCCTTGAATTGAGAGCAGGCGTTTATAACGCGCTCCCTATGCCCCGTTGAAAGTTCAAAAGGTACGTATGTTAACGATCCCGCCCAATCGCCTGTGGAATGCACCTTCAATATCCACCGTCCAACTGGATCTGTTTGATTTAACCAATCCTCCTCGGCGCTTTTCAATAACGGGGGCTGAAACATACGGAAACTTTTAGACCCATCCTCGGTTCGGAAATGAATGTTGCCCTTTTTATCCACGGATATCGCATTTATGTTCGAAATATGTGTCCATACTTTTTCCGGGTCTTCCCATTCAATAAAGCCTTCGCTGAATGTGCGCACTGATTGCCCCATTCCGCCTGAGACTTCATTATCCGTATCCCCGCATCGAATCACAAACTCCTCGGATTTTAGAGGCTTCAATTCCGGATAATTATTAGCGGATATCTGCACTTGGGCGTTGATAATCGAGGACTCCGTTAAATCGGTTTGGTTATCCAGTGTGAAAACGTATTTCTGTTCTTCCTTGTTACTGTTAAAAACGTCATCGGAGAGGAACTCCTCATCCATATCCGTTACAATGGCCACATGAAACTGAACGGAATTTGCTTCCAATTTGGATGGAACGGTTTTCCAGCGCACCATCAATTTGGATGCCTCCTTTTGTGTGTGCGCTTTCAGATTCACGATCAACTGCGGCGGGTTGTTGGGATTGCGTGTCTCGGTCAGCCCGGACCATTTAAGAATCTTACCCGTGGTGGACCTCCATGGAGTAAGAACGAACCCTTTCAGTTCATCCGTATCCAATATTACGTTCAGAGAATGTAGCCAAAGGTGTTCCTTCTCCGAAAGTTCCTGCAGAGCTTTCCGTAATGGTTTGACGGAGGCTGATTGCAGGAATTTTTGCAACTCATTTAGAGCTTCGTCGGAGTTATGGTTCATATTCAAGCTGTCGATTCGCTGGCTTGGCATAACACCAGCAACGGAGTGATCCAAGAGGCGATCCATGAAAAGGGAGGACAATTGAAGGTCCTCTGCGAAATTAGCGTCATCCGATTCCGCCACCGGCCATAAGCCGATAAGGTGCAAAAGCTCCCCCGGGAATCGGTTTCCATCGGCGATTTGCACGAGGTAGTCGAATTCCGTCCAAGGAGAAAGGTTAAAGCGAAGACGATGCTTTCGAGCCTCGGTGATAGCTCGCTTTGCGTATTCGCGGTTTTCTTTCGGGATTTTCTCGATCGCACTTTTTATGGCTATGTCAAATAGTTTCTTTTCGTTTATTTCCGATGCGGCGCTATATACACCATCCATTCCCGCGCCGGCTTTCTCCGTATCGATCAATAAGAGGGTTGGATCGTCTTTTTCCTCGCGAATCTCCACCGCTTGATCCGCCGTAATCGTCCTTGGGCTTTCCGTGCGATCCGACACACACCACGTTTTCCATCCTCTTGGCGTAAAAAGTTTGTTTTCCTGCGCCAGCCTGCGCACGATTACCGGGTCAAGGAAACGAGCGTACGCCATGGCGCCTTGATCCGGTACTCCGAGAGCGTTTTCGAAAGCGTCGGATAGTAGAGATGCGTGCAGATTAGTCCACTCCATTGTTACCTCCATTGATCTCGAACCGTGGTCGAAGCAATTTCATCGACTCCGCATCGTTCACACCCATGAGAAGCCCCAAATCCCGCAAACGTCGCTCCAGTATTCTTCGGTTATCGCGCAAATGATCGCTCGATATCTCCATGTTTGGCGGTGATGCATCCACCCAAAGCCCGTACTCCTCCCGTATTTCTCGCAGGAAGTCATCAAAGGAGAGGGCGCGACATCCCTTCTTGCCGCCGCTTGGTAGAAGAAGGAGGTGGACGAGATAGTCTAAGACAGGGTCGGTGAGGATCACAGAGCGTGTCTCCCTGCCAGTGGCTTTTACGCCTGAGGAGTTTTTACGTTGCACACGCCTCCGTATAGCTATACCATTGGGTGAATCCGCAAGAAGAATGGAATTTATGCAATCAAATAATTTATGATGGACAAAACTTCTTCCTTGAAAATCCGTGAATACTTCAGCTAACCGCCAAACCGGATTTGGCTGACTTTCATAATTACGCAGATTCTCAGCCGCCTCCGGGTAATTCTCCTCAAATGCCTCCGCAAGTCTTTGACATAATTGGTTTAATTCATATGCTATTCCATTCTTTTCCTGATCCAGCGTCTTTAATTTCTCCCCCAAACAATCGAGATAATCCGTTGCGTAAGGACGATATGAAGGCATTTTATTTCTCATATTAGGGGTATATTTCACCTCGTAATCAATGATTCGTAACGCCATCAAAATAACGGGCAACCGCTCGATCCTGCGCATGAAATCGTCCATGGACTGTTCGGAAAGGGCGCGAAGCGTGCGGTTCATTCCATTGGAGCAGTCTACAAATAGCGAAGTCGGCATCTGATCCGCTTTCCCTTTGATCATCCCCGTTTCCGACCATTCGAACAGTATCTCCGCCATGCTTGAAAAAATGGATGTCAGTCCGATTGCAATGCCTGATTCCAGCAAGTCGACGAAAGCGTGTCGGGGAATGGATGCGGCGAATGTTCGGGTGAAGCGTCTTATATCCTCAGAAAACCTCCCTGCCGCTTTTTCCGCTATAGGACGCTGGTTGGATATCCTCTCCCCTTCGCCGCGCAGCTTATCCGGGGGGCTGCCTATTTGCTGGGCGATGCGAATCATCAGAAGCTGATCCATTCCCACGGGGATGGTTTCGTCGAATTGATCCGAACTGCGATCCGCGATATTTCCATCAATGCTCATCCCTTGATAAAAGGCTTGAATCAACGCGTTTTGATTGAATCCCACGCCTACAGGAAACCAAGTGCGATCCTCCTCTTTGCTTAACTCCACCCACTCGCCCTTTTGATCGGCGAGAATCGCCACGATCATCTCCGGTACGAATCGTAAATTGACTACATCTTCCGGCAGATCAATCCAACTGGCGAGGTAATGGGTCGGAGCCACCCTTTGCACCCTCTCCGTTCTCCCCTCCTTGCGGTTTGCATTCTCAAGGCAGAAGGATAGCAGGAGGTCGCCCAATATTGCGCGACCAAGTGGATCATTGAAACCATCGAAGCCTTCCGTTTCGGCTAATTTCTTGGCAACGTTGTCCACGGTGACTCTTTTTGTGCCTGAGCGGGTTTTCACCGTGTTATCGCTGAAAGTAACGGCGAAGGCGCCCTTTGCGCGGCGATGACCGTATCGAAACATGTAAAAGACCGCCGGCAATACCGAAGTGAGATCAAAGTTCTGGATGGAGATGGGAAAAGCCTTGTCATAGTTCCCCGTCCATATTTCGCGTACATAGTTAACGTATATCTCCTCCTCCAGTATCTGCTTTGGAGTTAAAGATTCATCACCGGTTCTCATAGGGGCCTCCCTTGTGTGCATTTTTCAAGCGACAAGACCTGTTTGTTATTTTTCATCGAGACATACGCTCGAAAAACCGTGTTCTCCTCGGTGGGATGCCAAGCGAATATCTCTCGCTCATCCTCGCGCACCAGCCTCTGCACAAATATGGAGAGTCGGGAGAAAATGTCCTCCTGCGAGACATCCCCAATTTGATATCCATCCGCGATCTGCAAAAGCAGGTTGAATAGATCGGCTCCCAACGCTAGTATCTCCCTGCCGCCGTTTCGGTATTGATAAACGAGATTGACGCGGCGATGAAGCCGCTCCATACCATGGAGGGCGGAGGGCAAATCCGCCTCCAATCGGAAGGAGGTAAGCGGTTTCTCGATCCAGAAGAATGTTTCCGTCGGTGTGCGCTGAGAAACTCGAAGCGGTACGGCATTTTGGCGTTTATATGCCTGAGAGGGGAGGTCTTCCAATCGCGATATCCCCAGGCATAGTTTTTGAATGAGTTCAGTTCTTTCGGAGTCGCTTGCCAGAGGCAGATCTCTAAAGCGGCTCAGATATTCGCCTCCAAAGAGCCCAAGGGCATCCGTTCCACCGCCCACGCGATAAATATCCTCTTCAGTCCATTCAAAATAGGCTCTTCGTCTTGCCGAACCAATTGAAAGCTCGGCGTAGTGCTGCGGTGATTCCCCCTTCATATTGCTTCGGCTGCTTAAGTAGCGGTCGATTTTCGGACTGGAATCCAACGCAGGATCAAAACGGACGAGTTCTCGGAGCGTTTCGCCTTGGCGTTGCGGTGTATCCGCGTTGAAAGCCCGTTCCCAGTAAGGAAGCGATTCCGCAGTGTTTTGAATGATCTCATCGCAATCATGTAATCCGAACAGAATATAAACAATTGCCGCCCGTAATTCTCTTACCGTTATATGTGTCTCGCCTCGAAGATGAACCGCTTGCAAAGCTTCATATAGTCGAGCGCGCGCACGGGCGCGGATCTTTTGTTCCGCCATTTCAGGAAACAGATGATTTCCAAATAGAAGCGCCGTTTGATAAACGTTGCATCTACCTTTAGCAGGGCAATTCAAACATGGCTTCCATATTTCAGCGGCATGATCTCCACCGTAGAGACTGTCTATCAAACGATCGAGAAAATCGGTTGAAATTCGTTTGTTATCTCTGTCCAAACCGCCAACCAAGGAACGCTGATTTAGGGATATAAAGCGCAGATGAGACTCATCCGGAATATTTTCTTGTTGCAGATGTGCGGATATTTCCTTAAGGAGAGGCTTCGAACCAGCAAATTCCTCTTCCGCCTGGAATAACCATTCGAGTAACCTTCCATCGTTTATCGCAAGAAGATGAATGATATCCTCCTTCGGCGGTCCATCCAGGAAAGGTCTCATGAACTCATTCATTATCTCGTCCGCCGACTGTCCACGCCACGCAGCTGATCCATCGAAGTTAATTCGAAGAATGGCGCCGTTATTCATGCGTCCCTCCGTTAATCGGCTTGCGGACAGTCGTTTTTCAAGCCCAAGCCGTGAACTCAAATGCTGTAGTAGCGCCGTCTTGCCGTCCCCTGCATTCCCGCAAAGGATCAGCAGACGAATTTTCTTGTCGAGAATATCCTTATAGAGGGATTCCTCCAACTCAGTGGGCACATATGTGCTTTCCGCGAATTCAGTGTCCAGTCCGCGAGTTTCACTGTTGCCCCATTTTGATCCGGGATAAGATTTTAAAAGAGAGAGCAACCATGGAATACGGTTCCCGGAAATATGAGGCGATACGTTTTCATCGTGCAAAGAATGATCCTTAAATTCCTCCAACATATCGCTCGAAGACCTTGAAGTTACAGGCGTTTCAATGGATTGAGAATCTATTGATAGGAAATACAGCACTTCGCTTGCTGAAGCGAAACGCTTGGATGATTCCGGATGGATTGCTTTCTCGAAAAAACGAGCGAGTTTGGGATATTCGTGTCGCAATTCTTCCCGCCAGTTCCGATGATCCTTGTCATCTTTCGATATCGGATCCTTCCCAAATAAAAGAAACAGAAAGCAATTCGCCAAGGCGTGAATATCATCCGCAGGAGTAAGCCCCTTGCCTGTTAAGTGGGTGGGAGGATAATATGGATTTAGTTGGATTGCGGAGGTGTGATCATTCAAACGCCGTACCGTGTCGTAATTGACAATGACGGGGTCTCCATTGGAGATCACGATATTATGCGGAGCGATGTTTCCGTGAACAAGTTCGTTTTTATGGAAATGATGCAGTGCGGTGCATATAATCTCCAACCAATGCAATGCCAGCTCTTCACAGGATGTTTCTTGTAACGATACAGCCAGTAGGGGAAGCATTCCAGCGTATTCGCTTAAAGGAACGCCTTCCATCCATTTCCTGGAGGATAATGCTGATCTGTCACTCCATTCCTCTGAGACTGCATCAATCGGAGCAAGATATGGTGATTCAAAAGATATGATATTGCGATGGACAGTGAGAAGGCGCATTCCATTTTCTTTGTCCTGCGAGGCGGTTATGACGCCGGTTCCCATTTCCGCGCTTTTCGTCCGATCCAATTCAGCAACTTTGAAATTCGAAATGGTGCCATCCTGATTGAGGGGAAAGAGTAGTCGATAGTTTTTATCGCCAATGGTAACAATCTGATCCTCCGTCCAAAAACGGATGGAGAGGTTTTCACTGAGCGTTTCCTCTTTTTTGATTGATTCTTCCGGATTATTTCCAAGAGTTTCCAAGCCGTCTGACAAGGCATGGAGATCGTCTATATGATCGCGGATTAACTCCTTTGCCATAATGGAAGATGTGTCGTTCCGCTTCTCAAACAGCGATAAAAGACACGCACTTAAGGATGAGCCATGGAAATAATCGTTACCCGGAACGGAGAGGAAGGTGTTTGCGGCGGGGAGATCGCTTGCAAAGCTTTGATTCTCCTTGGAAGTGGTCGCCGGAAGAAACAGATCGGTAAAGATAGGCGTATCGTTGAACTTAACTCGAATGTTTTGCTGTGTAGGTTCCAATAAATCAGAACCCGTTTGGTCCTTAAGCTCCTCGTAATCCCTGATTAGCTCGCATGCGAATTTCAACCGGCTTGAGGTGTTCCAATCCGCATCGTTAATACGCAATTCAAGGGTTGGTGCAAATGGATCCTTCAAAGTGAAAAAGAGCATCTCTCCTAGATATCCCGGTACATCTTGAAGGGGATCCAGTATTGTTGGAGCCCAGGAGAGCTTTTGAATTTTCAGGTAGGTTTCAAACATCTTTTGTGCGGTGGATTCCGGTTTTTTCTCATTGGTTGCGGAGAAATCAAATAGATGCAAGATCGAATGATCTCGTCTTGAGGAGTGAATGCCTCGGTAGATACGATGGAAACCGAATTCGGATGAAAGCGGAACCAGATCCACATAGCCCGCAATGCTTTCGATCTCATTTGATTTCATTATCGCTGGTTGCAGAGCTTGTAGCATCGAGGATATTTGTTCGACCGCTTTTGAATCCAGTCGTGGATTGAATTCTAATTGCGTATTCCATGAGCTTAAAAGATGGAATTTGACATTAGGTTCCGGAGATCCAGAATATTTTGGTGGTTTGGATTGCTCTTTGGTCAGTATTATCGACAGGTTTACCGGAGGAGGATTCTGTATTTTGTTTCGCAATAATCGCATCATCAAATGAGCGTTACGCTGTAATTGTCTTACTTCACTGGTTACAATGTCATGGTTCGATTCGATCCAATCGGCGGACCAGTGTTTAAATTCCAACAAGTGAACCCCTTGAGGACCTATTAATACAGCGTCAATTTCATTGGCTTGCAGTTTAGCGTTGATCTGAAGTTTTAGTTTGGTGAATAGTTTCCATTCATCCGATTCATATTTCGATTCAATCATTTCGATAAGATGATTGACGCACCTTTTCTCGCTCTCATTCACTATCGAGCCTGTATGGCAAACTGTAACCTTCATCGTTGATCCTCGCAACCTGTCGTATTGAAATGTGCCTATTTCAGTGTCCTTATGACTCGTACCTCACGTAAAAAACTGAATGGGTGTTGCCTGATTCCATGGGATTACCTTGTTATTTTTCCATATTAATGATATCCATTCAAGGATATTATCTTTTCTCCTAGGCAAAAATAGGAAATCCTAACATAGGGGAAGCTTCAAATCTCTTATAGGGTTTGGAAGGAATGCATGAGACACATTTCTGGAAATACTCCGTGGTTTTTCATATACCGGAGTCTGAACCCGTGCGACTCAAATTTTATGGATTCATATATATATACTATATAATATAAACGCAAAAGAATATACATTAAGGAAGCAATACAAAAGCCTCCTGTCGTAATGGTTAATATAGTCAAAAAACCAAAACAGGAAGCTTACCTTCAGTACGAAGAGGATTGAATGGAACCGCAAATTGCAAATATGTCGCCATCCTCTAATGCGCGGTGCGCCATTTTTGAGAGGTTGGCTATCATCCTCACC
>JAJZOL010000113.1 GCA_021811565.1 bacterium | reverse complement strand
TTTTATGGCATTTTATGTGGATTTTTGCCTGAGGCAACGATCTAGTTTCGTGTGGTTTTTTGATGATGCAATTCGCGATCATTCTTTGAGAAAGAACTAAGGTATAATGGGTTCATAGAGATCGAAAGAGGCTTGCAATGGAACGCTTGGCATATCAAAACGAAATAGAGGCTTCGCTCGGTTTGGTTCAAACTAAATTGGATGGCGTTCCGTTGCGCCGTCGACGATAGTTTGCGACGTCACATTGCCACAAGCGGAACGCCACCGGAAACGGTGGCGTTTTTTATTACATCGATAACTAACACTGATACATTCGGAGGTTTTGCATGGAAAATTCCCATGATCGTTACTATGCCCTGCGTCATTCCGCCGCGCATCTCATGGCGCAAGCTGTTGGCGAATTATATCCAGGAGTTCAATACGCCATTGGTCCACCCATTGAGGATGGCTTCTACTACGATTTCGATTTCCCCATTCCGATTCATGAGGAGGATCTCCCGAGAATTGAGGAGAAAATGAGGGAGATCGCAGGGAGAAAACTGCCTATCGTTCGAAAGGAATTAGACAGGGAAGCTGCTTTGGCTCTTTGTACGGCGAAGAATCAATCCTACAAGATACAGTTGATAAACGATCTTCCTAAGGATGAAGTGATCTCCTTTTACGATCAGGGCGATTGGGGAGACCTCTGCAGAGGTCCGCATATCTCCGATACAGGCGCCATTCGCCATTTCAAGTTGCTCTCCATCGCCGGAGCGTACTGGCGAGGTAGTGAAAAGAACAAGATGCTGACCCGAATATACGGTACTGTGTGGGAAACCCAGGAGGAGTTGGACGCATATCTCTCTCGCCTTGAGGAGGCAAAGAAACGCGACCACCGTAAAATCGGCAAGGAACTTGGACTATTCCTTTTCGCCCCGGAGGATGTGGGACAGGGGATACCGCTCTTTCTTCCCAAGGGGGAGATTCTTCGCCACACAATGGAAAATTACGTGCGGGAGGTGCAAACACGCTACGGTTATCAGCACGTATGGACCGGACACATCGTACGAGAGGATCTGTATAAAAAATCGGGACATTACGACAACTACGCTGACGTCATGTTCCCTCCCATGACTGACGAAGAGGACGAAGTGAAATTCCGGCTAAAACCGATGAACTGCCCTTCGCACATGACACTTTATAATTTGAGCGGTTTGAAATCCTACCGAGATCTCCCGCTTCGTTTCGCTGAGTTCGCCACACTGTATCGTTACGAAAAAAGCGGCGAACTGACCGGATTAACCCGAGTGAGATCGCTCACTCAGGACGATTGCCACATCTTCTGCACCGAAGATCAGGTGGAAAGTGAGTTTGGATTGGCGTTGACGCTGATTCACGAGGTGTTAAATCGGTATGGCTTCAAGGATTACCGCGTTCGCCTCTCACTGCGGGGCGAGGAGCCAGGCGGTAAATATGTGGCGGATGATGATAAATGGAACCGAGCCACGGCGGCGTTAAGACGTTCCCTGGAGGCTAACGGAGTGGAATATTACGAAGCCCCAGGCGAAGCGGCTTTCTACGGCCCGAAGGCGGATTTTCAAACGAAGGATGTCATTGGAAGGGAGTGGACCGCTTCCACCATTCAGGTGGACTTCATTCAACCCGCGCGCTTGGGATGCACCTACATCGCCGAGGACGGCACCGAACGAACCCCGGTGGTGATCCACCGCGCAGTCACGGGATCAACCGAGCGATTCATGGGATTGCTTATCGAGCAATATGCGGGAGCTTTTCCGCTCTGGCTTGCGCCGGTGCAAGCGATACTGCTGCCCATTGCCGACGCCCAATTGGACTACGCAAAAAAGATAGCTGAGGCCATGCGAAGCAATGGGCTTAGAGTGGATATAGACTCCAGGTCGGAGCGGGTCGGAAAGAAGATCGCCGAGGCGGAAACGCAAAAAATCCCTTACATGCTGGTGATGGGGAAGCGCGACGTGGAGGCGGATGTGGTATCCGTTCGCAAAAGAGGGACGGGTGATCTAGGAGCGATGAAACTTGAGACACTCATGGAAAATCTCCTCAATGAGATAAAAGACTGAGCATTGTGCGCCACACTTTTTTCATTGAAAGGGTTCGCTCAAAAAAGCGGACCCTTATTTTTCCACATTTCCCCTAAAGTCACACAATAAAATTTCCGATAATATCGCCGTGATTACGAAATAATGTTTTCGGAGCAATCTGAATTGAATCTCAAATCTCTCGGCGACATCGTTACGCAAAAAGACACGTCGAACATCCCGATCGGTAAAACCACCGGGGATCGTTCCGTGGATGAGTCTACTCCTTTTCAGCAAGCATTGACGATGGCGTCTCAGAAAACGGATCAATCCAATCTCTCGCCATCCAATCAAAAAACCACGGATGCTCCACCCAGTAATGACGGGGGCAAGGACACCGCTTCGTCGCATAACGACGCAACTCAGATGAAATCTCCTTCCGAATTGAGCATCCCCGCCGCTTTGACCGGAGAGGCCGCGCAAACTATAAAAAACGGATTAAGCGATAAGATCATATCGACGGAAGCCAATGTCCCTCTCGAAAACGCACATGCTAACAAGACGAATAACTCTAAGAATAATCCAACCGGAGGGGCCGCCGACGTCGTCGCCCCGTCCAAGTCCGACAAAACGGGAAAAGACAAAACCCATTCAATTATATCAAGTGATTCATCAGCCTTGCCCGTCTTGTCCGTACAAAACACGCTATCCATCCCAATGCCTCTCGCGTCCACTCTCACACGCGAGGTCGCATTATCCGCCGCCACCCCCGAAACGAATCGTGCCCAGTCTTCGGCGACGGCGGTTATCTCGACAACAGCCCTCCCCGAAAATGACTTGCTGACGCTTCCTCAAGAGTTGATCGCGCAATCAACCTCGGGGAAATCAGCGAACATACCCGGAGAGAGCGCCTCATCCACCACAACCCAAATGCCCATTGGGAAGGCGGATGTTCCTCAAACAACCCTGCCATTCCACGATATCGTGTCAACAGTGGACACCGCACCAACGGCGGTCGGTGAACTGAAAACACACCTCACTGCAAATGCCGACATGCAAACGCAGACGCCAAACAACGACATCCGCCTGATGCAGGATACGGTTAATCCCGCAAAAGGCGACGGAGGCGGGCCGAAGGACCCTAACCTGCAGATACGGGTGTCTGGCAATCTGTCATCCGGAACGCCATTGGTATTGACGGAAAATTCCAACCATCATCCAGATGCGTCCCATCTGATGCTTAAAAACGATGCGCAAGCCTCCTCTTCGCCTACCGATCTGATATCGGGCTCAGGCCAAGACAAACAAGGGGGGGCTTTATCTCCCGCCATCGGCGATACTTCATCCAAGGCAGGGCAAGGGATGGGTGAGCCGATGGCGATTGCGCAAACTCCGCTGAAAAATCTCTCCGCTCCTCGGGAAGATAACTCGGGAAACGCAAACGGCGCGTCACCGGACGGTTCTTCCGCAAAAGCCACCGCAGCCCCGACGACGTCCGGTTCCAAAACGGATATGAACCAGAACGGGTCCGGAAACGAAGGCAATCGCGGAGAGCAATATAACACGAAGAATCCGCTATCCGCTACGGGGATGGCTGGAAATACGATAAAATCCGACCCATCAACAACGGGGGTGTCCTCTTCATCTTCGATATCCCTTCAGGATAGGATACAGGTGGTTGATCAGACAATGCGGCGCCTGGAGACCATGCAGATCACGCAAGGGCGTCAGGAAATAACTCTTCATTTAAAACCGGATCAGTTAGGTGACGTGCAAGTGACCATCGTATCGGATCATCATCAACTGGACGCCCAGATCGTTACCACAACACAACACGCTTTTGATGCGCTAAATGATAAACGTGATCAACTCGGCGCTCTTCTTGAAAGCAGGGGGTACACTCTGCAAGGTTTGGATGTTTCCATGCACAACTTTTCACAACAAAGAGATTTCGGATCGATGAACCAACCGTTAAACTCGGGACAGGTGAACTCGTTCATCCATTCAAATGGTGAAGTCTCCAATGCCACTAACTCCGTTTATCAACCCAGCATGACTCTATCAAGGGAATACTTGGACTATTCGGCATAACAGGGGATCATTTGCGGATGTGGCGGGAAACTCCATCCGTATTTTGGGATTATGGAGGTGTATAATGAGTATTAGCAGTATCGGATCCTCCACGGGGTCCACAAGCGCAGACACAAACATCACAAATAATCAGTCATTGGGACAACAGGATTTCCTGAATATCATGATGGCGGAAATGACAAATCAGGATCCGATGTCGCCGCAGGATGACACTCAGTTCCTTGCGGAATTGGCTCAATTCTCGACGGTAAACGGAGTGAACACGATCACACAGGATATGGGGCAGATTCAGGCGACTGCGCTGTTGGGAAAAACGGTTACGGCGATGAATATGGTCAATGGTGTCAACACGCCCGTGAACGGAGTGGTGCAGGCGGTATCCTATACCAGCAGCGGAGTGAATATTACCGTGAACAATCAGGATATACCGTTATCCGATGTTCAAAGCGTGCAATAAATATTAGGCGGGAATGGTGTTATGGCGGAACCGATCAATCTTAACGAAATACTCATCGGACCTCAGCAGCCCGTAACAACCCCTTCTCTTCGTCAGCCTCAGGAACGGGAAAGCGGAATAAGTTTCGCCGATTCCCTCAAGCAGGCGCAGGGCAGGATGGGAACGCTGAAATTCTCCGCGCATGCTCAGATGAGGATTCAATCGAGACAGATAGATTTGGGAGCCACGGATATCCAACGGATTGAAGGAGCCGTCCAAAAAGTGGCGGACAAGGGAGGAAGAGAATCGCTCGTGTTGATGGATGACACGGCGTTCGTGGTGAGCGTTCCAAACCGCACGGTCATCACGGTGGTGGACAAGGATAACTTGAAGCAAAACGTTTTTACCAACATAGACAGCGCGGTGATAGCGTAATCCGCGCATAAGGAACGAACCCGAATCCCATACCAATAAAGTCGACAGGATGTCAACAGGCTGGACCGCCGTTTTCCCACGGGGAGGCCTGGGTTCCGGATTGAATGAAGGAACCGCTATTCAAACGGAGGTTGAATAATGCTACAAGCGATGTATTCCGGCGTCAGCGGTTTGCAGACGCAACAAAGCGGTATTGATGTCATAGGCAACAATATCGCCAACGTGAACACGGTGGGTTACAAATCCGCAAGTGTCTCCTTTCAGGATCAACTCTCACAAACAATACAAGCAGCCACCGCTCCCACCTCTTCCGGAGCGGGTGGGCAGAACCCAGTACAGGTGGGACTTGGGGTTTCCCTCGGTGGAATACAAACCGACCAAAGCCAAGGCAATCTGCAATCCACTGGAAATAATTCCGATTTGGCGATCCAAGGGAACGGCATGTTTGTGGTATCCAATGGCTCCGCCCTCAGCTACACCCGAGATGGCTCTTTTTCAATTGACAGTTCCGGCACGCTGGTGAATCCTTCCACGGGACAAAAAGTGCTCGGTTATCCGGCGGATAGTTTCGGAACCATCAATACAACCACTTCCATCACCCCGGCAAGCACGTTATCGGTGCCATTGGGGGAGATTATGCCGCCGCAGCAAACCGCCAATATCAAATTCAGCGGTAACCTGAACGCCAGTTCCGCTTTGTATAGCACTAAAGTGGATTATGCGGGCAACTTGAACTCATCGGCAGCCGCATCGGATACGGCGGATAACACCGTCACCGTCTATGACTCTCTCGGCAACCCTCATACCGTGGAAACCATTTTCTCCAATCCCGTATCCAACCCCACGGGAACGGGGGTGCCTGCAGGCGCAACTCAATCCTGGGATGTTCAAGTGAAGGTGGATGGCACCACAATTTACAACAGCACGAGCGGAAACGCCAAAGCGTACGAAACGGGTTCAGGGCTTCAGTTTGCGGATAGCTCCGGAAATCTTTTGGGCAGTTCCATATTACTGGATGGTCAAAGCGGTGCGAATCATGCCGAGCAAATACCCGGCGCCAATGGAGCATCTCCGTTATCCCTAAATCTTAATTATGGCTCGATGACCTCCGCCGCCAGTGCATCCACCTTAACGGGCACGGCTGACGGTCAGGCAGGTGCCACCCCGTCCTGGGGGGCGTCGGAACAGATATACGATAGCCTCGGCGTGTCGCATATGATCAATCTTCAATACACCCGCGTTCCTTTAAGCCAAAACGCGCCTCCCGGATCTCAATCGGAATGGACATGGACGGCTTCGGAGAATGGCAATGTTATCTCCTCGTCATCCAGCACGAATAACTCGCCTCTCTATTTTGGATCTAACGGACAGCTTATCGCAGGTTCAAGTCAAACTATCACCGTCACGCCCACCAACGGATCGGTGTCGCCTTTCACGGTCACGTTGAACAACTCAGCACTCACTCAATTGTCAAGCGATTCCAATGCCCAGGCGGCGTCGCAGAATGGCAGCGCGGCTGGTACCCTTCAGAGTTATACCATAGATTCGAATGGCGTATTGAATGGGGTGTTTACCAACGGGCAGACCAAGGCTTTGGGGCAAATCGCACTCGCCTCCTTCGTTAATCCCGAGGGGTTAACAAGTGTGGGCAACAACATGCTGCAACCTTCGAGCAACTCCGGAACACCTCAATACGGCGTGGCGAATCAAAACGGTAATGGCTCCATCAATCCGGGTTACCTGGAGATGTCCAACGTGGATCTCTCCTCGCAGTTCACAAATCTCATCATTACACAGAGAGGATTTGAAGCCAACACGAAAATTATCTCAACTGTAGACACGATGTTGCAGGATGTGCTCGGAATAATCCCAGGATAGTTCCCGATCTCACTCCCTGAGTTAAAACGTCCTGTTTGCCGATAATGAGACAGATAAGAGCGGTCCATCATTCCGATGGACTGCCTCTTTCATTGCTATCGGAGAAAGGCGCGAACAAGATGGCGGGCAAAACTGAGGAAAAGATTGAAAAAAAGGAGCAAACGGCGGAAGCAAAGCCCAAGGGCGGGAAGAAGATGCTGATCATCGGGATTATTGCGGTAATCCTGATTATAAATCTGGCGATAGCGGGTACGATATTACTTCGGGACCATTCAAAACAAAACAAGGATAAGAAATCGGTGGTGAAGGTCGGATCCAAAGTTTCATTGGATGAATTTCTGGTGAACCTCGCAGGAAATGGCAATCACTATCTGAAGGCGACATTCGCCATTGGAATTAAGGAAGGGGTGAGCGCATCCACGATTCAAGATGACACCCCAAATATTCGAGACGCTATCATTACTGTTCTGACGACTAAAACTCTGGCGGATGTATCCACGGATGCGGATCGAGAAAAGCTGAAACAGCAGTTAGTGGACCAGATCAACTCCGAATTGGGTTCCGATGACGTAGTCACCATCTACTTTCTTGATTTCGCAACGCAGTAAAGGTTCGGGGATGCGACTCCTTGAAGACGGATGATATCCGTCGATATGCTATATCGCCCTCCGGACTAGGAGGGCGACATGGTTGAGATACTTTCACAAGAGGAGATTGAGGCTCTCCTCTCCTCGTTAAGCGGTGATGGAGCAAGTGATTCGCAGGTCGAATCCTCCTCCATCGAAACTACGCACCAACAGGGACAAGCGCGATCGCCTCTTGCAAGGGACTCGGCGGCGAAAACCGTGGCTTACGAACCTTACGATTTTCGACGTCCCGACAAACTATCCAAAGATCAGCTACGCACTCTGCAAATGTTGCATGAAACGTTCGCCAGACTTTACGCCTCGTCGCTTTCAGCATATTTACGTGTCTCCACGCATGTGGATCTTGTTTCGGTGGAGCAGGTTCCCTACGATGAATATATGCGATCCATCACATCCTCCATCATCAATGTCTTCAGCATGACCCCATTGTCCGGTCAGGCGATACTGGAGATAGAGTTCAACGTCGTGCTGTCGATGATCGATCGGCTTTTAGGCGGTCCCGGCAATATGGTGAAGAACGGGAACAACCTAACCGAGATTGAGAAATCCCTCGCATCGACCATCGTGGATAGAGCCACCAAGGAGTTGAAGAACGCATGGGAGGGTATCGCGCAGTTCACCCCGCGCCGGGAGATCATGGAGACACAAGCCCAATTCATTCAAATCGTTCCACCGAACGACACGGTGGTATCCGTTCTCTTTGAGGTGAAGATAGGCGATCTGAGGGGCGCCATGAGTTTATGCCTCCCCTACCTCCTACTAAAACCGATCATCGTCAAGCTTTCAGCACAAAGGTGGTTCTCCTCAAACACACAATCCACCTCAGGCTTAAACGCCCCAATTATCGCGCATCGGCTGGAATCCACAAATATCACCTGCATATGTCGATTGGGGTCCACAACTTTAACCGTGAAAGAGCTGGTTGATTTAAGAGCCGGAGACACTCTCAAACTGGAGAGAAAGAGCGATGATGAGGTCGATTTAATGATCGGAGGGCACGTGAAATTCAAGGGCAAGCCGGGAACTACGGGAAGAAAGGTCGCTTTACATATCAATCGTGTCGTTAACGAGGAGAAAGGGTGAATAATATGGCGGGATTGGACGCCCATGAAATGAATGCTTTGCAAGACAGTATGGTCTCTCTTCTTGATGCGCTAGGCTTGGCGCTTTCAGAAGGAATCGGGCAACTTATCACTGTCGTGGACCCTCAAGTCTCCATGCAAACCGTTGATTCGGTGATGGAGACTGTCGGAGAAACGATTCAAAACACCTTTTCCTTCACTGAAATCGGAAACCAAGAGAGTGTGCTCGCGTTTCCTCTCGATCAAGCTTTCGCCATATATGGAGCGATATCCGGCAATATCCCTCCTGTGGAAATGACCGAGGAGATAAAAGATACCCTGTCAGAGATATTAAAAGGGACCATAAGAGGCTTGGGAAACGCTCTCGGTAATGCATTGGGGAAGATGATTCAAATGGATAAGAGCGCCATTTCCCATGGGCTCCTCACACTTCCTACCGACTTCGCCATGACAGGAGAGGTGGCTCAAGTCGTTTTCACCATCCAGATGATGGATGGAACGGAATTCAAAATGTATCTGTTCCTGACGCCGGAAACCGCAAGGAGGATGAACTTGCAACCCTCCTCACCTGCGGATACCTCTCCCACTCAGCAAATGGACTCCATGAATGTTACGAATGCGCCTCGGCAGGACATCTTTCAACCTTTTGAAGCTCATACGGTGAGCGAAGAGTTGCCCAGAGGCATCGATCTCATCATGGATATCCCATTGGAGGCTACGGTGGAATTGGGCAGAAAGGAGATGCTCATCAAGGATGTTCTCGCACTATCCGCCGGATCGATCATCGAATTGGAAAGGGTGGCGGGGGAACCTGTTGATCTTCTTGTGAATGGCAGGCTGATTGCCCGAGGCGAAGTGGTGGTTATCGAGGATAATTTCGGGCTGCGCCTCACGGAGATCGTCAGCCCGGCGGATCGTCTTAACACCCTTGGGAAAAAATGAGAGAGGCGCCCTCATTAAGGGAGCCTCATTTCACTGTTAACTGAATTTCATCCTTGCGCAACAAAGAATTCTCGCTTTGCCGAAGAGGATCGTTCATTTTACCGGTTCGATATCCCTCCAAATCCAAAGTGACATAGAGATAACCAACCTCTTTCATGCGGGTGTTAATAACCTCCCGAAATTCGAGAACGCGGGGAATATCCTGAGGTTCCACTTCCAAACGGCATATCGTGTCGTGATGCCTCACACGGAATTGACGAAACCCCAACTCCCGCATCACCTTCTCACACCCATCGACTTGCGCCAGAAGTTCGGAAGTGATCTCGGTACCATAGGGAAACCTAGAGGAGAGACAGGCGAACGACGGCTTATCCCAATTGGATAACCCCATAAAACGAGCGATCTCCCTGATCTCCGACTTGTTGATACCCGCCTCCTGCAATGGACTTCGCACGGATTTCTCGCGGGCGGCTATCATTCCCGGACGATAATCCCCCGTGTCCCCTGCATGAGAGCCGTCTGCGATCCAGGAAATACCTCTCTCATCGGCTACTCTACGCAACTGTCCGAAGAGCTCGGTTTTGCAATGATAGCATCTATCCGGATTATTCACTCGAAAATGTATGTTGCTCAACTCATGCGTGGGCGTTCGTACGATCTCCACACCGATTTCCCTCGCTATTTTCAACGCGGATTCAACCTCGCCTTCGGGAAAAGCCTCGGAGTCCCCTATCACACCAATCGCCTTCGAGCCAAGAACATCGTAGGCGACTTTTAATACGATGGTGCTGTCCACTCCCCCTGAAAAGCCAACCACAACCGAATCCATATCTTCAATGATCTTCCTCAAGAATAGATATTTCCCCATCGTATCTTGAGAAAGAATGTTGTCATTCATCAATAACCCCCTCGATTCCGCATCCTACCCTGCTTGCCAATCTCTCTAACCTTTTTATCTGCCGGATTGAGATTATCATACAATATCAGGTATTTGTAAAAATCAGCATTTGCAATTACGACTTGAAATTCCGAACTCAATCATCACGGATTATAGCAGTAAATACGAAATAGGAGCAAGATTCCCTCCATGGAAGAGTTGGATTATGAAAAACTTGTAAATGGCGCCAAGGAGTTGCGCGTTGAGCTTACTTCGTTCCAATTAGATCAATTGACATTATTTCACTCGCTATTGATGGATTGGAACCAAAAAATGAACCTTACGCGAATCTCACCCGAGGAGACGGTTCCCAAGCATTTTTTGGATTCGTTGACATTGAGGGTCATACCGGATTTCACGGGCGAGGGACGTTTGATTGATGTGGGCACCGGCGCAGGGTTTCCGGGAATCCCGCTAAAAATCGCATTTCCCTCCTTGGACGTGACACTCATGGACGCAACGAGAAAAAAACTGACATTCCTCGAATCCGTGATTGAATCCCTGCAACTTCGTGGGGTGCGCGTTGCGCATAATAGGGCGGAGGATGCAGGAAAGGATCCTCAACATCGCCAACGATACGATTGGGTTGTCGCAAGAGCGGTGGCGCATATGCCTCAGCTCATGGAATGGCTCATCCCTTTGGCGAAGCCAGGGGGGCAAGTCGTGGCGATGAAAAGCTCAAATGCCAAGGAGGAGATCACTCAATCGTTGGATGTGATACATCGTTTAAAAGGAGCCGATCCGGAAATCATAGAGGTGAAAATACCGGACGAATCCATCACGCGCCTCTTGGCGGTGGTGCGTATGAACCGCTCTAGCGCAACCGATCGATCCTCGGAGGGGAAATATATCGAAAACACCGGAAAAGGTATAACGAAGAGTGTAAACCATAAACGAAGAAAGGGTTCCGAACATGGCCGCTAAGAAATATCGCGTCGGTGTGGCAAGCATGGTGCATGACCATGTGTGGGGGGAATTGGACATATGGACGAAGCGCAAGGATTGCGAACTGGTCGCTGCAGGGGATGTTAACGAAGAGTTGCGAGAAAGGATATCCTCTCGATACGGGGTTCCCCGAGTATACCCCTCTTGGGAGGAGATGATTGATAAAGAGGAGTTGGATATCGTTCAAGCCGCCTCCGAAAATAACGTCTGTGCGGATATTGTAGAGAGATGTGCCGCCAAGGGTGTACACGTCATCAGCGAGAAGCCCATGGCTGCCAATGTTGAACAAGCAAATCGAATGGTCGCCGCCGCCCAAAAAGCGGGAATCAAGCTCATGATAAACTGGCCTACGGCGTGGTCCCCCGCCATTCAAGAGATGGAACGACGTATTCTTGCAGGTGAGATAGGACCTCTCACCTATTTCAAACAAAGGTCAGCGCACAATGGACCGAAGGAGATAGGCTGCACCACTTACTTTTGGCAGTGGCTTTATGACGAGGAGAAAAACGGTGCGGGGGCTTTGATGGATTACTGCTGCTATTCGGCGGATATGTGCGCCAGATACATGGGGCTTCCCACGGAGGTCACCGGCTTTCGCGGCGTTTTCGTGAAGGATTACCCTGTACCGGATGATAACGCCATCATTCTCATGAAATACCCGCATGCTTTCGGTGTCGCAGAAGCATGCTGGACACAAAAAGTGCATTACGCCACTCATAATCCGGTTGCTTACGGAGTGGATGGCTCTCTCGCGGTGGGAGGGGATAAGCTGTATCTCCAACAGGCGGGAAAAGAGCAACAGGTGATCACCCCCCGCCCATTGGAAAGCCCCAAACGAAATGGTCCTGAATATCTAATCCATTGCATTGAGAACAACGAACCCATCGAAGGGTTTTGCTCCATGGAGGTAAGCCGTGACGCCCAGGAGATACTATCCGCAGGGAAAAAAGCCGCCGACACAGGCGTAACCGTTCGTTTCCCCCGCAATGGATAATTCACGGAATCCCCAAATAAACACTCCCCCTGCGATACGTCATTTTCGCAGGGGGAGTGTTTGATTTTAGCTATGTGTTATGGATATCCGAAGGGAGGTGATTCCGTAGGCTGGTACGGTCACGGTCACGCTATTATCCGCAGATCGAACATTGGATTTTATCGGTCTTTCCATCATGTCCACCTCGGCAACGGAAGACACTTTCCCAAGGATGCTTTCGTTGAGCGTCACAACACAGTCGGTTTTCCGCCCTTCCGATTCATAAACCCGAACGATAACGGCATCGTTATCCTCTGCCTTTTTAAACCCGGAAAGTATGACGTTCGCAGGAGAGATGCTCGCCAACATCGCCTGTCGAGGCAGAGCGCCCTTATGAATATCCGTGCTCACCACCTTCACTTGATGGTTTAAGCGATCCGCCGCCGTAGTGACGCTCGCATCATCCATTTCTCCGCCGTAGGGGAGCAACGCCAAATGAATCTCATGGGAGCCTATTTCCGGCAGGATATCCGGCTCGTAGCTGCTGCGAATCAACGTAAGTCGGAGTGTGTTTCCTTTCAGGGAATAACCATGCTTGGTATCGTTAAGCAAGGCGCATCCCATCTTCTCGCCATTCGCCGTTCCAGATACTTTCGCCCATTGAAGAGCGGGTAACTCCTCTCCATTGTTAAAGTTCCTCTCGATGGAACCGAACGGTATCTCATAGGAGGCTTTCGTATCGTCTGCAGATAACGGAAAGGCGTAGCTAAGAACGGGGACGCCGGTTTGCGGGGTTCCTCTTTCAAACCAAACGCCGGAGATATGCAGGTAGAGCATCGGATCACCGGCGCGAAGTTCGTATGTGATGGTCATATCCGATGAATGTATCTTCGCCTTCACATCGATCGTCGCTTTGTAGGGCCCCGACATGGAACGTGTCATCGAAGCGACAACTGGGAATTCCGTTTGCCCTGTGTTGTCAACGGACCAAGCGCTCATCCCGTGAGGACGTTCCACCGCGTATTCCAGCAATGGCGCATTTTCAACGATGGTCTTACCGCTTTTCTTGTCTATTAGCCGATGTATTCCTCCGGTTTGGGGATCCAGTTCCACTCGAAGATACTCATTCTCCAATCCTTCGATGCTTCTCTCCACGGGTGCGTATTCGCAATGATGCCGTGTTCCAAGCAACCATGCCTCATGAGGCGCGGGGGAGGGAGTTTCTCCCCGAATCTCATCCACCATGACAAGAGAATAGCCCAATGAGGGAATATGCGCAGGGAACGCAACGATGGCGTATTCGTGCCCCCAGAAATTACCGGCGGTTATCATTTGCGCTGGGATGATAGAGCCGTCGGGTAGTGTCACTCTGTATTTCCTGGATTTTAACGGACGCGCAGGATCCCAATAGACTTCGTTATCCCAGAGGGTAGCCTCCACCACCTCCTCGCGATCCCCCGCAAGCGGATTAAACAGCATATACGGCTTGGGCCATCCTCCGCAGGTCTGATCCGAAAGGCTCATGCCTGCGTTATCGAATCGGAATCCCACGCCCGCCCCCATAGCGCTGGAGACATTCGACAGAAACTGATCCGTCGTTCCGGAATCTTTCGCCGCAGTATCGATTCTTGAAGCGAGACTGCGAAGCGCCTTGGTTTCAATCTGGGAAACGCTTGCCATGGATGTCTGATAAAGCCCGTGCGCATAGGTGCGCGTATCATGGACACCGGAACCGGGAAGGATGTCATGGAAATGATTAAAGAGGATGTCCACCCAGTCGTCTCGCAGGGTTCCGGTGGGGTAAGTCAAACCCGCCACTCTCCAAGCCATTGTAGAGACGGCTTCAGCATCCTTCAGACGCGCCTCGCCGAAACGGCAGATTTTCTTGATCAGCGATTGCGTGGTGTAGCACCCCGTGAACTCCGTGTTCAGTTCGCAATCCAGCGTTGGCAGTTTGTCTCCCATCTTCTCTAGTTTCTCGTAGTAGGATTTCGCAGTCGTGAGACGTATGTTCGGGAAAATCGGCCATTTGTTCATATCCAATCCAAAAGACAAATCCCTTCGAGTGGGACCTCCGCCATGATCTCCAACCCCATAAACGATCATGTAATCCTTTCCGCCATAATTTTTCGCAAATTTCACTAGATGGTCCATAATTCCGGGCATCAGGGTCATGTTGTAGCCTAGGTTCATATGGTTGACAGCCAACACACGCGAACCGTCAGGAGCGCTCCACCAAAAGGCGTCCGGCTTTTGCGTCAAATAAACCCCGGGGCGATGGAGATAAATGTACTTGATGCCCCCTCTCACCAGATAGGTTGGCAGCGAACGAGCATGCCCGAAGGTGTCCGGACACCAGTCGATCGGCACGTCTTCAGGGGAGATGCCAAAAAGCCTATGCATGTATTGCCGAGTGTAAAGAAGATGGCGAGTGAGGCTCTCCCCGCCTGCGATGTTGTTGTCATTTTCCACCCAATGACTTGCGGTCACCTCCCATCGCCCCTCTTTTACTCTCTCGGCGATGCGCTCCAGCATCTCAGGGTTATGCTTCTCCACACTGGCGTAAACACTCGCTTGACTCTGAGAGAAATGAAATTCGGGAAACTCATCCATCAGACGCAGAACGGTCAGGAAGGAATCGTTAATCACCGCGACCGTTTCCGGCCAGGACCACATCCAGTTCATATCGATGTGGGCATGCCCCACACAATGTATTGTGTAACTCTTCACAGTGCTCCCAAGCGGAGCCAGCAACGCTTCCGCCTCAATCACAGCCTTTTTAAGATCGGGAAGGCTCCCGCCGCTCAACGACGAGGACACTCTTTTGCGCGCCTCCGCAATCAGAGGTTTCCATCCATCCGCTTTGTCAGGATGAAGCTCGCAAAGCGAATCGGCGAAACGCGCTTCCGATTCGAATCGTTCGGTCTGGTATCTGAAATGCGCGTTCACTTCAGACAATGACATACTTTTCCCCTCACATTGGTTTGTCATGTTCACGCTCCTCGCAAGATTATATAAACTATTATGTTCGGCATGATCAAAACGCCTTATCTATAATACTTGCACAAGCCGTCATATGATGCAAGGGATTACGTATTTTCAGTTGTAAATAGAGAATTACGAAAAATCACATCCATCGGTGTGAATTGGAGAAGTCACATTGTCGCATTCGGACATGTCCGGTACAGGACTAACTATTACAATGCGATCTGAATAGGTTCCTGAACCCCTTTAAGGCGGTGATAGTTCATAATCTTCTCAAGAAGCACATTGGTGATTGTCGCGCCTCTTGGCAAAATCATTTTTCCGTCCAGCAGATGCAGATCGTAGTAAAGGATATCGCCGACGAACAGTTCATGCACCTCCTTCTCCACATATCCATGCTCCATGGCCTCCGCGATGTTATCCACCATTTTGGAATCAGGAATGAAATCCAAGTCTTCCTCTTTTGGTGGCTTGTTGGAAATTAAGGTCTTTTCTATGGCGTCCGTCACCATGGGATCGTACCATCCGTAGCGCATCAGCATCATTCGGTAAGCCACTGTTCTTGATGAGTTGGCATTCTCCAGTTCGATAAAGTCCATCAGAGCCTTTATGATCCTCGATTCGATGGGAATATCCTCCCCCGAAAGGTTATCGTTTGGGAAGCCTGAGCCGGAATAACATTTGTGATGGTAGAGGATGATTTTGGCTATGGGCTCCATTCTAGGGATATTGTTCAGCAGATCGTGAGCGATTCCGGGGGTTCGCTCCCATATCTCCCGTTCTTGCTCGGTTAAATCCCTGTTGGAATCGCATTTGGCGACGATCTCCGATGGCACCGCCATGCGTCCGATCCCGCATAACATTGCGGCAAGTTCCAGTTCCCACGGATTCTTTAATTGAAGGAGATTCCCCACCGCCTTGCAATACTGCTTCAATTTCTGATTTCGTGCGTATGTTTCCGGGCTGGAGGAGGCGAGTAATTCCGTGAGCACACGCACACTGCCGGTAAGAGTGTTGCGAAGAAGCTCGGTCTCGGCGGTTATAAGACGATGCTGTTCAATACCCGCATCAATGGCCAATGCGAGTTTTTCCGGAGGACATGGAGCATGGATATGTGGAG
>JAJZOL010000149.1 GCA_021811565.1 bacterium | reverse complement strand
TGAGGAGGACGGGACACTTTCGTATCGGACAGCGGTTGGAAGACTGAGACCGGTCCGATTTTGTTCGACAACGTGTATGCAGGGGAAACCTATGACGCGAATCTTGAGCGAATCGGCTGGGACCTACCCGGATACGACGATTCGGATTGGCAATCCGCAATGGAGGCGGATCCTGTTACGCAGACATTACAAGCGCAAGTGATTCCACCTATTAAAAAAATCAGAACCGTTCATCCGGTCGCACTTTATCCAACCGACGGAAACAAATGGATCGTGGATTTAGGCCAGAATATCGCCGGTTGGCTGCGCATCAAAGTCCATGAGGAGCAAGGCGCCCAAATCACCATGAGGTTTGCCGAAGCCATCACACCGAATAAGAAGGCTTTATCCACTCGATCCACCGGAGCCTTCGCAACGGGTGTGGAGCAGACCTGCATCTATGTGTGCTGCGGAGATGTTACGGAGATTTGGGAGCCTCGTTTCACATATCACGGTTTCCGCTACGTGGAGATTGCAGGTTTGACGCACAAACCCGAAATGACGGATTTCGAAGGCGAACTGGTGCGTAATTCCGTGGCTAAAGAGGGGAATTTCCGTAGCTCCGATCCCCTTCTAAACCGTATCTATCAAACCGCCATGTGGACCATCGAGGATAACCTGCACGGCGTCTCCGAGGATTGTCCGCACAGGGAAAAATGCGGCTGGCTTGGTGACGCTCACGTGGTGGCGGAAACCTCCATCTTCAATTTCGACATGGCGCAATTCTGGACGAAGTTTGTAGGCGATATTGAAACGACATTGGGGCGTGGAGGAAGAACCTACACCGGCAGGTCTGCAACTGAGGGCATCCCCTGCAACATCGCAGTGGGTAAGCGGCTATGCGAGGAGGCGCGCCCTGACTGGGGAGTGGCGGCGGTGATGTTGCCATGGTTCCTTTACATCTATTACGGGGATTCCAAACCCCTTCAGGAACACTATCCGTTGATGAAGCGATGGACGGAGTACGTAATGTCATTGGCGAAGGATCATATCGTCGAAGAGGGTTACGGGGATTGGTGTCCGCCAGGGGGGAACCAAAAAATGGAGTGTCCGGTGGCGCTCTCAAGCACCGCCTACCAATACGAAGCGCTGAGAATCATGACTCAAGTGGCAAAGCTGTTGAATAGGAACGAGGATGCGTTACGATACTCTTCCGAAGCGGAATCCACCCGTGAAGCATTCAATCGCAGGTTCCTCGACAACGAAACCAAAAGCTACGGTTCGCAAACTGCAAACGCCTTGGCTCTGCGTTTCGATATGCCCACCGAGGAGATAAAGGAGGATGTGGCGAGGGCTTTGGTCAGAGATATCGAAGAGACCCATTCGGGGCACATGTTCGCGGGAATTCACGGGGCGAAATCCATTCTCTCCCTGCTCAACGCATACGAATACCAAAGCCTTGCGATGAACATCATGCATATGCCCGATTATCCCGGTTTCGCCGATCTGTTCGCCAAGGGACACACCACAATGCCGGAGGAGTTTCGGGATGAGATCCCTGGTGATCCAAACGAGACGCGCTCTCTTGGTTCTCTGAACCATCCCATGCAGTGCGGGTTCGCCGCTTGGTTCCACGAGAGTGTCGGGGGAATAACGCCCGATCCGGAGCATCCGGGCTTTCAACGATTCCTCGTCCATCCTCACAATTACAAAGAGTTGGATTGGGCGGAGGTGGATTATCAATCCATACACGGGAAGATTCGCGTGGAATGGCGAAAAGAGGGGGATCGTTTTCTATGGAGAATACTCATCCCGGTGAACACGCAAGCCACCATTTGGATTCCAGGAATGAAAATTGAATGCCTCCAGGAAAACATGAAACCCATTATTGAATGCCAGGGAATAAGCCATGTGCGCGAGGAGCGCGGGTATGTCGTAATGGAGATGTTATCCGGCGATTACTCCATTACATCAACAACCGCTTGAGGGGATTGCATCACTCAGCCTCTTCCCTCAATCCATTGCGCTGAAGAGGCTGATGCTTCAAATTAGGCGAAACGCAGCCTGCGAAAGAATAATCCCAAACCCCCGACCATCATGCTTCCCAAGAAGCCGAGAACTCCTGGCTCGGGAACATTGGCGGGTGTGACGGCCTGCTGGTTGAAGGACACATTGTTGATGCCTGTGTTCCAGTTCAACCATTTGATCGTCAATTGCGAAGCGGTTAAATTCACGGGTTCCGATACGGTGCTGTTTGATTGGAACGCGATGGTGTCCAGAACGTTTCCATTTTTATCCAAAATATCGAATGTGGTGCTTTGGTTACCAAAAGTCCCAACATCAAAAGAGTTCAAGGTTACATTATATCCGTTCGCAGCGATCAAAGAGAAATAACCTGTCGAAATATCCGTAGTCAGTCCCAATACTGTTCCATCGGACGATCCGCTCCATAAAGCCATTCCGTTTCCACCGAAAATACCTCCTTCCGAGTAGTTAGTCGTAATATTCGGGGTGAATCCGGTTCCCTCCAAATAGCTTCCATAAGTGTCCGAGGTGGAGGTTACATTGTCTCCATATCCCGGATGTGTGTTGTTTCCAATACTACTCTTCCCGGCATTAGTAAGACTGCCGAACTCCAAAGTGGTGGCGTGAACAAAGGGGGCGGCGAATGTGAGCGCAACAATGATTGTGATCCACAATTCAATTTGAAACTTTCCTTTCATGATGGATCATGATCTCCTTTCTTCCTTCCTGCGTCCGATTTTGAACGCACCGGATATATATTTAGCCATGCTGCATATTGCATGCCATAATGAGAAGAAAATAAATTTTTTATTCAAACAAAATATTTTTTGATTATTGAAGTTTATGTGCTCAACCGGTGGCGCGGAAGTGTAGGTTCCGTCAAAATCCGCACTGCGAGTGCTACAATAAACAAAATGACGGAATGACGCATTTACATTTCACAAAAGGAGATATCGGATGTTATCTTTCAATCTGCCAGTTCTCATCTCCATCCTTATCTTGGATGAAAAGCAGATGCTTCCCGTCAAACGCCCAAAAGAAGAAACGAACTCCCCTTTTTCGATCATGGGTTACAGGTCGTGAATCCTCCTTTCCTAGGGTTTTCACCCACACGTTCAACACCCCCTCATCCGGCGCTAGCCATGCAAGGTATTTGCCGTCGGGGGAAATTTGCGCACTTGTTCTTTCCGGATTGCCAAACAGATCCTCTCTTGGGATGATGGGGGGCAGATTGAAAGATAACATCCGATATCTCCTTTTGTGAAATGTAAATGCGTCATTCCGTCATTTTGTTTATTGTAGCACTCGCAGTGCGGATTTTGACGGAACCTACACTTCCGCGCCACC
>JAJZOL010000029.1 GCA_021811565.1 bacterium | reverse complement strand
TGCGGCAATTGATGACTACATTCGCATGAACAACGAAAACCCGAAACCATTCGTATGGACTAAGAGTGTACAAACTATTCTCGAAAAGGTTAATGATTGTAAAGCTATAACTGAAACACTACACTAGCATCCATGCCTTCGTACGCCAAAGACAACACATATTCCAATCCTCCTCTGCACGATTATCGAGGTGTCCCATTCGTCACGCAGAAGGCTCCGGTTTTACGATTTCGGGTAAGCGATTCACCGAAACTCGAAGGAATCGACTATCCGTTTAAGCAACAAACGGCGCAAGGGGTATGCCTATTCAACCGCTTCCCCCCTTTTACGCTCTCGGATCGCAAGGTGTTCATTTCCGGCCCTTGGTACGACGTCCCCTCCGCTAACGGCGAGTTCACGCACGGAATCACAGCTGTGATGGCTCTTCCAAACTTTCGACAGGGGCCTACCGATCTCTCGCGCCTCCCCCGCACGGAAAAATGGGAATTGATCAATGACCCTCTAGTATGGTCTCTCGCCGCGAAACTATCGGATAACTTGCAAAAAGAAAACGCGGGGGATGACAGGATTGCTCCATTGCTCACATTGGCGAATGACCATAAATTTACGGATAACAAAGACGCCTACATCGCTCTTGGGGAGTTTCTATGGGAGGAAGAACGATACCCGACGGATTCCAACGGGCAAGGAGTGATGTATCCTTCCCTGGATATAGAGGAAACCGGAGGATGGGAGTATCAGCGGCAATGCTTCGGATGGCTATATCAGGGTATGATAAACGCCGCAGCGAAATACAACCTGAAACTTATTCCCATCACTTACGGTCAGTGGACATTCGATGTCGGAGCGTATTTCGAATCCATGCGCCAAAACGGAAACGGTGAGCCGGAATATCTTCTTCCTGACAGGGATTTCCTCTCTTCACCTGACCCCACATTGAAAGTCTGCGAAGATACAGGGGGGGTCGTCTCAATGGATGGATACATTCAAGCCATTTGGGGGAAAGAACCCTTTTATAAAAGAAATCCTAACGGAACGCTCATTCTACGCGACGGACTTCCCGTCTTTAATGATATTACGGAAACCAATCTATACGGGGCGGCTATAAGGTTGGAACCTCACGAGGCGGAACAGTGCTTGCAGGATATCTATCGCCAAGCGATACGCATGTATTTGATGTATTACCGTCTTGCCGGGGAATATCCCTCAAGCAGTCAGGATCGAAAACCGTTCCTAAAAAACGTTGAAGTTGGCGCATGGACTCGTGTAACGAACGAAGGCATGCAAGGAATCGTGCAAAACGACCGTCCCTTACCGGGATGGCTGATGGAGATGATGACGGGCATGTATCTCATGACCGCCGATGATATCGTTGTGTGGTCATCCGATTTCAATAACCCTCCAGGACCACCTGGCGGTGACTATACGAAGACATGGAAATACAACACCCAAGGGGTTATGGAATATCTGGTCAAGGCATTGCACCGTTACTCCGCAATGGACCCAATACACCATGGAGCGTTTCAATGGTGCTGGTTCAACCTCCCATTGGTCAATAAAAATGAAACCGACGGAGATCGTTATTACCAGAAACCCATTGCCGTCGGTAAAATTCGCATATATCACAATAAGCCATGGTTGGAGCTTTATGTGGCTTTCCCAGCAATGGACAGTGAATCTGCGATTATGAAGGTATGGGTGGAAAAGGGAGGACGGAAATCCCCTACTTGGACCATAAAGTTGGCAAACGGGCGAAGTTATTTTTACGACGCGTGGGAGATTCCAGGGCGGTTTCATGATTTGAAAGGTCGTAACATATTTCTGCAATATCATGATGCAATGGGGACACTTCGAACCTTGCGCGGCGATTGGCGGCTGAACCAGATGTGAAGTGAGAGGAAACACCCTGTTTTTCGTTGAAATATGAAATGGACTATGGTATAATGTTTCTCGAATATGGCGGAGTAGCTCAGTGGTTAGAGCGAACGGCTCATAATCGTTAGGTCGTCGGTTCAAATCCGACCTCCGCTATTTTTCCAAACCCTGATCGACATGTTCAGGGTTTCTTTTTTTTGAAGTCTTCAACTCATTTCTTCCGTAATGATTTATAATATCAAAAGATCTAAATGTCATATCCGAGGGAAGAAATGCATGGGTGAAACCTCCTTATTCCAAAAAACTAAACTTATCACCGATGAGGTGGAAAAAGCTCTGTTCGGCAAGCACGAAACGGTTCAAATAGCTCTGTCGGTGCTTCTCGGCAATGGTCATTTACTTATCGAGGACATTCCGGGTGTCGGGAAAACGACCTTGGCGAAGGCATTGGCGCGAGTATTTGGCGGAGTGTTCAAACGAATCCAGTTCACACCTGACCTCCTACCCTCCGATGTCACCGGTGTGAGTATCTTTAATCAAAAAACCATTGAATTCGAGTTTCGTGAGGGACCTGTTTTCGCAAATGTGATTTTGGCGGACGAAATTAACCGCGCCACGCCGAAAACACAATCCGCTCTGTTAGAGTGCATGGAAGAGAGACAGGTAACGGTTGATGGCGTAACTCATCCCCTACCAGATCCGGTTTTTGTAATCGCCACGCAAAACGATGTGGAGTTATCCGGCACGTATCCGCTCCCGGAAGCTCAAATGGACCGTTTCACCGCTAGATTGCTCATTGGGTACCCCGGCAGGGAGGATGAACGTAAAATCATGGACAACCAAGCCTTCGTCCCAATCGTGGACACATTGGAGCCCATCATGACGCCACACGATTTGCATCTCCTTCAAATAGAGGCTCGCCAGACTTACGTAGCCACCTCCTTACGAGAATACATACTGGATATCGTGCATGCAACCCGTAATAATCCAAAAATACTCCTCGGATCCAGCCCGCGCGGGGCTCTCGCCTTGTTGAACGTCAGCCAAGCTTATGCAACACTGCAAGGAAGGGATTTCGTTCTTCCCGACGACATCAAAATGCTCGCGCCAGTCACATTGGCGCATCGCATCATCCTCAAACACGATCAGCGTTTACAAGGGAGATCATCCAATAACGTCATCAACGAGGTGCTCTCCTCAATACCTGTGCCGCTGGCAGATTCCATAAAAAGAAATTGAGAACCGGTATGGCTCTGCAGAATTACAAGCGATGGTTCTTCGGATTCTCATCAATCTTTCTGATTCTGGTAGCCCTGATCACCAGTCAGAGCGATCTGTTTGTTATGGCGGCGTTTTTTTATATCCTTCCTCTTATTTCCTGGATTATAGGAGCACTCTCACTACGCAAAATTGAAGTGTTTCGAGATCATCCTTCCATTGGCTGGGAAGGCGATATAATAACGGTCAGATACCTCTTAAAATCACACTCCCCTTTTCCCCACTTCATGCTTTCGATCTCCGATCCGTTCCCCGAGGAATTCAAAAGAATGGATGTTTCGAATGAGCTGTTATGCGTTCTTTCCAAAGGAATGGCGGAACATAGCATCAACGTGGAATTGAATTTACGTGGAGACTATTCACTGGAGTGGTTATCGCTCAACGCAATGGATCCCCTTGGACTCTTTAGGTTCACAAAACGCAAAAGAGTTTATTCTGAAATTTTGGTTTATCCCACTCCATATAATGTCCCGCTATTCACTATCATGCAGGAGGATCAGTTTGGGCTACAAACGAGAAAGCACCATTTCTCCCTCTACGCAGGAGACATTCCCGACGGACTGAGGGAATACATCCCCGGAGATCCGTTGCGGCGAATCCATTGGAAATCCAGTGCGAAGATGCAAAAACCATATGTTATGGAATTCGAGGAATGCGTGGGACACAATTTGATTATTCTCCCGGATCTCTCTCCGGATTCTCATGTGGGACACGGAAAACAGTCCACCACGGAATACGTCGTGCATCTTGCAGCATCTTACGCAAGAGAAGCGATTCGTCAAAATTACGCAGTCCGATTGCTCACAACCGATTTAAATAATCCCGCCAATCAAATGAGTCGCGGGAATCTTCACATGATGAACATTCTTACACAACTCGCCCATCTACAGCCTGGAGCTGACACTCGGTTAAACCAAAACATCATGGAATTGCTCGGACGCACATCCTCGGATCTCACAATGATCGCCATCACGGCAGACGCCAATTACAATCTGGCGAAGGCTTTGGGGTATTTCGCACAGATAGGTGTTGAAGCCAGATTGATTTATGTCAATCCCATGAGCTTTCAAACAAAACCCCAGGTTTATGATTCGCTTTTCGATTTCGGTTCGGAGTGCATGTCCAGAAATATCGAATTTCAGATTCTTTCAAAATCAGATGTTGCACCGATACCTTTGCCTTGGAACAAAACGGCGGAGTATGTGACTAATGGTTGAAAACAGAGTGAAAATCAATCAGTACGCCGCCGCATATATCGTCTCTCTATGCGCCATTTATACTGCGAATATCCCCCTTAGCGGGATGCGGTTTTTCATTGAGACAGGCGCAATCTGTCTGATTGGAACCTCTGTTAGTTTCTTGTGGCGCGTTCGTAAATGGTCATTCACCTTGCTGGAAGCCCCGGTGATTATGATCCTCGCCGTATTAAGCCTGCTTGCAATCTCATCCGCCGCGTTCCCTTCGATTATGTCCTCTTTTTCATTCCAAGGAGATCGCTCCATCGCTTTGGCGCAACTTCTGGCATGGATGATCGCTGTCAGAAGTTTCTCTCTTGGAACGGATACCTCGTTGCTTTTCAGTTGCATACCGCCTCTTGCGATGTTCGGGCTTCTAGCGACAATCGTAACGGATTTGCACATCATACCGATCTTTCTATTGTATATCTTTTTCGCGATATTCCTCATCGTTGGTGATCTTGGTTCCGTGGGAACCGGAACACGTGACAACGGAATTAAATCAAAGCCCGCATTCTTGCAAAGCGTCATCGCGACAATCTGCATTGTTCCTGCATTCCTTGGCGGTTTGATGATAAGCCCGCCATTGCAGAACTTGACAATGAACTACATCCGAATATCAGGCATTGCATCCAAAGCTCGTCAAGCCAATAAGTACTTGCACCCACATTTCCTCCGGTTCAATGATAACAATGTGTTCCGAGTGGGAACTGGACCTGTCTCCCAAACGAACACGGTTGTGATGAGCGTGGAGGCTCCTGAAGCCAACTACATGCGTGGCAATAGTTATGACTACTACACCGGTTCCGGATGGAAAGACACGTTGCCCATGGACATTCCTATAGATGATGAAGGGAATTGGAATAAGGCGTTCGGTGATTACATATTGTCACCCACCATCATTACGAAATCCTATCCGAAATCAATTAAAGTGCGACAAACTGTGCAGATACTTAACTCGGATATGTCCGAAATCTACGCCGCATCCGAAATAAGACGCCTCATAATGGCGCCGCAAACCGCATTTACAAACGGCGCGGGAACCATCAAACTCGAGCAAAGTCTTTACAATATGGACTACACAGCGATTTCCACGGTGCCGTTTAATGACCCGAACTATCTAAGGCGGACGGGCAACAATTACCCTTCCGTAATCAGAACGTTATATCTGCAACTTCCGTATGACAAAAAATCATCCGTCTTTTTGAGATTGAAACAGCTTTGTGATAATGTCATCAAAGGGAAAAACAACAACTACGATCGAATAGAGGCGTTGAAAAACTGGATATCAAACAATTGTTATTACTCCACCAGTGCCGCAGCAACGCCGTCAAACACGGACGCCACCAGTTATTTCCTATTGGATTATCATGTGGGTTATTGCGATCTTTTTGCCACATCTCTTGCGGTTTTATGTCGAATTGCCGGAATACCCGCACGAGTGGCGACCGGTTTTGCGCCAGGTGAGAGGACCGGGGGGGAATATATTATTCGGGAAAAAGACAGCCACGCATGGACGGAAGCATACTTTCCAAATGTGGGCTGGATTACGTTCGATGCCACCGACAACGCAAGGGATATTAACCTCAAGCCCAAACCGGCCAACCTTCTCGCAAAGTTGCAAGCATACTTCACGGGAAATCAAAGATACTCCATTCTGCTTGCGGGGCTCGCCTTCCTGGCCATCGCATTTGTGGCTTACAGGGAGACACGCAGACGATCTCTTCCAAGCGTCACCATGCAAAACGGCGAATCCATGCCTGAGAACAATCGAAACATAATCGCATTCTATATCTTAGCGGCTAGGAAACTAGATAAAAAGGGCATTGCCCTCCACTCCGAAATGACCCCTTGCGAATATTTGAATATCGTCAGCCGTTTCATTTCAACGGATAATGCTGTCATACTAGGTTTGAATGAACTCACTCATCTATGCAATCTATCCAGATATTCGCAATGCGAGATGAAAAACGAAGACGTGGAAGCTGCAGAAAAGGCGTATAAACTTATCAGAACAAACATAAAAACTTTAGGACGCGAGATGCACCCGTTCTCATCAGAAGGAACCCGTCTCTAAAATGACATCACATGCATCCAAAAATTCCCCGAAAGCTATCTTTGAGTCTCCCAAGCCAGTGTACATTATTCATGGCGAGGATGACATTAAAAAAGACGAACTCATTAATAAGATCAAGCAAAACGTTGTGGACCCTGACTTCACGGATTTCGATTTTGAATCTCTCGACGCCTCGATGGTATCTCCGGATGACATACTCGCCGCAGCAAATCTAGCGCCTTTTGGTTCCAAACGACGCATGGTATTGGTGATAGGCGCGGAGATTTACCGGAAAAGAGAGAAAGCCTCGATTGCAGACACCTTGGCGGACGGCATTATCAAATTATGCGGAGCGGGATGCCTTGTATTGCGCGTTGGTTCATCCGAGGACGAAGCATCTCGCCAGCAAACGGTACTGACTAAAAAGATCGATCAAGCAACAACAAAAGTCGGCGAGATTATATCCTGCAGCTCAATGAAACAGGAGGAGCTTATCGGCTGGATGAGGGAATATGTTTCGGCAGCGGGTAAAAATCTTGATTCTCAAGCCGCAATGAGGTTATATCAATCCATTGGCAATGACCGACATGCGCTTCGTAACGAGTTGGAGAAGATCATCTGCTTTGTTGGGGACGGGAAGAAGATCAACATTGAGGAAGTGAACGCCGTATGCAGCAACAATCCGGAGGATGTCATTTTCAAGCTTGTGGATGCGGTGACATCAAAAGACTCGGGTAGAACTCTTTCCCTGTATCAGGAGTTGATTAAATACGACACGAAATCCTACGCAGTCATAGGACGGTTAATCGCGATGCTTAACCGTCAGTTCAAGCTTCTTAGCCAAGCCTATGAACTGAATGCGATGCATATGCAATTGAACAATCCCGACAGTATTCCAGAAGCCATTAGAAACTCGCTTCCTTCGGATGCAAACCTGCTTCGAATAAAATGGAAGGTGCGAGATTACGCCAGAATGGCAAAGTTATGGACTCGCGAAGAGATCGCGAACGCTTTCGACCTCCTATTGAATTGCGACCTTGCAAACAAGGGGGAGGAGATAGGCTGCGAAGACCCACAAATGAATATGCAGCTAACCCTTTTGCAGTTGTCTCGAAATAAATCCACTAACAACAGGTGAAGCTATGGAACATCTTTTAAATCATGAAAATTGGCGTATCACGGGTCTTATTCCGACGGAATGGAAATGGCGCAGGGTATGGGAGGTAAATGCTAACTTGGATCAATGGGCATCCATCGCCCCCTCTTCTTATCCTGCGCAAGTTCCGGGAGATGTGCAATCCGACTTAGTGGATGCTGGCGTTTTGCCAAATCCATGGTACGAAGAGAACAGCAGACATTGCGAGTGGACCAGTTCCCGTGACTGGGTTTACCGCGTCGAATTCACATCGGATTCATCATGGAAGGGGCAAAAAATCCGACTTCGCTTCAAGGGCGTGGATTTCTCTTGTCATGTATTTCTGAACGGCGTTCATCTAGGAGACCACGCCGGAATGTACGACCCGTTTGTTTTTGACGTGTCTGAAATTTTAAAGTATGGCGAATCTAATCAACTCATCGTAGTGGTGGATCACGCTCCTTGGGAGCCTGAGAATCAAGGACAGATTGGGAGCACAAACGAAATTACCTTGTGGAAGGCTCGCTTCGCTTATGACTGGGACTGGTGTACCCGCTTAGTTCCACTTGGAATTTGGGGGGATGTTTCTTTATTAATCACCGGTCAGCAATGGATTGAGGACGTTTGGATAAGGACGAATTTGAACGACACCTTGGATTATGCGGATATTACCGTACAACTCGCTCTTAACGGTAAATTCCAAGGTTGCCGCGTGGAAGCGGATATTCTGGAGAATGACTGCATCGTTGCGCAAATGTCGGCAATGTCCGATTCACAAGAGAGTCTTACTCTCGGGGCTTCCCTTTCCAACCCTAATCTCTGGCATCCAAACGGCAATGGGGAACACCCGCTGTACGAATGTGTGGTCCGCATTGTTTCAGCAGATGGTCAGATATCGGACGAAAAAACAGTACGGTTCGGCGTGAGAAAGGTTGCAGTTGTGCCTAACGATAACGCTCCCTCCGACGCACTTCTCTACGTGCTGGAAATCAATGGCGTCAAAACCTTCATTAAAGGATGGAACTGGACTCCGGTGGATCAGCTTTACGGCAGACCGCGAGTGAATCAATATCGCCGCATGATCCAACTGGCGGAAGCGGCGCATTGCAACCTTCTTCGCGTATGGGGGGGAGGATTACTTGAGAAGGAGATTTTTTACAGTCTCTGTGACGAAGCCGGGATTATGGTATGGCAAGAGTTTATCCAATCCTCCTCCGGATTGAATAACGAGCCATCTTCTTCTCAGGATTATCTGGCTTATTGCCGCAATCAGGCCGAATCCATGATCCCTTTGAGAAGAAACCATCCATCCCTCGTAATATGGTGCGGAGGAAATGAACTCACTGACCCTCAAGCAACTCCGCTTGGTTTGGATCACCCCAATATACGAGCTCTTGCGGATGTGGTGAAACGTTTGGATCCGGACAGAATATTTCTGCCCACCTCTCCATCCGGCCCGTTTTTCGCCGCTAATCCCGATCTGCTTGGGAACATGCACGATGTGCATGGCAACTGGAACTATCAGGGAGATCCTATCCATTATCACTTTTTCAACAACATTGACCCGCTCTTGCACAGCGAATTTGGCGTGGAGGGCTCGGCAAATCCGCAAACGATCAATCGCACACTCTCCAAGAAACATCAATGGCCTCCTGACGTTGATAATCCCCATTGGTCCTTCCATGCACATTGGTGGTCGGACAAGAAATCCGTGGAAAAGGTTTTCGGACCGCTAAACACTATGGAAGACTACGTGAAGGCGAGCCAGTGGATTCATTACGAAGGTCTAAGATATGCCGTTGAATCGAACCGCCGACGCAAATGGCGAACATCGGGAACCATTCCATGGCAATACAACGAGCCCTGGCCGAATACGGTCTGCACCAATTGCGCTGATTACTTCGGGAAACCTAAACCGGCATATTACGCCGTAAAAAATGCATATGCTCCGCTCCTCATCAGTGCGAAATACGACAAGCTTGCATGGGAGCCGGGAGAGGAATGGTGCGCCGAAATCTGGATCAATAACTCCATAAACGCTACAAAAAAGGTGAACATGAATTACGAGGTTCGCAGCTTCCCCGATGGGAAGCTACTGGGTTCGCTTGAGAAAGAGATGGAAATTCAACCCTGCTCGGCGGCATTTTGGACCACGGCATCGCATACCCTTTCCGTGGATTACTCCGGGTTCATCGAGTTGCGGCTGCTTGCTCGGGATATCACAGGAGGAGTATCAGAAAACAGTTATCTCTTCTCGGTCCGGGGCGACCAACAGAACCGTAACGCTTCGTTCGCATCCTTGTTGCGGATGGAAAACACCAACCTTTCGATATCCGCGTCTCTTTTACCGGAAAGAGGACTATATCTCGTAAACACAAGCGATCATCCGGCTCTATTTGTAACTCTCCATCCGGAAGAGGATTACTCCAATCTTCTCTTCGCAAGCAACTACTTCCATCTCGGCCCACATGAAACGCGCTTTGTGGGAGTGAGCGGAAATGGTGGAATTCGAGTATGCGGATGGAACTTCCAGGATGTTCTAACGATCTTGTAAAATGAAATTGTTGAATTCGTCCGCCCCCTCACGGTTTTGGTGAGGGGGAATTTCGTGTTCCAATGCTCTTCTGATCCACATCCTTGGAGAAAGGTGTTAAAAACGATCACAAATAGGAATCACCGAACTTCTCTCCGACTAGCCGATGGATATCTTTAATCTCCTCCGCGCTTTCGGCTTTGCATACAAGGGTGGCGTCCGGGGTGTGTATGATGATCAAGTCCTCGCATCCAACTACAGCTAATAGATGATTCGGATCGTTAGAAGCGATTAAGGTGTTCTTGACGTCTTTTGTCACAGTTCGATCGGCAACGATGGAATTTCCCAATTCATCAGGATGAGAAGCCTTGGCAAAGGTGATCCATGATCCAACATCCAACCATTTCAAATCCATCGTTATAGCGACAACTCGCATTCCAGGATCCTTGGATGCGGGTTCCATGATCGCGTAATCCACGCTGATTTTCCGCAATGAAGGGTAAACTTCATGAAGCTTCCGCATCCTGTTAGTCTCATTCCCTGCGTTGAGAACCTCTTGCAGTTTTTCAAATGTATCACGCTCGTATCTATTCAGGCAGTCCAACAATGCGGAAGACCTCCATACATACATTCCGCTGTTCCAAAGATAGCGCTCGGATCCTGCGCTCAGGAATTGTCGAGCGGTTGCGATATCCGGTTTTTCCCTAAATTGACTAACCCGGCGACATCCATGCTCAATAACCTCATCAAGTTGCAGATATCCGTAACCGGTCAATGGCGCGGTCGGTTTGATCCCGAACGCAACGAGCATGTCGGGATTGTCCTCCGCAAGTTCATATCCCAAACGAACCCGATCTTGAAAAATCTCCACCGGCTCAATGAGATGATCCGCCGTTACCACCGCTATCACCGCTTCGGGATCGTGGGAGGCGATCAGCATGCAAGAATATGCGACGGCGTTTAAAGTATCCCTACCGGTTGGTTCGCCGATGAACTGACTCGGTGAGAGAAAGGGGAGAGCCTTCAGTATGGTTTCACGATATCGGTCGGCGGCGCAAACATATATGTTCCGATCGGGAATCAAACATTGAAGACGGTCCGCAGCGATCTGCAATAGGCTTTTTCCGGATAGAAACGGGATGAGTTGCTTCGGAGTCTCCTTGCGGCTCATCGGCCATAGACGGGTTCCGGACCCACCCGCAAGTATCACTGCGTACCTCATTTACTCTCGCCCTCCGTTCTTCCGGACAGCAAAATCATGTTGGCGTATTGTGTGGTATCCCCGGTGCGAATAAGCCCGATGGCTCTTGGCGCAAGTTTCTTGAAATCCTCATGAGGTTCAAACTCTATGGGAGTGCCTTTCGCAATTTTTTTTATCTTGTCTATAGCCTCGCGTGGGTTCTCCTTCAGGAACTCCTCCGCCATGTAAATCCTCTCGATATCGAAATTTGACTTGATCGCCTCAAATACTTGGAGAACGGTGGGAATACCATCCACCAAGGATATGTCCACTGTTTCGATCATGTTCCAATAAGGGAATCCCCTGTCGGCTATAATCAGCAAATTGGTATGCCTTACGCGTGCCATCAGAGAGAGAATGGCGGGATTTAAAATTCCATTTTTGATCATAGCGAATGCTATTTGCCCCTTTCCAAACGATAGAGATTAAGGAATATAACATATTCCCTCTTTTTTCCCTTGAAGTTCGATCCCCACTTATCCATTCCATGAATCCTCGCTAAGTAAAGATTCTTGATCGGAGAATGATTATTGCTGTTATAGCTTTCCTTTCGGATCAAACTCCACATGCAATAAAATCACTTCCATTCAAAACCCTCTTAGCTGCGTGCTCTCCCTGCGAGGCAACCCCTCTTTCGGTGTTCTCTTTAGTACAACATATTGTATTCCCTGTTTGTCACAGAACTTCCTTTTCTCAACGCGGTCACCATCCTCGTTCACCAGGTAAATATTAGGTTTGATTCTCATGATCTCCGGCTCCGCATCAAGCCATCCGTCACCAGAGGATATCATAGCACTGCGCACGAATCGAATGGACTGCACCATGTAACGTCTTTCCTCCTGAGAGAACATCGGATGCCCCTCGCCTTTCAGGCGCCGTAAGTTGGCATCATGACCGACCACCACGAACAGATCACCGTAAGCGGACGCTTCCTCGAAAAAGCGGATATGCCCGGTATGTAGCCAATCATAGCAACCCGTCACCACAACCTTAGGTTTCGCCTCGCAAGGAATTCCCTCCGTGTTATCCATGGAAGGAAAGCCCATTAAGGAATCATTCGGAATGATGATGTATTCCAGCCCGGTGGAAACGCAAAACTCCCTCATGTAAAGATTATCATCAAACTCTGAAATTACCCATGCATCAGATGTTGCAACATTATCCATTCGGAGAGAGTGTTCACAGGAAAGAGCGTCCGTTGATGTGACGCTTTTTACGAAACGAATCGATTCTAAAAAATACGCTCGCTCCTGCAGGGGAAACTTTGGCGGTTTTCCGGTCAAGCGTTCCGTGGCATCATCAGTCCAAAGCAACACGTTCGGCTCTCCGAGTTTCGCGGCCTCTTGCAGAAATCTGACATGTCGGGATTTAATATCGTCGAAAGCCCCGTAGACATACACTCGTTTCATACTCTCCCCTTCGAACTAATCTCCCTTGCAGCACTATTTTAGACGTACCGTCACCCCAAACGATCCGGGCACCTGCTCCTCCGATACAACAATCAAATATCCCCCGCCACAGCCGGAATACATCGCTCCGGCATATCGGTTTTGGTAATATCTCATCAAGCCAACGAGATCAATATTAATGGTCGGATGACTTACCACCTGAGGCAACAGCCTCTTCCAACACTCCATGCAATCATTCATGGACTTCCCGAGTGCATAAACATTGCGAGAAATAATCGCCTGATAGCAACGTTTTCCGGTATCTCCAAGGCGGCTCACCCATTCAGGTTCGAGATGTTTTATCCCCAACGGGTTATAACCATCAGGTCGAGAAGCCACAGGAATAAAATGACAAACATGTTCAATCCATTTTGCAACGTCCGGATCTGTGTTGGTTTCGATATGAGAAGGGAAATAACCGCCTTCCCAATCCGCTCGATAATCCAAACGTGAAACACCCGGATAGATCAAACCAATCATATCCTGAGAGCCTGATGGCTCAGCAAGCCCCTCGTTTTCCGCCCGATACAACTCCCTCACAAGGTCGGCGGGGTCTCCGATGGGAACCCTCCCTTGCCATATTCGCTCAGCAACCTTGCGCGTACCGGTCGCCATGCCGCATCGCTCCATAAACCTCATAACCGGTTCCAACGAGACAACCACCATTGAACCGGGGGGATTGGGGTTCAACACGGATACAAAAGGTTGGTCTATCCATCCTCCCGCGAGAGCCATGCGATATGGAATGGAGCCGATGACGGATGCTATCGGCTCGCAATCATGGCGGCATACGGATGATTCGTGTGTATTTGCCTCGGAATCAGTCATGCACCACTCTCTTGCCGGCCTTAAGATCGGCGTATTGAGTCTTGATCCAATCGTAGGTCTTCCCCATCCCGTCTCGCAAAGGCGTGGATGGCTCCCAGTTCAACACGCTCTTGATGAAGGTGTTATCGCTGTTTCTGCCGCCGACTCCCTTAGGCGCGGTGGGATCGTAGGTTCGGTTAAGCTTAATTCCGGCGATATCCTCCACGATACTGACCAACTCGTTGATGGAGACCAACTCCTTGGAACCGAGATTAATCGGCGTGGCGATTAGCTTATCGCAATGCATGATCATGTCAATGCCGTGTACGCAATCCTCTATGTAGCAGAAACTTCGGGTCTGAGTGCCGTCACCCCAAATCTCGATTGTATGGTCGCCTGTATCCTCGGCTTCAATCACCTTTCGACACATCGCTGCTGGAGCCTTCTCTCTTCCGCCGTACCATGTTCCATTCGGCCCGTAGATATTATGAAAACGGGCGATATGCGTTTCGAATCCGCGCTCAGCATGATACTCTTGACAGAACATCTCCGACATTAACTTCTCCCAACCGTAGCCCCGCTCCGCCATCGCAGGATAAGCATCGGATTCCTTGAGGGCGATGGCATCAGGGGTTTTTTGGAGGTCGGTATTGTAGGCGCATGCAGAGGAGGAAAAGAAATATCTTTTGGCGCCGGCACGGTAGGATGCTTCAATCATGTGTGTATTGATGAGAATGCTGCGAAGACACTCGATCCGAAAACGCTCGATGAATCCCATTCCACCCATATCCGCAGCAAGATTGTAAACCTCAACCGCCCCTTTCGCCGCTTCGATGGCGTTCTCCTTCTCGCTCAGATCCATGCAGAGGGATTCCACCCCGGGCACGCGCTGATACCACTCAGGAAGTGGTTTTCTATCGACCGCGCGAATTCGAGCATACCCCAAATCATGAAAATATCGCACAAGGGAGCCACCGATAAACCCGCCAGCGCCTGTAACCACAATCAAATCATCCTTGTTTAAATCTCTCACCACCACCGGATAATCACTCATTTCAAATCGCCTTTCTTCATCATGGATGAACAAGTTTTACGTGCAATGTTTTTCATATCGTTGGAAAGCATATCTTCTTTATTGATATTTCACCGCACCACCGCTAGATTTGCGCACTATCAACTCGTTTGGAAGAATCACTTCACGAAAAGATGTTGGTTCTTCACTCTCCAAACGCTCCAGCAGCAACCGCACCCCTTGAACACCTATGTCGTAAGCGGGTTGGGCGGCTACGGTGAGAAACGGGAAGGTCACCATGGATTCCGGCAGATCATCGAACGCGACCATGGCGATATCCTCCGGAACGCGCAATCCTTTCGCCTGCAACGCTTTAAGAGCCCCTATAGCGATGAAATTGTTCGCGGCGAAAATGGCTGTTGGCGAAGGAGAGGCTTGAAGAGCTTTGTTTGTCATTTCCATCCCGCTCTCCTGAACAAAATTGCCGTTGTACACTAACAGGGTGGATTCTATGCCAGCTTCCTTCATCGCTTTACGGAACCCGATCTCCCTATCCTCGGAACTGGAAACCCCGGATGGTCCTGTAAGCATGGCGACACGCTTATGGCCCAGACCTGCCAGTAGGACGCCGAGTTGATAGGCACCCTGCACTGAATCCCCCCGAACAACATCCGCTGAGATTCCCTCCACACGGCGATCCAGTATCACCACCGGCGTGTGGCGATTGCGAAAAAGGTCTGCGTTCCCAGATCGTTTTCGTGACGGCACGAGCAGAATACCATCCGCCCTCTTCTGAAGCAGAAGTCGGAGATACATCCGTTCTTTGTCTTCGCGTTCGTCCGTATTGCACACAAGGAGCATGTAGCCATTGGCGCTTGCTGCGTCCTCAACCCCTCTTGCCATGGTGGTGAAAAAAGGATTCGTGATATCCGTCAGCACGAGAGAGAGAGTGAAGGTGCGCTTTGAACGCAATCCACGCGCCAGAGCGTTGGGAACATAATCCAGTTCCTCGATTGCCTGTTGCACTCGTTTTCGGACGTCCTCCCTCACATAACCGGAGTTGTTGATCACTCGCGATACGGTGATGGGAGCGACGCCCGCCTTTGTGGCTAGATCAATGATCGTTGCCATGAAAATCCTTCGCCTTCATTGATATGATAACGTTATCATAATACCTAATGACCGTATGAAAATCAACACTCGATCACGTGACGGTTCATCCGAATCCGTCCATGCTAACCATAATTCTGAAGAAGCGAAATCATAGCAGTAAAGAAAACGCTCATCCATGATGATTCATGAATGAGCTTAAGGACACAACGGGGATACAAAACATTAGGACGAAGCTTGCGCCTTGTTGGCCCTCTTCATCAGACGGGATTTACGTCTTGCAGCCGCGTTTTTATGAATGATGCCTCTTTCAGCCAGCTTATCGATGAAACTAATCGATTGCGTGATATGCAATTTGGCATCCGGGCTGTTGGTATCAATAGCGGTTCGCGCTTTCTTGACATATGTCTTCATCGCGGACTTAGCCGAGACGTTGCGCAAATGATTTTGACGTGATTTCTTCACGTCCTTCATAACAGACTTGATATTAGGCATTCATAAATCTCCTTCCGAAACCGCAAAATTATACCATTTTCACCGGACAATATGCAATAGTAGCAATCATATAATATCGATAATCCGGCGCCGCACCTTATAATCGTTGAAAATAATCTCACACACATGGCGCCATAACGAAAATCAGTCAACTGGAATCGTGACACATAAATGAAATGCATTGAGGAGTGTGTTGCATAAACATAATCAGAATCAGTGCACATACAATATATTGATTATATAATGGCTTTAATATGCATTTATTGTATCAGTGTGCGGTTCAAATACATATGTGCAACACACTCTGAGATGATTGAAACTCCATTTATGCGGACGCCCAAACAAATTGGCTCCTCGCTATATCGTGTGGGTAATAATATTATCAGTTCCCCCCTGTTTCATCCGGGCAACTCGAAATTCAACTTGCCCGCTATAAGGTAGATGATTGTCTTGAGATAG
>JAJZOL010000098.1 GCA_021811565.1 bacterium | reverse complement strand
CAGAACGCCCCCTACATTCCGCAGGAGATCATCTTGCCCTGTGATATCGACGAAGTGACGATCGTGCAGCAATGGCTGCGTCAAAAGCGGGGGAAAAAGGTGGAGATAACCGTGCCTCACCGAGGTGACAAGAAGCGGTTGCTCGACATGGCGACCGAGAACGCATCTCACGCATTGGAGCGAATGAAAGCGGAAATGCGAGCCAGCCTTGGCAACCGAGAGCGGGCGTTGACGGAGTTGGCGGACGCACTGGGCTTGGAAAACTCTCCGGCAAGGATCGAATGCTATGATATATCGAATTTCCAGGCGGATTATTTCGTCGGCTCGATGGTGACGTTCGTAAACGGGGAGGAAAGCAAAACCGATTATCGGCGTTTCAAGATCAAAAATCATGAGGGCAAGCCCAATGATTTCGCCATGATACGTGAAACGATTACTCGCAGGTTAAACGAGAGCAAACGAGATAACGAGAAATTCTCGGAGTTGCCGGACCTCATCATTGTGGATGGCGGCAAGGGGCAACTCAACTCCGCGCTTGAAGCAATGCAGGAGACAGGGGTGTTTGTGAAAGCCTGCGGGCTTGCGAAGCGATTTGAACTTTTGTATGTACCGGAAACCTCCGAACCGGTGGCTCTCCCGCGATCCTCGCAGGCTCTGTTTCTCGTCCAAAGAATTCGCGACGAGGCGCATCGGTTTGCGAACGCCTATCGCGTGAAGCTTCAAGCAAAAAAACAGACTCACAACACCCTTGAGGAGATACCCGGAATCGGTCCGGTGCGTAAAAGAGCCCTTCTTCGCTATTTTGGATCGCTGGACAAGGTGCGGGAGGCGAAACTGGAGGAATTGATTCAGGCTCCCGCAATGACTCGTCAATCCGCCGAGACGGTGATAAAGTTCCTCCATCCCGAATCAGCGGAGGACTAACCGATTTTCCATTCGTTCACGCCGTAAACCCCATCAACCGCCAACTCCTTCGCGCTCGCAGTTGACCATCCAAGGCGTGCCAAATTTGTCTGTCAGCATGCCGAAACGGTGAGCCCAGAATGTCTCCTGCATGGACATCTGAATGTCACCATTCTCCCCAAGCGCGGCGAAAATACGTTCAGCCTCCTTAGGCTCTTTGACGGTTATCGAGTTGCAATACCCGGCGGGCTTGGAGTAATAATTGGGCGGGCTGTCTCCCCCCATAATGGTATTTTCACCAACTTCCAGCCTCGCATGGATGATCCTCTTCAGCATATCCGGGGCTGTTTTTTCCGCCATGGGTGAATCCTCATATCTCATCATGGCGACGATTTTGCCGCCAAGACATTTCTCGTAAAAACGAAAAGCCTCCTCACATGCGCCGTTAAATGAAAGATAGGCGTTTATCCGCATCTGTGTATCCTTTCTTAAAGCGTATGAATCACGCGATCGGTGTGATTTATCATGATATGGTAAAGCGCGAAAATTCAAATCGCACATTCGCCAAATCGTCTTGCCAACCGACACATCATCGGAGCAAAACATACAGATACTCATCCCATTACGACCTGATCACGGCAAGGATTCCCGTTCCGTGATCAGGTTTGTTTGAGATCTATTTTCACGCACGCGTAATGAAGTAAATGCGGCGCCGATATCTTCATCCTTCCGTTAACCGAACTCACAACCACGGGAGGAGTTCCATCAGGAGACAGGGTGGTGATCTTCGCGCCTTCGGTAGCAACGCTCGGAAGATACATACCGATATTTGTCAGGGGAATCATGACGTCCCTCTCCAAATCCACGTTGAAATTCACCATGTCTATGTACAACGTCCCGCCATCCCGCGAACGCCACAAAAACACTCCAGCCTCGACCGGCGTCGATGATGCGTCTATGATACGCTTTTCAGGCAGCATTTGAAGCATCTCCCTGAGCATTCCCGACCTTCCCGGTATATCGAGATAGTAATTCATCCCAAGAGGATCGGGGCTCCAACGAACCGCGCCCTTGCCCAGTTTTGACAATCCGGCATGCAAGCCACCCTTGAACGACGCTTGAAGCGGAGAGATTCTCCTTGCGGCGAAATTACGCTCCGGACCATGTCTTGATCCGATCATCCCGGTCGCCACAAGATTCCCCCCGCTGTTAGTCCATTGAAGGATCGCGTCGCAGGCGGCATCCTCCAGGCAAACGGCGTCCGGAACAATGAGGGTTTGAAATTCCGAAAGATGCGCGATGTCAAGTTTCCAATCCGGCAACACCCGATAAGGCAGGTGGGCGTCCGTCATCATGGTGCCCCAGCCCCAGTGCCCGAAAATGTGCGGCTGATGATCCAAATCAGGAAAGCCCCCGGGCGCCATCTCGAAAAGCTGATTGTCCGGAGAGAAGAGAATAGCGGTATCCGCCCAAGGCACGCGAATACCGAACTGTTCCTCGTTGCTCCGGATAAACTCGTTCCACCATGCGTGATCCTCTAAGGAACCCGCCACGTTGTTGCCGTTATCGGGCTGGCAAAGCAGAAAGGCTCCGTTGGCAAACGCCTCCGAGAGGAGAGTTCGCGCAAGTGGCGAGCTATTCCTATACTTCGCCGCGTCTCCGTTGAGATAATACCAAGCGGAGGAGAAAACCCCCTTTTGGTGCTCCAGTGCGGCGCGGTACACCACCGTCATCTTGCCGTGAGGCGGAAGAGTGATCCCTCTGCTCCCCGTACCCATGTGCCAGCCGGGAGTCAACTCGCAGTTCACCATGTCCAGCCAAGAGTCCCGAGTCCATCCCAAGCCGTAGAGCGGGATGTCATTGCCCTGGATGCAGAAATCGGGTCTCCCCTGTTCCGTGGCGACAGCGTGGATGTTATCGTAAAACTACTTTAAATCCTGTCTCGCCGCCTTTTGCCTAAACGCCTTGAACGCGTTCCAGACGGTGTCATCCCTCCATCGTTTGTCTCTCCAGGCGGGATCATCGTATTGGGAGGCGTCTTTCGCGCCGAAACGAACAGCGGTTTGTTTGAGGCTTAGTCTGACATCGAAATCCGGTTGGGTGGAGCGATAGGATTGATGGAAACGATGAACCGACCATTCCCCGAATGCCTTCTCGACGGGAGGATACCCAAAATTATCCCATGGGGAGTAGTTATCGCACCACACTCCATCCACCCCGGCTTTGGCGATCTCCCTCAGGGATTCCTTCGCATATTCCCTCCAAAAAGGAGCGGAGAGATCCTTGTGCACACTGATAATCCCGCAGTACACGGTTTCCCCGCCTTTGTTCGCGGAATACCCGTCCACGTCATCCTTTGTTGGATCGGCGGGATATAAGCCGCCGGTCAAAATGGCGCCTATGCAGGGAGAGAACTGCGGACGCAGCACTCCGTTTACATCCTTGGACCCGC
>JAJZOL010000088.1 GCA_021811565.1 bacterium | reverse complement strand
ATTTCAGGATCGGCATTATCAGAGGGTGGATCCGCCTTTTTGCCGCATCCGGAAAGCAAGATTATCCCGCAAATGGGGGTCAAGTAGTATAAAACAATGTTTCGTTTATGTATAGAGATCAAGGCAATTTCCCTCCAACCGCCTTTTGTAACGCCGCTTTTGCGACGCAATAGGCGACAAGTGCATGTGTGTAGTTCATCTCTTCGGACCGATAGACCTGTTGCGCGTCAAGCAACTCCAAATAGGAGTTCGCTCCCGATTCGTAACCGGTTTGCGCCATGTCCAACAGCTTCCTGGCTTGGTCCAAACGTCCGTTTTCAAACGATTGAACATCCTTCTGCGCCTGCAGAAGGTTGCTGTAAGCGGTTTCGACTTCCAGTTCCACGGAACGCTGTGTCTCCTTTAAGACTTCCCGCTGAGCATTGACATCCGCCTCCTTGGCCCGAGCATCCTGTTTAATCGTTCCAAAATCGAAGATCGGAATGAGCAAACCCACTCGAAAGGAATCCCCCGCGCTGAGGCCGGGATCAATATTGGAATGCCTCGCCTCCCAAAAGAGATCCGGTTGACTTTGTGCTTTCGCTTCGTGTAATAACGCCTCCTGCCGCTTTTCCATTTCGTATGCGGACTGGATATCCTGACGATTGGATAGCGCGGTGGTGATTAGCTGATCAAGTTTGATGTTCACGGGGGAATAGGCAAGCTTATCCGTGAGTTGGAGGGGTTCCTTGGCGGGCAACCCCAGAATATTTCGCAACGCGAGGTATTTGTTGGCTCGATTCGTTTGCGCAGCCGTCAGAGCCTGCTCCGCTCGGGTAACCTCGATCTGGCTCCGCAACACATTGCTTTGCGCCACATCTCCGGCTTGATATTGGAGCGTAGCGGCCTTGGAGAACTCCTTTGCGGTATCCAGAGCCTGCGAGCTTAAAGTCATGTCCGCATCCGCCTCAAGCGCTTGGTAATAGGCGTCATACACCTCAAAATCCAAGTTCGTCAATGCGGCCCCCAAGTCAGCCGCTGCAGCGCCATTCGCCGCCCTTGCGGCGTGGATAAGTTGCCGAGTCTTGTCGCCTAAAGGGATCACTTGTGAAATAAGCACGTCCTCGTCCAACCCCCCTGTGTTCTGTCCAACACCGTGAGCCAAACTTAACGTGGGGTTTGGAAGAAGCGACGAACCCTTGAGGAGGGCGCTTGTTCCCTGAACTTGATAGCGGGCGCTTTTTACCAGCGGATCATTCCGCCGTGCCATTTGCAAGGCTTGATCCAAAGACAGCGGATGGGGCACAGGTGTTTGCGAACAGGCGTATCCCCCCGCCATTATCAATATAATCGTAACGATCAAAATGCGCATAGGCTTGGAACATCCTTTCCCTATCATATAGTCCCTATATGGTTCTCGCATGTAACTCCAAGCGGAGTCCGAACCCCATCTATCAACACGGGTTCTCAAACGACAGGGATCACTAAACGAGTTTGGTGATTTTCCTGATAAGGACTTTTGAATTGGCGGGCGAACGGTTTACGGATATTGAAATTCCGACCAAAAATACTTGCAGTTCCCCCGCACTCACAGGCATAGATTATAAGTGCGAAGTCTTATATCAGGCTTCAGGAAAGCTTGGAATTTCTTAAGTTAAAAAGAGAGTTTTCGCTATTATGGCTATCCATAGACACTCTGCTTAAGGAAACATGACAATTTCTGACCCCGAGAATGGTTCGATAGCCAAGCATGCAGTTTGCGACGAGGAACGGATAAGGTGATACGATTACAGGTAATTCTTCAATTCGTTTACCAATGGATCATTGAAAGAAAATAAGCGACGATAGCCGCTTATATCGAATTAAACATTTACCTTAATGGGTCAAGATTTCGGAAATCGCACCGTAGCGAGAATCCCGTCTTTGTTCTCCATTACAAATGTGCCACCCAAGCCGCCACGGACTAAATCCATGACGATCCTTAAGCCTAGGCTGCTCGTTTTTACCGGGTCGAAATTTTCAGGCAACGGTTGACCGTCGTTTAAAATATAAAGAGCTATTTCCGAATCGGTTTCCTCTAGTTTCACCCAAATCCGTCCCTCATCGATGGTAGCGAAACCATGCTCCACCGCATTTTGCACCAGCTCATTTATCACCAAAGCCAATGAAGTGGCTTGGTTGAGCGGTAGTCGGATATCCGGGCCCTCCACGAGCGTGTACAGGCTTTTACCTGGAGCCACCACGCTCTGCTTTGTGGCGGTGAGTATCTGCTCCGCCACCTTTTTTACACTTACTGAATCCAAATCCTCCCGCGAAAGAAGTTCATGCACTGCGGCAATGGCGAGGATACGATTCAGAGTGTCGTTCATGGTCTCTTCGACACTCCCGCCTTTGCTGAAATGCATTTGAAGTCTGACCAAACTAGCGATTTGTTGGAGATTATTTTTGACGCGATGATGCATCTCCTGTATGACGGCGGATTTCACCATTAATTTGGCGTGCTCCACAGCAAACGCCGCCTGGGCGCCCAACGCCTGTAGAATGGTGATCTCCTCTTTGGTGAATGTGTGTGGCTTATCCGTGTAGCAGTTTAATATCCCTATCGCTTTGCCTTGAAACATCAGCGGAATCGCCGCAAGGGAACACAATCCGGCTCGCTCGGCGATATCGGGAAACTTATAACGCGGATGCTTTTTAACGTCCAGAACGGTAACGACTTTACCGTCCATGACAGCCCTGCCTGCGAGGCTCTCCCCGACTTTCAAATTGGGCTTATTGGTGTAGGCGGGGTCATCGCTTTGAGTAGCTTTGATTACCAGTTCATTCTTTTCCTGATCCAGCAATAACACCGTGCAAACTTTGTAGTTCATCGTGCGGGCGGTCATCTTCACGAATAGTTCGAGGATATCGTTAAGGTAAACATTGGAAGTGATCGCCTGACTGACCTCGGACAGCGTGTGCAACTGATCCGCTGTTTTTTCCAAAAGCCGTGCGCGTCGTGTTTTGTCGATGGCGCCCGCCACCTGGTTCGCTATGCCCGATAACAGTCTCACCTGGTTCAGGGTGTATTCGTGAGGATGTTTGGTGCGAACGTTGATAACTCCAAGCACCTCGTTTCGGAAAATGAGAGGTACCGAGAGAATGCTCTCATATTCCTCCTCGTGAATCTCGGAGAAGTATTTAAAGCGATGATCCCGGGTCGCGTTGCGAACGATAGCCACATGCTTGCGTTCTCTCGCCACCCAACCCGTAATGCCCTCTCCCAACTTTAGGTGGATTTTGCCTATCATATTCGTGGCGGTTTCATCGGCGGCGCGCAGGACAAGCTCATCACGTGTCTTATCATAGAGGTAAACCTGGCAAGAATCGGTTCCGGTAAGACGAATGGCTATTTCAGCGGTGGCCTTGAGCATCTCCTCCAAGTCAAAAGCTGATCCCGTGGCCTCTCCCAAACGGCTCAAGGATTCCGCTTCGGCAGCCTTCTCGGAGTATTCCGCTCGCAGTTTGTCAACCAGCACACGCGTGTCTCGAAGCTGTCTGTCCTTTTCCTCAAGCTCCTGCTGGAGGATAGCGACATCCGGGTTCTCGCTTCGCCGTCCCGGATAAAAGAGACGCCGCATTCTCAACGGGGTTCGCACAATCGCACTCCTATTCACCCAAAGTTGTGAAGCATTGGGATTTAAACACCTCACACGTTATGGGCGATGATTATGGCTTCGGCGATTTCACGCATGGATTTCCGAGTGTTCATGCTTTGCACCTGAATTCGTCGAAATGCTTCCTGCTCCTTAAGCCCATACTGATCCATCAGTATGCCCTTCGCTCGGTCAACGGCTTTTCTCGTTTCCAGTTTATCCTCGAAATCCTTCGCCTCTTTTTCCAATTCCAGCATCTCTTGCCATCTCGACATGGCGATCTCAATTGCGGGAACCAAATCCGCCATCTTGAAAGGCTTTACCAGATATGAGAATACACCCGCCTCCTTGGCGCGGTTCACCAAATCCACCTGACTGTAAGCGGAAAGGAGTATCACCGGAGCGATTTTTTCCTGATCAATGATTTTCGCGGCGTCAATGCCATCCATTTCAGGCATCATAATATCCAGGATTACGAGATCCGGCGATAGGTTTCGAGCCGCTTCAACGGCCTTCGCCCCGTCACCAGCCTCCGCAACACACTCATATCCGATTTCCTCGAGCATTTTCTTCAAATCCAGACGGATTATCGGCTCATCATCGGCGATTAAAATACGCAACTTTGTTTTACCAGTGGTTTCAGACATTTCCTAGCCCTCCTGTAATGATCAACTTGGACGGTGAAGCCTCATCGCCCATGCATGAATATAGAGCCTCCGGAACGTTGGCGAATTTGGCTGAGTGAGAGAATCAAGACGCCAAAAACTGCGCCATTAAGATTTGGGATTCTACCCGAAGAAGTGGGACCGACCGGAGGGATCGCAAAATATCCTCATTGATACATCGCGCTTTGTGGCTATGCTTTTAAGGAGATGATATGCGTATGAACCATCATTCCTAAGTTTGACGTTAATTTCATTCCTATTATATAATAAAACAGTATCTTTTGTCAAAGCGAATTTCCAGAGGAGTTCATGGAACCACAAAACACCTCATCGCAAGGTTCAGGCGAAGGTCGAACAAACAATTTACCCGACGCCCCGCGCACTTACATTCCAATCATTATCATCTCCTATTTGGTAATGTGGAGAGTATTAAGTTGGTTCCTACACGGGCGAGCAATCATTTTTCTCGCGCCGATTCTCGCTCTATGCTCCATGGCATTGACTCTTTGGTTCGCCACACTCGTGGGAGTAAAAGGCTCACACAACCGATCCATGGCCATCAAGTTCATGTTATACGCACTTTTAGGTGCCATTTGGGTGGCGTTGTCAAGAATTGGGTTTCCGCCTGTGATTGCATCGGAACTCCTTCTTCCGGGTGTAACCAACCTGATGTTGATTTGGTTCGCTGCTAGCATTGGTGGTGCGCTTTCGTATCTATTGAGCGATGTGAATCTGATATTGCCGGTCTCCATCGCATTAGCTTTCGTGGATATTTGGACTGTGTTACTAGGCGGACCGGTGCAAAAGGCGCTTCAAAGTACTTCCCCCGTCGCTCACGCCGTAAGGCATACCCTCTTGGTGAAAACCGCGCCTCAACTTCCTATTTTTCAACTGCTTCCATCCATCGGATTTGCGGATTATCTTTTTATCGCCTTCTTCGTGGCGGCGATTTGCAGGTTTTCACCCAATCAGCGGACGTATTCGTTAACGATGAAGGCGTTGATCGTGACTCTCTGCGCCTATATGGGCTTCACGATCTTTTTCAATGTGAATCTTCCGGCTTTGGTGCCCATGGCGGTGGTGATGATAGGATTGCATTGGAAAAGCTTCCGATATTCAAGATCGGAAGCTTTCGCCATGCTATATGCGGTAATTGTGGTATTGCTGATAATCTTAGCTTTCCGCGCTTTTCATATCTGATGTTAAGTTCGCAGGTTCCTGATTCTCCTCGGTGTTCAGAATTGCGCGAATTTCCGCTCCATTCTTTGTGATCAACTTTAAAGCCTCTTCATGATTGACGCCTTGGTTCTCGATGATCATCATCAGCAATGAGTTTTGATACTCCAAGTGGCTTATGATGATGCTTATCTCCTTCTCCGCCTTCAAATTGATTTGATAATCGTTTTCAGCGCGAAGTTCGGCGTGCTTGCCTTGGAGATTCTGCCCCACCATGATAAGCGGCATAAGCAGTATTTGGATCACATTGCTAATCAAGAGATAAGCGACAAAGGCTGGGAACGGGTCGAACGGTTTTAATCCGAGATTGGGAATCAAAGACGCGATCATATTATAGCCGGTCCATGTGATGGTCCATACGGCAATCAAAAGGAAAAAGCCCATGGTTCCAACTACAATCGTGATTTTTAAAGCCATACGGTCGAGGAAACTCAGGCTTTCCTCATGTTCCTTGTTGACATTCCTTGGATGAATGCCAAGCGCTTTAAGAGCCTCCAATCCTGGCGGTTTGGGGATTTGGATCGACATACCTTCCTCCTAATTCATGAATACATCAATCGGTGTTTCAGAATAGCAATTCAACGTAATTGCACGGAAATAAAGGCTGCTCATCGATTCCGCATGCCCCTTTGGATGCGTGAAGATGAAAACTTGATGATGAAACTATTTTACTATAAGAACAGGGCAATGGGCGTGATGACTCACTCTATCGCAAACGCTCCCCATTAAAAACGAGCGAATTTCGCTCAAGCCTCTGCTACCTAGCACGATCAGATCGCAATTCTCCTCCTCGGCAACTCGGATGATAGTCTCAGAGGGATGCCCCACCTCCTGTCGTGTTTCATATTCGATAGAGTAAGGCTCCAAAGCCTCTGCGGTACGGCGCGAAACGGCATCCTGAACATCGGTGGTGTATCGTTCAAACTCCGTCTGATCCACCTCCCCACCCCCATAAGCTGAAAACGCGGCGAGAGATACGGGAATTGTGAAAACATGGAGCACTGTCAATTTGGAACCGTTTTGGATGGCGAGTTCGGCGGCAAACTTCGCCGCCTTCAATGCGCATTTCGATCCGTCGGAAGCGAGTAGTATTTTAGCGAACATATTGAACTCCTCCTTCATAGCAACATTTCGTTATTGATGCTAACGGCTCACGGCATGAAATCGGAACTCGTCTCGGATCGATGAAAGTGTATCATCTTCCAGCCATCGCTCTCCTTGGCGAACACTCTGGTTTCATTGGATGTTTTATAGTACGGGTTGCCCTCCCCTTGATAAGTCATCAAACGAGTGTAGGTGATCACGGCGAACCCGGGATAAAGCTGAACTCTGGGAGAGAGAAGATCGAACCGGATAAGCTTTTCATACACATCCTGACGCTTCATCGCCTGAATCAAATCCAGATGAAAATCCACGCCATCTATGCGATACGGGGCCACATCCGTTTCGAAACAGGAAACTTCGGGGGCGCATAAGGCTCGATACGCCTCGGAATCGCCATCGTGAATAGCCTGCAGTAATCTTCTGGTGATATCTAGTATTTCCAACTCCGACATATCCGGTATCGTGTTTCCGGAGATAAATCCGTTATTAAGCAATTGAATTTTCCTCCTGAGGACATTGCAATGTATGGATGAGGGGCTTATCGCTCACGGGAAACGCTTGGTGAAAGTGACAAAAACGCATACTGCACTTCCCTGCTTTTTCACCCCATATCCCTCTATTGAGGTTGTTGCAAAAATCATCAATTCTGATTGAAAAAATGCGCATCGCGCACATTTGCTTGCCAGAAAAACGATTTTTGCAGTGACCTGTATTATACAGTCAATCGCTACACAGACGCCGCATTCTCTCCAAATATTTTGTATCATAATCGCTGAGGTCGCCTGCGCAACTATAATGGCGCAAGGCTTGCCTCTCCGAACCAAGCTTCACATACGCATCCCCCAACAGACAGTGATAAGAAGCGTTCTTAGGCTCTTGGCTTACAGCACGATGAAATGCGAATACAGCGTCCGCCACGTTGTCGCACTGGAGATAGAGAATGCCCAAGCGTATATTGTAATAGCTGTCGGTTGGCGAAAAGAGCGACGCCTGCTGCATTTCAGCGATGGCGTCGGAAATGCGATTCATCCGATTATACACTTCCGCCAATCTGAAATGATAATATCCGTTTTCCAAATCGAGTGCGCAAGCCATCTCCAACTGTTCCGACGCCTCTTGAATCATCCCAACCGCAAGGAGGGTTTCCGCCAGTTTGAAGCGATAATAGGGGTGTTGATCATCATACTGAATCGCGCTCCTATATTCGTTTATCGCCTCCATCAATCTGCCGGAGATTCTATACCTCTCACCTCTCCGAAAAAAGGGAGCAGCTTTTCTCGTTTTGATCATGTGTCGAGTGGTTCAATGAGCGCAGAGCGTTTTCGAATACGCATCTTGACATGAGAGAAATGGACACCCCAGATTCGCACTGAGGCTTTATTTATTCCTCTTGGATTCAATCATGCTTTGGCGATCAAACTTTCTGGCTCAATAGTATTAAATCAGATTTGCTTGCGGCTGTCAAATCGTGCGATGTGACTTTCCAACATTCACCAGTATTAAATCAGAATTCCTTGCGGCTGTCAAGAAGAATGGTGACGGGTCCATCATTTACGAGCGCAATCTTCATATCCGCGCCAAACACTCCTCTGCCCACGCGGACTCCTTTTCGCGCAACCTCTTCACAAAGCGCCTCATACAATGCAAGCGCCTTCTCCCCATTGGCTGCATCACTAAAACCGGGGCGTCTTCCCTTGCGGGCGTCCCCATAGAGCGTAAATTGGGAGATCAGGAGAGCCTCTCCTCCGGTTTCCAAAAGGGATCGATTCAATTTGCCCGCATCATCCTCAAATATCCTGAGATTGACCAATTTATCCCCGATGTAGCGCACATCCCCGTCGGTGTCATCCGTGCGCACTGCAACAAGACACGCCAACCCCTCCCCTATGGATGCCGCCAATACCCCGTTCACTTGAACCGACGCCTGGCTGACGCGCTGTACCACCGCTCTCAATGCCGCAAACCTCTCGTTTTCATACTTATCTCCCGCCAAAAGCACGCTCGATGGTGATCACATCCGAAAGTCGTCTAACTGCGATGAAGAGCCGATTAAGATGATCCACATCCTTCACCTCAGCAAATATGGAGAGCGTAACAGTGCCATCGCGATGCGACTGCGTTCTCACGGCGGTGATGTTGGTCTTCATCTCACCGAAAACAGCCCCAACATCCGCCAGCAGACCGGTGCGATCCGATGTGAGAAGCAACAATCGGACGCTATAGACCTGATTATCGCCGCCCTCGTATTGCACGAATGTGAGCCTCTCAGGTTCGGTTTTCTCATAATGCTGTGCGTTGGGACACTCCTTGCGATGCAAAGACATGCCTCTCCCTCGGGTGATATACCCGACAACCTCGTCCCCCGGAATGGGCATGCAGCAAGTAGACCTTCGAAACATCACGTTATCCACGTTTCCGGCGGTGATCCTCAGCTTGCTCTCATCGGAACGTCCTCTGCCAAGCACCAGCTTTCGCTGCAAAGGCTGATCCTCGGGTCGAAGTCGATGAAGCACCGATGCAGCCGTCACCGTGCCATAACCAACCGCTGCAAGCAACTCCTCCTCGCCAGGGAGATTGAACAACGGCGCGATGGACTTTAACGCCTCATCCTTCAGCAGTCCCTGAAGATCGATCCCTTCTTTTTCCGCCTCCTTTTGGAGCATTTCTCTACCTTGCAGAATATTCATATCATAGGTTTCCCTGCGCAGGTAAGCCTTGATCTTGCTTTTAGCGTGGGAGGTTTTTGTGAAAGCCAGCCAGTCTCTGCTTGGATTGCTGTTGGAGCGGGTGATGATGTCCACAACATCCCCGTTTTTAAGAGCGTAAGAGAGAGGAACCATCTTGCCGTTCACCTTGGCGCCCACGGTGTGATTCCCCACGTCGGAATGGATGCGATATGCGAAATCCACCGGAGTGGCACCGAACGGGAGGTCTAGAACATCCCCTTTGGGGCTGAAGACGAACACCTGATCTGAAAAGAGGTCCTCTGTAACGGAACGTAGAAACTCGCCCGAATCACGAGCATCTGTTTGCCAATCGAATAGCTGTTGCCGGAGCCATGAGAGTTTACGCTCAAACTGGTCGGTATTCTTTCCGCCTTCGCCTTTTTCCTTGTACGCCCAGTGCGCCGCCACTCCAAACTCCGCAGTTCTGTGCATTTCCCAGGTGCGGATTTGAATTTCTATCGGTTTGTTTCGAGGCCCTATCACCTTGATATGCAAGGACTGATACATATTGCTTTTACTGCGGGCGATGTAGTCACTATACATGCCATGAATGGGCGTCCAAAGCGCACTGACAATACCCAAAGCGTGATAGCATTCCTGCCTGGTGTGCACAATCACTCTTAAAGCCACCAGATCAAATATGTCCTTGAAGTCTAGTTCCTGCTTGAGCATCTTTTGGTAGATGCTGTAAAGATGCTTGGGTCTGCCTGTGATATGCACGTCGGAGACGCCCTCCATCTCCAAACGCTCTCGCAGGCTGGTGATAGCCTCTTCGACCTCATCCTCTCTTTCGGAACGGGTTTGCGCCACCTGCTGAGCGAGTTTGGAGTATTGCTCCGGCTCGCTGTATTTGAAGGCGAGGTCCTCAAGCTCGAATTTGATCTGCCATATTCCAAGCCGATGCGCCAAAGGGGCGAAAATCTGCAGCGTCTCCTCGGCTATCCGTTTACGCTTAGGCTCGGGCATGGCGCCAAGGGTGCGCATATTATGCAGCCTGTCGGCGAGCTTAATCACCATCACGCGCAGATCCCGCGCCATTGCGATGAAGATTTTGCGGAGGTTAGCCGCGCTTTTAATCATCTCCACCTTTCGACGAACCAGTGCGTCGTCCACGTCGGGGGTGAGGACGGTTCCGGAAATGGACAGGGGGGTGAAGGGATCCTCCTCGACGATTTTCAATTTCGTGACGCCATCAACCAAGGTGGAAATCTCCTTGCCGAAAAGCTGCGAAATTTCATCGTTGGTAACCCCGGTATCCTCGACAACATCATGCAATAATCCAGCGGCGAGGGTGGATGCATCCATTTCAAGCTCGGCTAGGATTAAGGCGACTGCCAAGGGGTGGTTGATATACGGCTCTCCGGAGCGGCGAATCTGGTTCGAATGCTTCTCGGCGGCGAACGCATATGCCTTGCGCACAATATCCGCATCATCCTCGGGATGATACTTGCGCAAGGCGTCCAAGAGGAGTTGAAGTTTTTGATAAGGCTCCTCCATCTCCATATTATTCACTTCCATGTTGATCATCGCCGCATCCAATCACAATCCCATCATGCATCTATCACCCATTTTGGCGGGGTGTATGTCCAATAAATTCAATCTGATATGATTATTATACGAGTTTATTTCGGGCTTGTAACATATCGCCACTTCGGATTCAGGCATAGGCATCCAAGGCAGACGGTTCGCTCGCCACATGATTCCCTCCAACTTGACTCCATCATGGGTTGAAAAGAGAAACTTTGCATGATTCATCTCTTTCCCGAATTTCTCCGTCCTTTCCACTCTCAAACCGGTGCTGACAAACACAGGCTCTTCGTTTGCATGCCCCCATGGCGCCGTCATCGCAATCTCATGCATCACATCCGACGTCATTTTCGCCAGGTCCACAACCGCGTCCACCTGGAGAATGGGAATGAAATCCTCTCTCTTCAGACGCTCCTTGGCAATGCAATCCATCATTTCGGAAAACTCTTTGAGATATCGGGAGTGCAGCGAAAGACCCGCTGCATGCGAGTGCCCCCCGAACTCCTTGAGCGTTTGTCCGTCACGTCCCATCCTCTGATTGCATTCCAATATGGCGTCAAAGATATTGAAAGCCTGAATGCTGCGGGCGGAGCCTTTCGCTATCCCCGTCTCCATATCTATCGAGACCAATATGGAGGGGCGATTGAACATATCCACAATCTTATTCGCGACCAACCCCACCACTCCTGGATGCCAGTTTTCACCCGCCAGCACTATGCAAAACAGATCGTCATCCTCGCTCTTGCCCGCCTGTATCAACGCCTCCTGAAGAATTTTTTTCTCCTCCTCCTTGCGGCTGTTGTTAGCCTGCTCCAACATCTCAGCCAGATGGCATGCCACGGTGGTTTCATGAGTTGTAAGCAGGGAAAGAGCGATGTTCGCATCATCCATTCTTCCTACGGCGTTGATTCTCGGCCCAATTTGAAAACCGACATGATGCGTTGTAATGGGATTATTGCCAATCCCGGAGGTATCCAAAAGGGCTCTGATCCCCGGTTTTTTCGAAGCTTGTATCTGCCGTAATCCGTATTTGACGAACACTCGATTTTCGCCAAGCAGCGGCATGATATCGGTGATGGTGCCAATGGCGGCAAGATCGGCGTACGCTCTTCGATAGGAGTCGATTGATTTTCCCGTAAACTTCACCAGAGCCTCGCCTAATCGATAAACGACTCCCACGCCTGCAAGGTGCGCAAATGGGTATTTCGAGTCCTTTCGCATCGGGTTCACCACCGCCACTGCGGCGGGAAGAGTATCGGAAGGAAGATGGTGGTCGGTGATGATCACATCTATCCCCGCTTCCTTGGCATGAACCACCTCTTCAAACCTCTGGATACCGCAATCGGCGGTTATGATAAGTTTGACCCCTTCGGCAATCGCCTTATCAACGAATTTGCTGCGTAGATCATAACCGTCTCTCTCCCTATGAGGAACGTAAACGGTTGTACGCGCGCCTATTTTGTGAAGCAGACGCTCCATCAGCGCCGCTGCGGTCACTCCGTCACTGTCATAATCGCCATGGATGCCGATCAATTCTCCGCGCCGCAATGCCAAATGAATACGGCGCACGGCGGCATCGGCGTCGGGCAGAAGAAAAGGATCCGCCAAATGGGAATAGGAGGGGTTCAAAAAAGCCTCGGCATCGGAGGGATCGATGATATTTCGATTTACGAGCAGAGTGGCTATAAGGCGGGAGCAACCCAATTCACGCTGCAGAAGGCTGATCGCATTGGAATCAGGCTTCATCAATCTCCATTTGTATAGCGCATTATGCTCCAACCGCCATTACCTTCTTAAAATATCATAGGACGCTCGCCTGCGGAAATGGATCAATCTTAGATCATTCCGGGCATAGTCAGCGATATGCGGATTGCCGCATTTATCCCGATTCTGGTAATTGCAAAACTCTATTGCAGGGATGTCGCCAAGAGAGAAGTGAGCGATATCAGGCATTAATTTTGCAGTTACGACCATAAAAAAAACGCCTGTGGCTCTCATACACATAGAGTGTGTCACGCCACAGGCTTGCCGAGCCGATTCTGACTTTACATTAACTTGAACAGATGATTGCAAAACAGGCTAATTCTGATGATGTACAGGCATGATACTCTTCCGGCTCATTACATCATCGACTTTTGCAATCACCTTCAACATCCCGCCATCTTAAAATAGATGACACATCATAGCCTATTCAGACTATATCCACATATCGAAAACATCTTGTCGGATGAACTACATCCTTCGCTTGCGCCTCTTCGACAATGTTTTCTGCGCATTAGAAGAGGAAACCGGAGTGGACGGGTCCGAGGAACCGTTGCTCGTTTTAGGTTGAGCGGGCGTGACGGGTTTCACCGGTTTTGGTGCGGAAGACTGCGGCGCAGGGCGAACGGGTGCGACACTTGTTCTAAGCGGCATTCCGGCGGTTTCAAGCACGGCGCGCTTGTCGCTTGTCAAGGATCGCCACAGCACCAGAATTGGGCTTGCGTTGAAAATGGAGGAGTACGTTCCGCTTATGACACCGATAAGTAACGCCGTCACGAACAGCTTGACGACAGGTCCTCCAAAGATTAACAGTGCAAGCAAGACCATGATAACCGTGCCGCTCGTATTTATGGATCGATTGAAAGTCTGTTCGATGCTGCGGTCAGTGACCTCCGCAAAGGTTTCGCCTCTCGCTTTGTGATACAGATTCTCTCTGGTTCGATCGAAAATGACGATCGTATCGTGAACGGAAAACCCTATGACCGTCAGCAATGCGGTGACATACAGACTGTCGATTTGCCACTTGAAGAAGTAACCGAAAATCGCAAACGCCCCCCACACAACCGCGACATCGTGCAGTAATGCGATAACTGCGGAGGTGCCAAACTTCAAACCCTCCCAGAAGTTCGGAATGGAGAACCGAAATGCGAGGAAGAGAATGATCAGTACCGAGGCGTAAATGACCGCCAGAATGGCGTTTCTGGTTAGCTCCCTGCTGATGGAGGGATCCACAGTGGCGTCCTCAAGCACCTTTCCCCCGTTATTCTGTATGGCTGCGTACACGGGAGCCTTGTCCTGAGGAGTCTGCAAAAGCTTGACGGTGATGAACGCCATGTTATTCTGCCCGATAACGATGTTCGCCTCTTTGTGACCCGCAGCCGCCATCGCACTCTGAATCTCCCCGGCGGAGATGGGATGATTGTATTGCGCGGTGATTTCCGTTCCCCCAGTGAACTCGATGCTTTTCTTAATTCCGCCCAACCCCCAGAAAATCAGTCCGGGGATGATAACCGCTCCGGAAAGCCCGAACCAAAAGAACATCTTCTTGGTCACGCCCAGTTTCGGATGTATCCCTAGGTGCAAACCGTAATACTTGTCATGTTGCCCCAAGGAGGTGCCGGCTAACAGAAGAAGGAAGGTTCGCGTACAAGTGATGGCGGTAAACAGGGATACGAGGACGCCAACCGCCAGTGTCAATGCGAAACCTTTCACCTCACCGGTGCCGAAATGGTAAAGGACGGTGCACGTTATAAGAGTGCAGACGTTGGAATCAAAAATGGCCGTGAAAGCCCGCTTGAATCCCACCTCGATGGAGGTGCGCATGGATTTGCCTGAATTCCTCTCCTCCTTCGTGCGTTCGAAGATGAGGATGTTCGCATCCACAGCCATACCAATGGACAGAATGAAACCGGCGATGCCAGGCACCGTCAGGGTGACGGGAATAAGTTTGAATAACGCGAAGGTGAACACCGCGTATAACCCCAATGCGATATCCGCCATCAATCCAGGCAATCTATACCAGTAGAGCATAAAGAGCAACACAAGGGCAAGACCGATGATTCCGGCGATCAACGTTTCATGAACGGCCTGAGTTCCCAATGTCGCATCGATGGAATAGACCTCTTTTTGAATCAGAGGCACGGGGAGGGCGCCCGCATTCAGAAGATCGGAGAGCGTTTTGGCGGAATCCACCGTGAAATTGCCGTCTATCACCCCCTGACCTGGGATCACATCCTTGATCACAGGCTCGGAAAGAAGCTTGTTATCCAAAAAGATGGCGAGCGTCTTGCCGATGTGGGTTCGTGTGAAATCCTCGAACACACTCTTGGCGCTGTTCTTAAATTCAAATTGGATTTCCGGCTTGCCCGTAGTGAGGCTCACCGAGGAGTTTGGAAGTAACTGACTTCCATCCAAGATGGGAGGCTGGCTGAAGACAAGGGTGTTGAGCACGGATTCCGGAACAGGCTTGCCGTCGGGACCTATGATCTGCTGGAAACCCGATTGGGGTCCTGTCATATCCAGCGTGGTCCACCCGCCGCCCGGGTCTAGTTGCGGAACGTAACGAAACTCCAACTTAGCGGTGGATTTAATGGCTTGCAGAGCCTGTTGCTTGTTTTTGATGCCTGGCAACTCCACAACCACCTGCTTGGGGGGTTTGGCGTACACCACCGGTTCGGAAACGCCCAGGGCGTCCACGCGTTTGCGTATGATCTCTGCGACCGTTTGCAATTCATTCTGCGTAAATGGTTTCCCCCGTACGGAAGGATCATTCGTATTCGCTTCAAGTATAACTCTCATCCCGCCTTGAATATCAAGCCCATATCGCGTCTTCATCGCAATCACCACGTAAATGGATCCTGCCAGAAGAAGCAAGATGACAAAGAACAGGCGCACGTGTATGTTTTTCAAACCAGTCCATCCCTCCATCGGGCGAAAACACCCGTCAAAAAATGCGTCCCGTGCAATGACGGGACATCCGCCTTAATATTATATTCATAGGATGGACTTGTGTCAATTGATGGGGCGGATTTCTGCAAAGCAATGTGTCCACAGGATGAGCAAAGGCGATTGAAGTGAGATATTTGCGAATGAACAATTACATGCCTCTTGCGTCTAATCATCTGAAATAAAATTATCTTATTGATAATATTTGACATAAATGAATTGTTGCTCGTATAATAACCTAATCCTTCCAGGACGCAGGGTATGGGAAGGGATACTAAGCCTCGCCGAATATCCCGCTGTTTAAACTCGGACACATCTCAGAAAGGAATGGTAAAAATGGTTTCAGCAACGCGCACACCCAAATCCGTAAGGAAAGGGTTCACTTTGATTGAATTGCTCGTGGTTATCGCGATAATAGCGATTCTCGCGGCGATCCTTTTCCCGGTCTTTGCGCAGGCGAGGGAGAAGGCAAGGCAAATATCCTGTTTGTCCAACATGAATCAAGTCGGACTCGCCATCATGCAATACACTCAGGATTTCGACGAATCGTTCATGCCTTCGGACGGCGCGAACGGACTGGGTTGGGCTACAAGAATTTACCCTTATGTAAAGGATAACGCCGTTTTCAAATGCCCCGACGACTTGAACTCACCTTGGCAGGGCGGGCAGACCAACTCTTACGGGTATAACGTTAACCTCGACCCCATATGGTTCAGCAACTCCAGCACCGATGCGAGCCTCCAAGCCCCGGCGTCAACGGTGCTGCTTTTCGAGTTGACCGGCATCACCACATATCCGTTCGGCAACGGCTTGCCCGATTACTCGATGCAGGGGAACGGCGGCGATCCGGGCGGACCAGGCTACACCACTTGGGCGACTTACACCTTCGGTAACGGGGGCGGAAGACCATCGCAATGGTGGTGGGGAGCCGGACGCCACGACAACGGCGGCAATTTCCTCATGGCGGACGGTCACGCCAAAATGCTGATGGGTTCTCAGGTTTCCACCGGAGGCATCCCCTACCAGGCGGTTTCCAATCAAGCCCCAACCGCCAACGGCACGGACTGCCAGCAGGATAAATGTCCCTACATGTGGGGAGGAAACGCCGCGGGAACAGGCGTCCTTGGAAACGGCAACGGATTCCAGGCGACATTCAGCCCGTTCTAAATCAAGGTATCCTATGAGTGTGTTGCGCAATTGCTTTTTTAAATTACCAACCGGACAAGTTATTTCATTGTGGAAGCTTGTAACTCCTTGTCATCCGATCGAAAAGCCCGTCACGCCGCGTTTTCAAGCCGGATTGAATGC
>JAJZOL010000197.1 GCA_021811565.1 bacterium | reverse complement strand
TCAATGAAATTGTAGGACATGGAATCACCTCGAATGGCGCAATGAATGATTATCAACTCATATCATATTATACCCGGCAAGCCGTATTATATGGCAATTATAGCATTTGATTTATGCAACAGGCTCCTATGGTCATTGATTAAAACCCATGGCGTTGGCCATGGGTTTTATCGTATGCGCCTCTGTGGTGTGCGAGGATGATCACGAGGTACCCTTCCGTGAGAATAAGACTGATTGGCTTTCCCATCAGAAATTGGGGCGCATTGCCGTAATCCATTGGACGATCTCAATAGTCACCCCTCTGCGAACCCGCTATGAAAATCGCAATGAACGCGTCTCTAAGCGAGGTTATTCCAAATGGGGGTAAGATACGATAATCACGTCGGTATTGCAACGCTCGTTGAATATGGAGTCTCCAGATGATTGACGAGACGATCTTGCACGTTATCCGCCATGCGGAGTTTCTGATTTACCTTATTATTCCCGCAGTGATAATTCACCTGATTTCCGCAGTCGCAAAGATACCGGCGGACAAAGTTGTTTTCCGACGCATCGCCACCGCAATGTATCTCCTAGCCGCTGTGGGTTTTGCTTTTGCCATCTGGGATGTCTTCATCTGCGCAAGAGTGAAAGCCAGGGATATAACATGCGAGGAAAACTTACAGGCGCTGGGACGCGCGCTTACAACTTACTCATCCGACTGGGACAACACCTTTCCCCCGGCATCGAAATGGTACGATGCAGCGCAAACCCATATGCAATCCGACATGAAGGGGCAAATCATTCGTTGCCCGGCATCCAGGTATCAATTCACCTATGCGCTCAACGCCGCGGTTGGGGGAACTTCGGAAAACAAAGTGAATACTCCCGCTGAAACCGTGATGATCTTCGAATGCGACGCCACGGGTCCCAACGCCTGCGGCAACAAGGATTGCATAACTCCGGAGAGGCGGCATTATGGCAGGCTCAATTTCACGTACATGGACGGACACGCCAATTCGATTAATATGGCATCTTCAAATAGTAAAATGATTTGGAAGCCCTGATAAATCGCCCCGAAACAAACGCCTATTGTCCGTAAAGCCGCGCGCCACCGCAAGCTTCCCTCGCTTGTGAATTTCTCGCTACAAGCGAGGCGATATCATTCCCCGCGACGCCTCCACCGGGATTTGTAAAATCCAATCTTCTTGATTCAATCGCTTCCCATATTCCTGTATTCGCGAAAAAGGGGTTCGCACTCAAGAAAGAGGCTTCCGCATTTGCTTTTAAGATCTTTGTAAGCTAATGAATACCCTCTTTTCCTTGCATTAGAGGCTTTTTCCCCGCGGATAAAGCCTTTTCCACCGATACGAACGCTCCTTTTGCTGAAACAACATGCCATTATTGAACATTGGGATCGGATTTTTAGATTTCAAGAGTCTGAAAGTTCCATGATGATTAAATCAAACGCATTTTGAACTATACTATTCGCATTGAAATGCCGTTAACTAGCCATCATGGGGAGACTTTCATGAAATCACTTAGGTGTGCAGTCTCGTATTTCGCCGGATTCCTTATCCTCTTATTTTCGTTCGTACTCATCCCCGCTTTCCTATCTCTCTCAGGCGGGGCGCGCGCCTCTCAGCCCCTGTCTCATGCGCAGATCGTGATCGGCTCCCGCGCCAGCGACATGGAGATCTACGCCGCCCGCGAGCTGCAGAGATATCTGTACGATCGCACGGGGGAAGTCGCGATCATCCGAAGGGACACGGCTCCCCTGAATTCCCCCGCATTTCTGATCGGGGAGACGGCGACCAACCGCGACATCGCCCGTCTCGCCCGAGAGGGGCGGCTGAACGCGCTCGATTCCCTCGGAAGTCAGGGATATCTGCTGAAAACTCTTCCGGGGAAACCGGGGATTCTGGTGATCAGCGGCGGCAGTCCGACGGGAACGCTATACGGAGTTTACGGACTTCTCGCCGATTTTTACGGGGTGAACTTCTCCTTCGCGGGTGATGTGATGCCCGTCAAAAAAATCCCTCTCTTCCTGCCGAAGGTGAATGAAAGCGTCACGCCGAGGCAAACGGTGCGAGGGGTGCTGCCCTGGACCAACTTCCCCCAATCCGCCACCTCCTACTCCTTCCGCGATTACAAATACGTGATCGACCAGATGGCGAAGATGCGCATGAACCTCCTGAACCTGCATAATTACACGGGCGACGGCGGCCACGACGAGATGTTCAGCGACTGGGAGTGGCACGGAATCCTCAGTCGCGTGTGGATGGCAACCGCCGCCACGGGGCATGGCTGGAACATGCCGGGGTGGAAGGTGCGCAAGTATCGATTCGGCGCGGGAGACCTTTTCGACGATTACGACGCCGGCTCGGACTGCACGCTTCATAACAACGGATTGAGCAACTGGCAAACGTTCCGCAAAGGCGCCTCGCTTTTGCAGCGAGTGATCGCCTACGCCCATACGCGCGGGGTGAGGATCGCTCTGGGAATCGATATCGACACCCTACCCCCCATCTACAACGCCAAGGTGGATGACCCGAGCATCGTGAAGGCGCGCACCGACCAGATCATCCGTGATTATCCTCATTTGGATTACTTCATCTGCTATCTCGCCGAGGGGCGACCGAATTCGGAGCAGTGGCATCGGATCTTCAACGAGATGTACGCGGAGTTCAAAAAGAAGGCGCCTCAAATCAAGATCGCAGTGTCCGGATGGGGGCTGAGCAAGGAGTTGGTTGACGCTCTGCCCGCCGATGTCATCGTGGCGCCGATCTCCCCCTACTCCGCCGGTTTCGAGAGCGGCGCCATCTACGAGCCGCATCAATACTGGGGCTGCCCGTGGATGGAGAGGGACGGGAGCAGTTCGCTCTACTACTATCCCTACAACATGAACCTGTCGGACACGATCGCCGCGTATCTTCATCGCGCCCCGAACATGACAGGCTTCCAGACACTGACCTGGCGGCTGACGGACGCGGTTGATGCGAAAATCGAATACATCGCCAAGGCTCCGTGGGACATTCACAACCATCTCGCATCGTCGGAAACGGTCTATTCGAATTACGCCAAGGCGGATTACGGTGCGAAGGCGGCGCCGGCCATAACTCCCATCATCAACCAGAATGAAGCCTTCGCAACCGGAGCCAGCGAATGCGAGGTGACAGCGACGTTCACCAACGCCAACCGCACCAAAGATATCGACAAAGCCAAGGCGCAGCTTCGGATCATTGACAGGTGCATCGCGCAGGCGAAGGATCCCGGGGATCGTTTCCGATTGAAACTGCTCCAGGATCGTATCGACGCGGTGGAGGCTTACGACGAGTTGGATCAGAATTTTGAAACCGCCCCGTGGGACGCGCTGCCCGGGGCGTTCCGGCGATGGATGCATGACTTCACGCACAGAGTGATTGACAT
>JAJZOL010000137.1 GCA_021811565.1 bacterium | reverse complement strand
ATTATCGAACAGGAAGCCACCGCCTATCAGGTTGGTGAGATTGAAATCTATCACCAAGCCCTGCAATATTTCAGCAGACTTGCCGTCAACAAAAATTCGAATCCCTTCCTGTTCCCAAGTGATGTCTGATTGTCTCTGAGCATCTTCAAGTTTCAGCACATAGGAGAATCCTGAACATCCTCCTCCCTTAACCCCCACTCTTAAACCCAAAGGCGGTTTGGAACGCTTGGATTGCAAGTATCTCACCCGACTGATCGCAGCGGGAGTAAGCTTTAACACAGGCTCACAATTTACGAATGGCATGTCTGGTTCCCCTCCGTCCCGGATTTGTCCCAAGTCACCATGGTAACCGGTTTCAAATTAACCTGAGTCTCCCGCGCCATCTCCGCAAGCGTGATGGTCTCAAGAGTGTCGCGCACAGCTCGATTGATTTTCTGCCAGTTGCCACGAACACAGCATTTTGGTTCGAAATCGCATAGCCCTTCGTGTTCGCTGCAGTCCGTTATGGCGATTGGTCCGTCCAGTGCGGCAATGATATCCACAACGGTGATATCTTCAGGCTTTCTAGCCAGCCGAAACCCACCCTTGGATCCTCTTTGAGACACCAGCACTCCTTTGCGCGTCAAGGCTTTTAGAATTTTGCTCACCGTGGGCAATGGCAGTCGGGTGTCATTGGAAAGATCACGAACGTTATAAACTCTCCATTCCGGGGATTTCGCGATGTAGGACAACAACACTATTCCGTAATCGGTCAATCTGGTAATCCGTATCATGAGAAAGCTCCATATCTATACAGTACTAAATTAGTACCTGATAAGTATACCCATACGTTCCCGAAAAGAGCGATTAACGAAAAATTATTTTGCAACCGTAAGCGATTGATCAATTAATTCAAAGGGGATTTTTGAGGTGAGCCGTAAAAAAACAATAAACGAGTGGAAAAATGTCTTGACAACCAGAGACGCATGGGGATATAATTAGCGGCGTAATTGCTTAAAAACGCAACATTCCCCGTTAGCTCAACGGCAGAGCATTCGGCTGTTAACCGAAGGGTTGGTAGTTCGAATCTACCACGGGGAGCCATATTCGAAATCCAAAGGAACGGAATTATCATCTCCGTTCCTCCTTTTTTGGCCCTATTACTTCCGATCTTGCTCCATCCCTTTAAATGATGCGGCGAGGCGTTCACGCATCTTCGCTATTATTGAAAATTGCTTGCCACCTCACGAATATATCCCGCCGCCAAGTCATAATCCTCCTCGACGGATAGGTGCTCCAGCATCAGAGGGGTGTCGGGGTCTATACGGCTCATCTCATTCAGGAGAACGGCATAGTCCAGGTTTCCAAGCCCCGGACGAGCTTCGTCCAAATGAACGGTCAGGCGGGGAGATAGCAGGATATCCTTGGCGTGACAGCTTTTAATCCAGGGCCCGAGTTTCTCAAAACACTCTTTTATCAGTTCTCCATTATTGAAATAGAGCTGAGGGCTGGCGACGATGTTTACCGGGTCAAGGTGTACGGCGAATGCGGGGCGGTCAATCGCTTTAATGAGCCGCAGATAGCTGTCGGGAGAATCAGGATACGCCCAAGGCATGGTTTCGAGAGTGTAGGTCGTTTGCGTGGGTTTCACCGCGTCAATAATTTCCCGCACGGTCTCCACAATGAGGTCGAACGTCTCGGAGGTCAGATTCAGGGGATCCGGTCCGTCCCATTGCGCACCCCTGGAACCCGAGATGTTCACGCAGCATCGCGCCCCTATTCTTTCCGCAAGAGATAGTTGCTCCTTGCAGTGTTGGATTGCCGCCAGACGTATTGGCTCATCGGCGCTTAGGGGATTGCTCCATGCGCCAACCTCGGATATCACGATATCAGCCTCGCTCGCCGCTATCCGATACGCCCGAATGAGACCCTCGGTGGCTTTTGAATCCACAGGACAGTAAGCCGCTCGGTACCCTTTGACACGCACCATTTCAGCCCATACCTTTGGGTCCGAACAATCTCCGAATATCGGCGCACCAAGTCTCATCGCAATCCCTCCTTATTTGAATTTGGAGATATGCGGATTGCCGGAGCTTATTACCCCGCTTTCCGCATGTCGCTTTTAAGGAAATGGAACCCGATCGCCATACGATTTCTGCCATTGCTTTTCGCTTGATATAGGGCGCGATCGGATCGGTCGAGCCATTTTTCCGGAGTCTCATCCTCGCCGCACTCCGAAATTCCGACGGAAGCGGTCACATGGATGACATCCTCACCCTGAATGATCTCCATATTGCGGATGGAGTTCAGCATCCTCTCCCCCATCTGCAACCCGATATCCAAATTCGTATCGGGAAGAATGATGGCGAACTCCTCCCCGCCATAGCGTGAAATCGTATCCGTTTTACGCGGGAAGGACATGATAAGGGTGTTCGCAACTCCTATAAGAACCTTGTCGCCAACGGCGTGTCCATAAAGATCGTTAATGGTTTTGAAATGATCCAAATCTATCATAAGCAGACAGGAAGGCTGACGAAAAATTCGATACATATCAATTGCTCGGGTGAGTTCCTTGTCGAGTATAACCCGATTATAGAGCTTTGTTAGGGGATCCCTTGCACTCTCCTCCCGAGCCTCCTGCAACTGATCCCCAAGTTCCCTTATCTGGGAATACAATTGGGTTCTCTGCTCGTTCTGCCGATTCCGTCTTTCACTTATTATGGCGTTCAAGTTAGCAACAACCATCTTGACCTCATATCGAATCTCATCGATATTACCTGTTTTCGCTGTGCTCTCCAATCTATCGAGTTGCACAAGAGCCCGTTGATCCGCCTCCTGATCCGCGGACAAAGCTGTCTTCAAACCTTCGATAAATGTCCATATGACATGGTTCATGCTCTTGAAGGATTTGACAACGTATCGAGATTCAGCCTGCCGATGCTTGGAGAAAAAACCCCTTAATCCGGACCAGTCCTTCTTGTTTGCGCCTATAAGCCCACTGTCAGGAGCACCCGGCTGCGGTGCGCCGTATTGCAAATGCATCACCCACTTTTCACAAGTCTCACGAGTTTCAGCTGACGGGGAAATGTCGATATCGAAAGCGTTTCTGCCATATTCCTTGAGAATGTGACATAGGTTGTCCAGTTCCAGATCCTGGTTATCGACGATGGAACCATTCGGCGATGTTTGCTCTTCGGGAATAGGACGTTGAACAGATCTTTTGAGTCTTGCAAACACTGTCATCTCCTTCGCGGAAGGAATGGTGAATCTATTCCGGTAATTGCTATCATCATATCCATGACTCATTAACATCGCATGGAGAGGGTTATTTGGAATCGACTCTATTGAATAATTGGCATTTCAATACTGGAAAAATAGAGTGAAATACCTTTGTTTCAAAATACATTAATGGCTGGACAGCACGAGATGAGCGAATGGATAACGATCCCGAAGATGTCGCATTTATGAAGGAGATTTGCCATTATTCTCGTATGATGTATTATGTGTTTCAACAATCTACGTATGGAGGAAGCATTCGATTGAAAGTGTATGATGTGTCTGTCCAAATGCATGGCGACATGGTGGTATGGCCCGGTGATCCCAAATTCCGTCGCGATTTGGTTTCTGCAATAACGAATGGAGATCGATCCAATGTGTCGATTTTGTCCTGCAGCACGCATTGCGGTACCCATGTGGACGCACCCTTTCACTTTCTGGAGGACGGCGCGACTCTTGACCGAGTCGCTCCGGAGCAATTAGTCGGATTTTGCAGAGTGGTCGAGGTGATATGCGATGGAGACATCACTCGCGATCATTTGGAGAAAGCGTTGAAAGACGGCGATATTCGAGAAGACGACGAACGGTTGCTGTTTAAAACTCTCAACAGCAGTCGTAATCTCATGCAATTCCCAGAATTCCATAAGGATTATTGCGCCATTGCCCCCTCGGCTGCGGAGTGGATAGTTCATAGGAAAGTGAAAACCGTGGGCGTCGATTATCTTTCGGTCGAGCGTTTTCACCCTGAAATCCCACGCACCCATCCCATTTTGCTGGGAAATAACGTTTTTGTCATTGAGGGCTTAAATCTTACGCAAGTCCCTGCAGGAGAGTACCTTCTTACCTGCGGTGCGTGGAATATACTCGGCGCGGATGGCTCCCCCGCCAGGGTTTTCCTTTTATCGGACATCTGAAATTGATTCATAAGAAGAGGTGAATTTCCATGAAGCGCAATTCGATCTTTATACTTGGAACTATGTTCATCCTTGCAGGTTGTATCGCAAGAAATTCCGCCTCACAAGAGCGCACGTACAGCCAGTTAAAACCGGAGGTGACGTACTTTCGCACAAGCGACGGTTGGCGAATTCACGCCGACTTTTATTCCGCTCCCAAGAAGTCCCTTGCAGCGATTCTCCTGCACCAACGTAATGGCGAGGCAAAGGATTGGTTGCCCTTAATCCCGTCACTCCTAAAAGCCGGTGTCAGTGCTTTGGCAGTGGATCAGAGAGGCGCGGGCAAATCGTTAGGGGCTGAGAACGGAATGAACGCACCATGGGACACTACAAAGGATATTGAAGCATCCGTAAAATGGCTGCAGTCAAAAGGATTTAGAATAGGACACATTGCGCTGATCGGCGCTTCTTACGGAGCCAATAACGCCCTTATATATGCATCCAAACACCCGGATATCCGCAAAATCGTGCTGCTTTCACCTGGCTCGAACTATCATGGGCTAATAGCCGGAACCGCCGCAGGCGAATACAAGGGCAACGCACTGGTCCTATGGTCGCATAATGATCCCATTGTTCAGGAGGGCCCGCAGGATGTACGCATCGCCATGGGCGGCAGATGCACACTGCATCCTTTCGCCGGAGATTCTCACGGAACTGATATGTTTCAAGCCGACCCGGAATCCATCCCATTGATTGTGCGCTATCTCATAACGACACATTGACACACCTGCCGGCGAATGAATGCGTTTACTCACCGGGCTGTGACCTCCTTCACCGTCTCCACCGGTTGCTTTTTCGCATCCATATGGGATAGAATTTATATACTTGATTATATCATCCCGTGAGGGATGACATTTTTTTGCTAATTAAGTTGGTTGCGTGTACGTTCAGATCACTCATAACTTTTATCATGAGTGAAAAACGCAAATTCAACGCTTAAGACGGTTACCGGTAATTTAATGGAGCCGAAAGAATTCGATGGCAAGCGGGTTCCTCCTGATCCTCGCATTCATGATATTCCCTTTCAATCAAAGGTAATCGCACAATTCCGTAATTGAGTCGGACATCACGCTATCACGCATGAATATAACCCTGTAGCGCGAATTTATCATTTAAATAAATAGTCAACGAGGTGTTTTTTGAGCAAGGAATTACTCTCAGGCAATGAAGCGATTGCACGAGGCGCATGGGAGTCGGGTGTCAAAGTCGCAGCGGCGTATCCAGGTACCCCTAGCACGGAGATATTGGAAAATATCTCAAAATACCAGGAAATCGATTCCCAATGGTCCCCTAACGAGAAAGTCGCGTTGGAAGTCGCCATAGGCTCCTCAGTCGCCGGCGCCCGCTCCCTTGCGGCGATGAAAATGGTCGGTTTGAATGTCGCGGCGGACCCTCTTATGACTCTCGCGTATACCGGTGTGAACGCCGGGCTGGTAATTGTCAGCGCGGATGATCCCGGCATCCACAGCTCTCAAAACGAACAGGATAACCGTTTTTATGGTCGATTCGCTCGAATACCCGTTTTGGAGCCCTCGGACAGTCAGGAAGCGAAAGATTACGTAGGCATAGCGCTCAACCTCTCGGAAGCGCTGGATACGGTGGTGCTCCTTCGCACAACAACCCGAATATCCCATTCCAAAAGTTTGGTTGAGATCGGGGAGAGGCAATCTCGGGGTCTGAAGGCTTACAAGAAGGATCCTTCGAAATACATCATGGTTCCGGGCTATGCACGTTTACGACAACCGGAGGTGTTAGCCCGATTCGAGAGAATACAGGAGTGGACTGAAAGCGCATCCATCAACCACATAGAATGGGGTGACCGAACCATTGGCATCATTACTAGCGGAGTTTGTTACCAGTATGTAAAGGAGGCTTGCCCAGGCGCAAGCGTACTCAAACTTGGAGTTACTTATCCCCTGCCTTTAAGGCTCGTTCGCAAGTTCGCCTCCGAAGTTGAGCACGTTATTGTGGTGGAGGAGTTGGAGCCGTTTCTTATGGAGTTGGTTCAACTCTCCGGGGTTAAACTGCATCCGATTAATCTCCCCCGCATCGGCGAACTCACGCCGAAAATGGTGCGCCATGCCGTGGAATCGGCTTTCGACGATGAGGAGCAAAGTATCGATTCAGTCCCATCACCTGATGTTCCCTCCAGACCGCCTGTGCTATGTCCGGGTTGCCCTCATCGCGGGGTATTCCATATCTTCCACAAACTCAGGTTAACGGTTTCCGGTGACATAGGTTGCTACACACTTGGAGCCCTTCCGCCATTGAACGGCATGGATATTTTCATGGATATGGGCGCCAGCATTGGCATGGCGCATGGCATTGAAAAGGCGAATCCGGAGAGGGTGACAAAAACCGTTGCGGTTATCGGGGATTCCACGTTTCTACATTCCGGCATGACGGGCTTGCTGGACATGATTTACAATAAATCCAAGGGAACCGTGGTGATACTCGATAATGGTACCACAGCCATGACCGGTCACCAGGATCATCCGGGTACCGGCAAAATGCTCAGCGGCGAGGAAACGGTCACAGCGGATTTAGAGATGATATGCCGAAGTCTCGGAGCGAGAAGAGTCAGAGTCGTGGACCCTCTGGATGTAAATGAGTTGGAATCCGCGCTAAAGGAGGAGCTTAACGCTCCGGAGGTCTCCGTCATCATCGCGCGAAGACCCTGCGCTTTGATTGTGAAATCCGATGAACCCTCGATGGAGTGCGACGAGGAGTTATGCAAGGGATGCGGAATATGCATTAAATTAGGATGTCCCGCCATGCACCTTAATGACGGTGTGGTGGAAGTGGACCCCGCCTTGTGCACCGGATGCGCTCTCTGCGCGGGAGTGTGCCCATTCGGCGCTTTATCGCACAAGGAGGAAAAGGATGCATAGTCCGACAAATATACTCTTGGCAGGCGTGGGAGGTCAGGGGACGATCCTCGCAGGCAAAATTCTATCACAATGGGCTAAAATCAGCGGGATGGATGTCAAATATTCGGAGATTCACGGGATGTCGCAAAGAGGCGGCAGTGTGATCACGCAAGTGCGTATCGGAGAAAAAGTGTACGCACCGGTCATAGACATAGGAACTGCCCTTTACATTCTCGCTTTCGAACAATTGGAGGGATTGCGATACGCTCATATGCTTTCACCTAAGGGAACGATGATCGTCAGTACTCAGCGCCTCGAACCATCCCCGGTCTTAATGGGGGTTGCCTCTTATCCGGAAGGTGTCTTGTCACGATTGGAAGCCGAATTCCACGCCAAGGTCATTGACGCCCCTAATCTGGCGCAAAAAGCGGGCAATCCCAGAACATCGAATGTAGTTCTGGTTGGAGCGTTGGCTATGGTGATGAATGGAAGCAAAGAGGAATGGATGCGAGCCGTATCCGAGACAGTGCCTCCCAAGTATGTTGATGTGAATTTGCGTGCGTTCCATCTCGGATGGAACGCGATTTCCAATCTCAAAACGGAAATGAAGGACGGAGAAGAGCGTGTGGAACGGTGAAATTGAGACGCTATGTCGCGAACAGATGCGAGAAATTCAGACGGAGCGTCTAAAAAGCGTGGTGAGGCGATGTTACGAGAAAGTGCCTCATTATCGCGAGGCTTTCGATTCTTTCGGCGTACACCCCGACGATATCCGATCCCTGGATGATCTCGTCAAGCTTCCTTTCACCTGCAAAAACGACCTGAGGGATCACTACCCCTTCGATCTCTTCGCAGCCCCAAAGAGAGATATCGTGCGCGTTCATGCATCCTCAGGCACAACCGGAAAACCGATCGCCGTGGGATACACACATGCGGATATAGAGTTGTGGGCGGAATGCGTTGCCCGTTCTCTTGCATGCGCCGGAGTGACATCGGACGATATCATACAGATCGCTTACGGATACGGTCTCTTCACCGGCGGTCTGGGTCTGCATTACGGTGCGGAGAAGCTTGGGGCGACAGTAGTGCCGATATCCGGCGGTAACACGAAACGCCAAGTGATGTTGATGCGCGACTTCGGCGTGACAACACTTGCCTGCACTCCATCTTTCGGAGCGTATTTGGCGGAGGAGATGAAGGATTCCGGCATCCCCGAGGAAGACTTCAAGCTGAGAGTAGGGATATTCGGTGCGGAACCATGGTCGCAGAGCATGCGCCGTGAAATAGAGTCGAAACTGAATTTATGCGCCATCGATATCTACGGCCTTACGGAAATCCTCGGCCCAGGTGTGTCGTGTGAGTGTCCCTATCAATGCGGGCTGCACGTTTTCGAGGATCATTTTCTGCCTGAAATCATTGATCCAGACACGGAGGAGCCTCTTCCGGAAGGGGAAATCGGGGAGCTTGTTTTCACGACACTCACCAAAGAGGCGGCTCCGGTCATTCGTTTCCGCACCAGGGATCTTTCCCGCCTCTATTACGAACCGTGCGCCTGCGGACGCACCCTTGTTCGCATGGAGCGCATATTGGGGCGTACGGACGACATGCTGATTATTCGCGGAGTTAACGTATTCCCATCGCAGGTGGAGGCGGTGCTGCTTAGCGTGGGGGATGTGGATCCTCATTACCAACTCATCGCCGACAGATCCGCCAGACATATGGACGATTTGGAGATCCGAGTGGAGATGTCCGAGGCTCTCTTTAACGATGAAATCAGAAAAATCGAGGACGTGGAGGTTCATATTCGAAAAGAGATCGAAAGCACTTTGGGGATTTCCGTAAAGGTGAAACTCGTGGAGCCGAAAACATTGCCGCGAAGCGAGGGCAAAGCGAAAAGAGTTGTGGATCGCAGAGAATTGTAACCTGAGAGGATTGAACCATTATGAAAGTGAAGCAAGTTTCGATATTTCTGGAAAACCGTCAAGGAAGATTGGCTGCGGTCACAAAGGCGCTGGGCTCGAATGAAATCAATATCAGGGCATTCTCCGTGGCGGACACTGCGGATTTCGGCGTGGTGCGGTTGATTGTGAATGATCCCAACCGGGCATGCGACATTCTAAGGGCCAACGGCTTCATGGTTACTATGACGGACGTGCTTGCGGTGGAGGTACCGGACAAGCCGGGGGGCTTGGCGTATATACTTGAAATACTCCAAAAAGCCCGTTTGAACATTGAATATCTCTATGCGTTCGTTGAGAAACGAAGCGACAACGCTCTTGTCATATTCCGATTGGAGGATATCGATACCGCATTGAAAGTATTCGAGGAGAACAATGTAAGCCTGGCGCCGAGCCAGGAGGTTTATCAGCTATAATCAGAGTGTTCCGACGATTTCAATTCATCCGAACGACCCCGGCAATTTCTCACTGGAGGGCGAGACATGATTCGTACGGCATTTGCAATACTGGCGCTCTGCATGATTTCGTATTCTCTCGCTCATGCGCAAGCGGAGCCGCTCCCCGATCTCCGCGCCGCTGGCCTCCCGCCCGCTCACGCCATATGGCTGGATAGCCTCGACCTGAGCAAAATGTCCACCGGTTGGGGCAAGGCAATAGCGGGTAAAAACATCGTTGGTTCACCCATAAGTCTTGCGGGAGTGGTTTATCCGCACGGTGTCGGTTCTCACGCGATAAGCGAATTCGATGTTGCTCTTCACGGCGATGCCTTACGCTTCATCAGCATGATCGGTATCGACGATGAAGCGAAACCCAAGGGATCTGCAATTTTCGAAGTGTATATCGACGGCAAGCTGAAATACAAATCGCCAGTGATGCACGGCGGCGACACACCTAGGCTCTGCGATGTCAGCCTTAAGGGGGCGAAGAGTCTTATCCTGCGAGTGTCGGACGCCGGCGACGGTATCGATTACGATCACGCCGATTGGGCTGGGGCGATGATCGTTCTCTCCGACAATGCGAAAAGGCTTCCGAACGCCGTAACCATTTCCATGGCTCCTCCGCGCATGGTGATTCCAATCCTCTCTCCAAAGCCGGAGATTCACTCTCCCCGCATCGTGGGAGCGACACCCGGCAGACCTTTCATTTTCCTGATCCCCGCCACGGGCCAGCCGCCCTTGACTTACAAAGCGCTTGACTTGCCCAAGGGACTGCATCTTAATCCAAAAACTGGTGTGATCTCCGGCTCTCTCCGTAAAGCGGGTTCAACCATCGTGAAACTGACGGTTCAGTGCCCTCGGGGAGTGGCGCATGGCTTGCTTGATATCGTTGGAGGTTCCCGCAAGCTCGCCCTCACTCCACCTATGGGTTGGAACTCCTGGTACACCTACGCCACCGACGTCACAGAGGATGAGATGAAGGCCGCCACGCGGGTGTTGATCGAATCCGGATTGGCAAGTCACGGGTACCAGTATATCAATATCGACGATGGGTGGGAAGACTCCCGCGACGCCAATGGGAATATTCGCGCCAACTCGAAATTCCCCGATATGAAAGGGCTTGCGGACTACATCCATAGCTTCGGCCTTAAATTCGGTATTTACTCCTCGCCTGGTCCTAAAACCTGCGGCGGCTTCGAGGGGAGTTACCAGCACGAATTGCAGGATGCGAAAACCTATGCTTCATGGGGCGTTGATTTTCTCAAATACGATTGGTGCTCATACGACGGCGTCGTGCATGGAGATCACTCCCTTGCGACATTGGAGAAACCTTATGCCGTGATGAGATCCGCGCTTAACAAGGTCGACAGAGATATCGTCTTCTCATTCTGCCAATATGGCATGGGGGACGTGTGGAAATGGGGACGGAAAACCGGTGGAAACATGTGGAGGACAAACGGAGACCTTCAGGATGTTTGGTCCGAACTTCTTATCCGTATCAGGCAGATGGCGCTAATCAATCGCTATGGCAAGCCTGGGGGATGGAATGATCCGGACATGCTCTCAGTCGGCGATTTTTGGGGGCATCCGTCACGTCTCACCCCGAATGAACAGATATTACAGTTCACCATGTGGTCGATGTCATCGGCGCCGCTGTTAATCGGCGGTGGCATCTTGCATATGACCCCATTTACCAAAGCTTTGCTTACGAACGACGAAGTGATCGCGATCAATCAGGATCCTCTCGGTGTCGCGGCGAAAAGGGTGTATGACAAAGATGGATTATCCGTTTGGGTGCGTCCGCTCTATGACGGCACGAAAGCCGTGGCGCTGGTGAATACCAGGTTCGCCCCCGCCGTCATCAAGGCGACATGGTCGGAAATAGGGGTTAAAGGACCACAACCGATACGGGACCTCTGGCTGCATAATAACGTAGGCGAGCGCAATGGATCCTACTCCGCAATGACGCCTTCCCACGGTTGTGTTTTGCTGAAAATAGGTCATCCAAGGAGATCCATCCCTTAAAATAATTTTCAAAAGACAGGAGATTGCAAATATCGCTTTTCAGGTATTTCGCCGAGCGTGATATAAGCGATATTAGCCTCATTTTCTGAGTTTTGCAATTACCTCAAGAGAAACGAGGATACATCACACCATTAATTCGGCAATGAAATATCATCGACTATATTAACTTTATCAAGAGTGAATTCACATTTTTTATCCTCTATTTACTTGCCGATATAATATTACAGAACTGTTTCCCAGTAAAGTGATGCTTCCCCATTTTACAAAGAAGTCGCTGCTAATTTCATGCGGCGGCTTCTTTCATTCTGATAATCAATTACCAAGGTTGAACTCTCAAGCAAAACCCTCTTCCAATGCCGCCCCCTGTTCAATCAATGCCTTCCTAACCTCCACACCTGAAAGCAGCGCGGGGGGAACATTTCGCCGAGCGCACATCGCCGCCGCCATCCCCGCCGCCTGTCCAACGGAGCACGCCACTGGCATCACGCGCATACTGCTGTGTATTGCGTGGTCCACCGAGATTGGGCGACCACCCACGGTCAGGTTATCCACATCCTTGGGCACCACGCATCCGTATGGGATTTCATAGAATTCGTTTTCCGGCAGTTTCACAAGCTCCGTTCCGGTCCCCACGGGGTTATGGATGTCTATGGGGTAATTCACCCTTGCAATTGCGTCCGGGAATTTTTGCGCATTCGTGAACGTCTCCCTCTCAAGATATGCAATCCCCTTTACCCTCCGCGACTCCCGCACGCCCACATGATGCGCCACGGAATGCAACATGGCGTTTTCAAACCCCGGGACATCCATGCGAAGCCACGCGAGCATCTCACGGAGTTGACGCCGCCCCTCAATCTCAGCGTCGGACAGGTCCATGCCGTCCGCGCCGTTTTTCCGGATGATTCTCGTGGTATTAAAGTGTATGATATCAGGCTCGTGGGTGTTGAAGAGCAACACATCCTCTCGCGGGTTGCTAATGACCCCGTGCACCTTCGCTTCGAGGTAGAGTCGGTTTAGCTCTTCCCTTTTCGGCATTCGCTCCCTGTCCACATGAGAGAGCTTGAAGCAAAGAGTCATGGGCTGGGCGTATCCGTCCGGACCACCGATCTCGAATTCGCATCCGGATTTCGCTGCAAGATCAGCGTCGCCAGTGCAATCCACGAACACTTTCGCCTTCGCCGCAACAAACCCTGACTTGGAGAGCAGGAAGATGCTGTCAATCCTTCGCTCCTTGACAATCACATCCGCCAGTGTATGATGATATATTATCCTAACCCCCGCTTCAAGGCAAATATCCTCCATCGCCAACATGGCGATATCCTTGGAGAGGATATGGGAGTTGGCGGAGGTGATCTCCGTGTCGGATTGCAGTCCCTCCCGCATGGATGCAGGAAGATAGGAATGCATTCGCTCCACCCACTCAGCATACACCGGACGATCCAAGCATCGTCCATGGACATGATTCCACATAAAGGGGGATATCTCCCCCGACGAAGCCATGCCTCCAAGAAAACCATATCGCTCCACAAGAGCCGTGTCGGCGCCCGCTCTTGCAGCCATGACAGCCGCGCCCAAACCACCTGGACCACCACCCGCAACGATCACATCCGCTGTGATGGAAATGGGTACCTCTTGGGCAAAGGCGTATCTTGTTCGCTCCATTGTTTCCCTCTCAAATTGACTGGTTTTATTGAATCGAGCAGATCAATGAAATCCGCTGGTAGAATAATTATAGCTTATTGGCTTGCCGCCTATCGCGAATTATGCGGCAAAGCCAGGCTTTCATTCAAGGAGTCAATGGCGATTTTCACTAAGCGTTCATCCACAAATTTGCACATCCCCTCACCACCACTTTCAAAACAATCGTTTCATCACTGGTTGAACGTCAACGGTGGATACAAGGACGTTTGGCATTTGGCATGGCCTCTGTTTCTCGCACAGGGGTCCTCCACAATCCTGCAATTTATCGATCGCATGTTCCTAACATGGTATTCCGCCGAGGGAATGGCGGCTGCGGGTCCTGCGGGAATGCTTGCGTTTTCGATGCAAGCGTTCTTTATCGGAATGACCGGCTACTCTTCCGTCTTCGTGGCGCAATACACTGGCGCAAAAAAACCTTCTCAGGCGGTCTCGGTTGTGTGGCAAGCCCTCTATCTCTCGATTGCGTCGAGCGTGATACTTTTACTCGGCATTCCTCTGGGCGGAATGGTTTTCAAGCTTGCAGGGCATCCGGAGGCAATTCGAAGGTACGAGCGCATATTTTTCGATATCTTCCTTTTGGGCTCAGCAGTGTTTCTCTCCAATGCAGCGGTATCCGGATATTTCATCGGCAAGGGAAGAACCCGTGTCGTATTATTAACAAATATCATCGGGGTGCTGACGAACATTGTATCGGATTATCTCCTGATCTTCGGAAACCTTGGCTTCCCGCGTATGGGCGTCGCGGGCGCTGCGATCTCATCCATCATTGCACAGACTCTCGGATTAATCATCAATATCGTGTTTTTCCTAAGGGACCCGGAGGTTCGGAAGCACTCCGGTGCCTGGAAGCCCAGACTTGAGCTTATCACGAGGATCATAAGGTTCGGCTCTGCGAACGGTCTGCAATTCGCCTTGGACATGTTAGGCTGGACCACATTTCTGCTGCTGGTGGGAAGGATGGGAGTGGTGGATCTTGCCGCATCCAACATCGCATTCCAAATCAATACGTTCGCTTTCTTCCCGATCATTGGGTTTGCCATGGCGGCGTCCACTCTTGTCGGGCAAAATCTTGGAAGAAACGACGCCGATGGGGCGAATCGCTCCGTTTGGTCCGCCATGCATATCGGACTTATGTTCACGGGTATCGTGGCTGTATTCTACGTATTCGCGCCGGATATCTTCATCGCTCCGTTTGGGGCGGAAGCGAACAAAGCGGAGTTCGCTCCCGTGCGGCATCTCTCCATAATTCTGCTAAGGTTCATCAGCGCCTATTGTCTTTTCGACGTAGGAAATTTAGTGCTTTCCGCTGCGCTGAAGGGTGCGGGCGACACACTCTTTGTGATGCTCATATCCTCAAGCATCTCCGTATGCTGCATGCTCCTGCCGGTGTTTTTCTTGTGCGTCCCGGCGGGAGGGCTGGGGGTGATTGGCGCATGGTGTTTTCTTACCCTCACTGTGCTAACCCTCTCCATAGCGTTTCTGCTAAGATATTTGCATGGTCGATGGCAGCATATGCGTGTAATTGAATGCGAGGTCGTTTAATATTATGGCCCCTCATTACATCGCGCGGGTAATATTATTTGCTGTTCCTCGTTCTATTACACGGATAACACAAAATCGAGTTTTCCCGCGATCAGGTAAATAATCGTTTTGAGATATCGGGGATTGCGATAGCCTCCGGCATTCGTCTTCGCAGCTTTGATATGAGAGTTGATCACCTTCCATCATTCCTCTTGTAAGATGATCCTGGAGGCAATCAAGCATCCGCGCGGCATGAGCTTTAATCGTATTCGCCAGTCTTTTCCTGCTCGACCCGATATCGCTGCTCGAAACCCATTAAAAAAGGAAACTCTCTTTTTTTACCAAACGAACCCAAGGATTCTTCTGAGATAAATAAAGTCATCCCGCCTTGGCTGAGAAGCCGATCTTATCCGATTCGTTTTTCATGTATAGGTACGGCAGCACCCCGTTTTACTATCTTTTTTTTGAAGGCGAGGGCAAGAAATTAAAATTCAGGCTCCAGCGTCATCATTGCGACGCCCGAACGATGATGCCGCTTATTGTCGTCAAGCGCCGTTTCGGCGTCATGCGAGTATTCTCGTCTTCAGTGTGATAGCCGGGAGGAATACAAACCCTCGCGTCGCCTGAAGTCGGTTTGATTACCCCATGGGAAGCATTGATGGGGGGAAGTGGAAATGTATGTGAAGCTCTCCTTCGTCAAGGTAGAATTCCACCTTATTCACCTGATAGTGGATGTGCAAGCCCAAGGCGGCGGCGAAATTCTCGTTTTCGTCGCACATTTCACTTTGTTCTTCATTTTTTTGTCTGAGTTGATGGCAACTCTCAACCATTGTAAATAATATTACCCATACAACAGCGATACATGGCATTTATCCCACAATTATTACCACCGCAAAGTTCTGAAGATTTATTATCATTAATTTTAGAGCTACGAGCCCATGATTCACATGCGTATTTATAGCATGGATAATATGGATCGATTGGCGATGATCCTTTTACTGTACCCATAATACTACAAGAAACATTAAGATGATATCTTTTTTTGAAAATGATTGATCCACTTGGGTCCAAATTAATCATAGGAATATTTCCAACATACCCATACAAATTCCAGTCTCCTCCCATAAATCCCATCGGATCCCGGCTCATCCACCTCCCCATATCCGTCCTCAAATGCCTGACCCGCACGTCCAGCCTCTCCGCCTCGTCCCGCCAGTATCCGACCCGCCCGCCGAACCTCAGCGGGTTCACCGTATTTCCGGAAACCACCAACTCCTCCCCGAACGCCTTTCAGAGATAATTATCGGTAACATTACCATTTATCGACGCGAGAATGCGCGTGTTCGCCTGCTGGTCGAACCCGTAGAAGCTGGAAACGTCGCCCCTTCGCTCGGATGCCAGCCCTCCCCACACGCCCGGGCAGTCGGTGTAATGCGCCTGGGTGATTAGATACACGTCGGTTTCGATAAGCACGTTCTCGCCGTCACTGACGTAATACACGGTTCCCGATGAATTGACCATTTCCTCCCTCATCCCGTCAGCGGAGTAGGAATAGGTCTTGATCCCGGCCGGGGAGGAGACGCCGATCAGCCGGTTCTCGTAGTCCCATGCGTAGGTTGTCAGCCCGCCTCCGGCGTTTTCGGAAAGCAGGTTGCCGTTGGCGTCAAGGCTTAAGTTACGAAGTAGCCGTATGGATAATGCAATTTACTCAGCTTAAGAATCTGTAAGAAGATAATTTGATGGATATAATAACATAACATATATCATATCCCATTTATTATCTATTGAAAATAATGAAAAGAGAATAAATATTATTCCCCTGAATTAAAACGTTAACATTATAAAATAAAATACAGTAACATATCCGCCTATTAATGAATACAAACCTTCCATGCATGTTATCCTAGATCGTTTATAAGCTCCATAGATGATTATAATGAGTCCTATTATCATTGTAAAATATCCTGGGTATGTGCCACTATCACTCCACAAATCAGCACTTAATCCCATTCGCAACCACCATTTAGGAGTAATAATTGACAGATCAGGTGCAAATTTAAGAAATAATTCAATAACATATATTATCAATAAACTCAATAATGGAAGAATAGCGCCTATGTTGCCGATAATTTTTAACTTAATATCTTTTTCCTTTGTCATCTTTACATTCATTGCTATCATGCGAAATGTAATAAAGAACGGTAAAAAAAATAATATTATTATATCAATAATTACAGTGTCTATTTTGTATAGTAAACCATTCATAACATTAACCTCATAGATGAAACATACTATTATGTTCCCAACAATATATATTAACGTAAGGTTATTTAGTATAACCACAACCAAATAATGGTTTAAGACCGGGATGTGGGTTATTACGTAGGTTTTCAGGTTCCTCGCTGTTTTGTGTGGGTGGATGTTGACATGGTATCCTATCTCCAAACTCATTTCACCCAAGGATAGACAACAAAATGAACCACGAAAACGCTAACGTACT
>JAJZOL010000050.1 GCA_021811565.1 bacterium | reverse complement strand
TTCTTGGCGTTTACGACGGGGACGCGCTTGTGGCGTCTCACGCGATGCCGGAGTGCAAGGGCGGGCTGGTTCGTCTTCCCGGGCTCAGAGAGACGGTGATGGCGGACCGCACCATGGATTCGAGGAAGTGGACTCGACCTGGCAAGGGAAAAGCCAGGACGACCGTCGGACCCCTCGCCCGGGCTTACGAGGTGGAGGTGTGCACAAGACCGCTTTCCGTTTATCGCGAAATAGGGGGAGGTGTCTCCAATGTCTGAGCGACTTGTCATGGAGCGGGTCATGGAGAACCTGATCCGCCTGCGGCTGCCGGGCGTTCGTCAGACGTTGTCGGATGTTCTTGACGCGGCGCAGAGCAGCTCATGGAGCCATCTGACCTTCCTGGATCGTCTTTTGCAGGAGGAGACGCAGCGCAAGGAGCAGAGGAGAATAGAGGCGGCTCTACACTCTTTCGGGTTGCCTTTCGTAAAGACGATTGACGATTTCGACTTCTCCTTTCAGCCGGGACTGGATCGGAGAATGGTTATGAATCTCTTCGATCTCACCTTCATGGAACGCAATATGAACGTTTTGTTTCTCGGCCCGCCAGGCGTGGGCAAGACCCATCTCTCCACCTCGCTGGCGGTGAAGGCGTGCCAATGCGGAAAAACCATCCACTTCACCACCATGGCGGACCTGATACACCGACTTGGAACGGACAGGAGCGCCGGATGGTCGAATGTGAACCGAAGACCCTATCAATGGGCCAATCTGGTTATCGTTGACGAGGTGGGATACACTCCGATTGACAGGGAGGAGTGCAATCTGTTCTATCGCTTCGTTGCAATGAGATACGAGAGAGCCAGCACGATCATCACATCGAACAAGGCCTTTGACGAATGGGCGGAGCTTTTCAATGACACAATTATAGTGACAGCCATTCTTGACAGATTGCTCCATCACAGCGTGATTGTAAACATCAAGGGCGATAGCTTTAGGCTTAGGGGACTGAAAGAAAAAGAGGAGGGAAAAAACATGGAAACCTAATAAACAGGTACATTTTCATTCCGCTAAAAACTGTGCATTTTCAAACCGTCATTGACACAAGCATGGAGAGGGGGAAAGACGGATGCACAGACTCCCCTTCCCCAGACCTGGAGAAGGAGCTGGGGGATGAGGGATAAGGATGATCGAGGTTGGAGCTAAAAATTTCTCAAGTCTTCATTCGCTATATCTGCCAACATACTACGAAGTTTTCTGTAAATTATCTTTTCGGAATCTGGCTGTCTTTTCAAACCTGTGATACCGGCATGACCTTCCGCGCCAGGACGCTAATCCACCTCCATGGTTCCATCTATATACAGCTTATCCCACACCACATCGAGTACAGATTTATTATCTAATTCAGGGAGAGCTAGTTTACGAATTCGCAACACGGAAAGCCGACAATATTTCGCATATGCCGCTTTATTCCCGCCCATAAATTCACGGGCTCGCAGGGGAGTTGTAAGATTTTCAGAACAGACTGAAATGGAATATAAGGGAGGCGTATCATCCCTGCCCATAACAGCAAAGTGATCTGCACGCACCTTTTCGTCCATTGACTTTGATTTTATCAGTCGAATGACTACTTCGTTTTCAGGCAATGGAGTTCCTGATTTTCCTGTATGAGAAGAAGATGTCATGGATTTAAATAAAAAACTTTAGCCAAAACTCTATGTCCCGAAAGATAGGTTCACCTGCATTACAATCTTTTTCCCATGCTTCATTTGTTTCACGATTCCAGTAAAAAAACTCAATGATGTCGTTTGGAAAGATTTCAGCTTCAAAATAATGTTCTTTTTTTTCCCAGACATAGAGGAGTTGACCTTCCGGACCTGGAGCTGCATCGGGAACAGGAAGTGAATTATCCATTGAGTGACTGAGCAAATTCCATACCTTCCATGCCACTGAAGCTGTGTGTGCGCTTATATCCCCAGCTTCACGAACGGAAACGAGGTAGTGGCTGAGCATTTGACGGCGGGATGATTGGGTGTCTGATACTTCCGGCAGAATCGTTGATATGGAAAATATAATCTTCTCCGGTAGGCTTGAGCCTGAGACGCGGTTTATCCAAGAATTAAGCCCTTTTAGCAGACGATTTTCTTTCTCTTTGGTGTAGGTACTCTTTTCATTTCCATAGGATAATAGCCAAGTTTCTGGGGAGGTCATGGTCGGCACTTGTCCTGTCATAATAGTTCTCCATTGAGCATCCGTTCCAGCTCCTCCGTTTTGGCACTCTTAAACACATCCCATACATTTTCATGAAGCAGTGTCATCTCCGGCAGAAGAATTTCTGATTCGAGGGGTAATTCTTTCTCTAATATCCTATCTATATCAAAGATAAACGCTGGCTGAGATGGTTTCACTATTTGCTCTCCGACAGTCACGTTCAATCGATTATTCTCATCCAGCCTGGATTGAACAAATGAAATAAATCCGGGCAATGAATTCAGAATAATCTTTGGCACATAATCGTTAGACACAAGCCATTTGCTTAATGTTTCTCCAGGCACGCTTCTCTCAATTCTATTGATATAGCGTAAACCGATTCGTATCACTTTTTCCGGATTTACGACAGCTTTCAGCTTTTCAATACCGTATTCGATATCCTTGAGCATCACATCCCAGCCTGGATATACAGGATGGCAATATACCGCCAAACTTCTATCAGATAGCTGTAGTACTGAAGGGCGGCTTGGATGCCGATATCGTACGATTTGCGAGGGAGGTGGAGCTTGTGGCGCTTCTTGATTGCCAAAGCCGATTTGAAATTGAATACTGGTCATGTTTACAGGTTCAAAAGAAGTGTAGTCGTTCTGTATGTGCTTGAAGAACTCACCGAACCAGATCGGATTCCACGTTTCATTTTCTGGCATGGCGAAGACGATCTCACAAATCGCTTCCTGTATCGTTGGATTTGGGTAGCTCTGATGTTCACTGGCGTCCATGAGTATATGCTCCATTACCGTTTTATTACTTTATTATTGGTCTTTTGTATGTGCAGTTCCATAAATATACGTTTCTTGAATGTTTTACTCACATAGCACCATACACTATGATAGCAGTATCGTATGCGAAAATCCACTATTTTCAGCAAATTCGCAGCCCCCTCTCCCCCTGACCCTCCCCCCCCGTCGCCGTTCTTTGCGCCTTAGCGTCCTTGCGGCTTTGCGTTAGAATGCCGTAAAAGCAGTGGGGCGTTAGAGCGTTAAAGCGTTGGGCGGACCGGTCCCCCGTCTTCCGTCTCCTTTCTTTGCGCCTTAGCGTCCTTGCGGCTTTGCGTTAGATAAATTCCCGGTTACTTCTCGAACTCCCGCATCGCCGCCCGCTTCATCTCCTCCGCCACGAGGGGGAAGGTGGAGAGGATGTGCGCGAACTCCTCCTCCGTAAGCCCGTAGAGATGCGCAACGATGGCGTCGATCTCCGCGCGTATTCTGGCGCGTTCGTTCGGGTCCGTCACCCCGTCCCGATGATCCCTCAAACCTACGGCTTTTGCCAAATCATCGAACTCCGGAGAGGTGCAGACCAGCCGCGCCGCCCGCTCCACCAGAGGCGCAAACTGCGGATCGTCTTTTGTCAGACGGGGAACGGGAAGCTGGTAAAGGAAGAACATTGTAAGATTAGCAGATACCGTTTGGCGTATAGCATAATCCACGACGAAACTATTGAGACATGTCATGCAATATAAGGCTTCCAATTCGTTAGCATTATCTTCCATGGCGTTTAATGAATGCCCAAAGAAAACATTAACTGGCAGAATACCGGCAATGATGGTGCGTTCATTTGTACTGCTTGCAACTGAACGATAAGCCAATCTGTACCTCTGATAATCCAGCTTCTGACCCGTGTCGGGGGTTCTGCCAAGGAGCGCGGCGCGGCCCTCCGCCTCGTCCACCCAGTACTTCGGCTGCCCCCATGTGTGCGTGAACTGGTGGATCATCTTGCCCTCGTACAGCGGCAGGCGGCCCGGACCCGGCTCCGTGCGGAAGAGGTGCGAGTCGTTTGTCATATGGAACTCATTCCCCAGAACCAGCCGCCATTTGCCCGGAACCTCCTCGCCCAGGCGGGGGAAGCGGATCATCTTCTCCGCAATCCGGAAGTCCAGAGGATCCCTGAATTCGGTGACGGAGAGCGAATCAGGCGAGAGGCGGCGGATGGTCTCCACGGCGATGGGCAGTGCGCCGTGCCGGGGGAACTCCGCAAGCTCCTCCACATCGTGGCGCATAAAGGCGGTGGGGAAGCTCTCCGTGCAGCCTCCCTTTTCGAAGGTGAGGGTGACAAACTTGAAACTCCTGTGTACTCCTTCAAATATCCCCTTACTATTTTCGAAACAGAATAATCCCGTTACGCGGCACTGCGTGAAGAGCATCTCGCGGAGCTGTTTCGTTCCCAGGTCGGTGTAGATGCCGGAGGGGATGACGATGCCGCAGAGTCCATCGTTCCGAAGCAGGCGGTAACAGCGCTCGGTAAAGAGCTTGTACAGGTTAATATCCGTTCCGGCTTTTTTGCCATTGACCATCGATATTTGGTTTGCATACTCGGGCGCGGAACGAAAATAGGCGGATACGTGCGGAAAACGGGAGTAATACTCCATCATAGCGGAACGAATCTCCGGATTCTTCAAGAGCCGTGCCTGTTCCTTTTCAAACTCCTTGATAAGCATCTTGTTTTTCGATACGATATCGGAATACACCTCGAAAAACTCCTTCGCCTGCGGTTTGAAGGTCTCCCAAGGGGGATTGGTGATGATGATGTCGAATCCGCCCTTGTTCGAGAATGTCTCATTGAACTCATATCCCCAGTGAAAGGGATGCAGCGTGGCGATATCCTTCGTCGTAACCGCGCGTTTCTTCGGCTTGCCCTCGGCGCCCTTCCTGTCATCCCAAGTCGCCTGCTCGAACTGGATCTTCATTTTGGAGAAGTCATCCATGAGCATTTCATTCAGGGATTCGGCGGCTTCCGCCTCCAGTTTTTCGATCTCCTCGCGCTTGCTTTTCAGTTCCGGCGAGTAGTTTCCAGCCTCCCGATAGGCGTTCACGGCGATGTCCTTTTTGCGGATAAGCTCGCCGTATGGCTCTCGCAGGAGATGCGCGTGGCGGTCGAAATCGTCCGGCTCCACGTGCAGATAACCGATCAGCGAGTTGCCCGGAAGGATGTTGAAGTCGATATTCGGCAAGGGCTCCAGAGCCTCCGGGGAGTCGGCGGAGGCGACCAGGGCGAGGAAGAGCCGCAGCTTGGCGATCTCGCACGCCTCCTCCATCACATCCACCCCGAAGAGGTTGTGCGTGATAATCATGCGCTTGATGTGATAGTTCAGGCTTTTATGCCTGCCACGCACCAGCTTTAACTCCTCTTTCAGGTCGGTATCGCTCAGAAACTCTATCTTGCCCGTGACAGCGCTGTATACGTTAATGAGGGTCTTCATCGCCGCCACCAGGAACGCTCCGGACCCGCAGGCGGGATCCAGGATGCTTATTTTGGGGAGGATCTCCTTGTACAGCCTGCGGCAGAGAGGCGCGTCCAGGTTCAGCAGTAGATCGGACAGGTTGTCGTAATGCTTGCGTTGCGTGGCGAAGGGCGAGCCGAAGGATTCGTTCACCTGTTTCAGTATGAACTTGTGTATGGTCTGTTCGCAGAGGTACTCCGTGATCTCCGGACGCGTGTAATAGGCTCCGAACTCCTTCTGGTTGATATACTTCTCGAAGATGTAGCCCAGAACGTCCGGGTTGATCTCGTCATCCTTTCCGCCCGGCGTGTCGTCAAGGTTCCAGGAGTAGCTCTCGAACAGCCGGAAAAGATTCTCAAACGCCTGATCGGGAATTTGAATGTTCGGATATTCCTCCTCTATTCGATGCATCAGAAACAGTCCGCCGTTCAGGTAAACGATATCCCCGAGTAACTCGCGAACGGCATCGCCTCTTGCGGATGGAGGCTTGGCGAAACCCTCGAAAAAGAGGGGGACGAGGAATTTGCAATAGTAGCTGTTATCCCCGAATAGGCGTTTCGACTCCTCCAGCTTGTTTTGCAAATAGCGGGCGTCCCTGCGGTTCAGAAAGAGCTTTCTTTGGAGGAAGTAGATGAACATCAGGCGGTTCAGCAGAATGGAGGCGTACCATTTTCTGTCCTTGGGGTCCGATATGTTTCGGATGAGCTCCATGAACTCCAGCCGCATGTCGGCGAATTCATTGTAAAACTTTTTGGTCACCTTTTCCACGTTGAAGGCGTTGCGCAGAGATTGCATCACATACGCGAGGCTCGGGCCACCGCTCTGCAGTTGGTCGCTGGTAACACGGATTGCGCTCAGTTTTCCGAGAAAGAGATCCCCCGTTTGGCCCTTGACGTAGGTGTGCTCCTTGAAATCGTCTCTGCCGTTTTCGCGGTTGTTCCATCTCCAAACGCTTTTCGTGCGCTGGGCGTCCACGAAGATGAGCAGGTTTTCGTGGTATCGCTTGTTGATCTCCCGATGCAGTTCCGTGCGCACCGCCGCGTTCGGGAAATCGCTCGCACTCACCACCTCCATCGCGGGCACACCGGACATCTCCGAAATCCACCTGCCCTCCAACGTCACTCTCTGGATATCGAACCGCTCCCTTTCCTTCATCGCAGGTCGCGACCATCCAAGCTCCTCGATGAAAAGACGCTGGAATTCGAATTGCCCGAGCAATTCCTTGCTACGAGTGATACTGATTTCCACCATTAATTCGACGCTCCTTTCCTGAAAACGCCCATGGAGCAGATCAATCGAGGCTCCTGTTTCTCCGCCTCCTCCTGCACCTGGCAAAGCTTGCCATCCTTCCACAGATTGACCACCAAATCCACAAGGGCTTCATCGTCCACGCCGCTTTTCATGACCCGGTTCAAGGTGTCCGTGGCGGTTTGCCGCAGCGGATAGCGGTAGATATCTTCAAATGCCCTCTCGATTTCGGCGGTTGAAAACAGATTGCCTTTGTTGTTTGCAAGATAGCGTTTCAGCCTCTCGTAGGTCTTGAATCGCGCCCCGGACGGCCTACCCAGTTGCCCCCCCACGCTCTTCTCCTCCTTGATCAGATGCTCCACCCCTTTCGCCACGAGGAGGTGATGCCTTTCGTTGCGAGGGAGGGCGGGGGTGTTCGGTTCGCACTCCGCCGCCTTGAGGATGGCGAGTTGGGATTGGGTCACGCTTTCCCCTGCGGTGTTGATCCATGCAAGTGCGTCGTTGCCCTCTGCGGTGCGCATGTACACCAGAACCCCTTCGGGGGATTTCGGCTCCGGCGAGAACTCCTTCGTGGAGTAGGTGACGTCGGGCATGTTCGGGATGATGTTTTTCAGTTTCGGATCCTTGTCCGTGGCGTTTTTCCAAATCTGGTAGGCGTAGGAGGAGATGTCCACATCCTCGTCGTCATCATCCTCCATCAATCCGGCTTTCTCCGTGAAGATATCCATCAATTGGTTTCGTGACATATCGTCCTCGAAGAACGCCTCATCCGTTCCCACCACTTCGGCGTTCTCCCGCAGCCTTTGTTTCACCGTTGCTCGCAGGCGAATAATGCGCTCCACTCCATCCGCCGGCACAAAGGAGTAGCAGAGGATTTTTTGAGCGCGCTGTCCGATGCGGTCCACCCTGCCCGCCCGTTGAATCAGGCGGATGATCGCCCAGGGAAGATCGTAGTTTATGATGATGGAGCAATCCTGCAGGTTTTGCCCTTCGCTCAGGACGTCGGTGGCGATCAGCGCCCGCAGCTCCCGTTTCGGATCGATCATTCCTTGTTTTTGGTTGCTCTCCGGGCTGAAACGCCATGCGAGTTCGGTGGGGTTCTCCGAATCCCCCGTGACCCCCTCCAGCCTCGTCACGCCTCTTTTTTTCAGTTCCCTGCTCAAATATCTCACGGTATCCGCGAACTGGGTGAACACCAACACCTTTTCGTGTGGATGGGTCTCCGTGAGCAGTTTTTGCAGCGTGTTTAATTTGGCGTCCCGCTCCGGGTTCCACTCTCCGCATCTCTCCAGCACTTTCAGCAGAGCTTCGGCATCCTTCCTAAGGCTCTCCATGAGTTCCGGAACGAAGAGAGTGGATCGCAGCCATTGAAAGCGGTTTTTGTGAAGCGAGGAGTATTCACGGTATTTTTCCGCCGCTCGTTGCACGTACCACTCCTTGGAGTCGCTGAAAAGGACGGTTTTCTCCTCCTCCGGCTCCTCCTCGCCGTCAATCATGTTGGGCGCCGCATCCTCCTCCTCGTCGTTGGCGCGGGTGTCGAACAGTTCCACGTCCTGTGTGCCGATCGGGATGGGCAATCCATTCTCAAGAGCGTGGATGAAGACGTAGTTGCGCAGGATATGTCGGCTGACGGATTGCAAAAAGGTCATGCCTCCGCTTTCCAATCGCTTGAAAAGATTGGTGCGGCAGAAGCCCATGAGCCTCTTGCCCGCCCGCCCGAGATCGCGAATGATCTTCTCCTCTCGCTGGTTCGGCGGCTCGGAGGGGTTGCTTCGGATGTAATTCCCAAGTCCGTAGCGAGGCAATTCCAAGGAGGCGATCCTATTCACGACAAAGGAGGACTGAAGCGCCGCGTAGATGTCCTTGGGATCGTTGTCGTTCACGATGAATTTGGCGGTTTTAGGCTCGCGCACGGGGAAGTAGGATCTCTCACCTTCGTCCATGATGAGGTACGCTCTGCCGTTCGAGGGGTCCGTGTAAGCGTAATTTTTGCGGATGAAGCTTCTGGTTCGCCTCACCATGAAGAGGCGCATCAGTTCCTGCCAATCCTGAGTGTAATCGCTTTTCTCAAACGCCGCCAGGGTGCGCACGGGACACTGGTGTTTTCGAATGAACTCCATCTCTCCCCCCGGCTCCTGCAATTTCCGCTCCGGGCGTATCCCGAGGTCCATATCCTCGGGAATGAAGAGACGGATTTGGTTGGAGAGGTCCAAATAGGTTTTATTGTAAGGCGTGGCGGTGAGCAGGATGCACTTGCACTCATTCTTATCCACGTAATCCTTAATCGCGGCGTATGTTTTCGTCTCTCTGTTGCGAAGGTTATGGCTTTCGTCGATAACCAACACGCGATACCGCCTCAAATCCGGCAGTTCATTGATCACTCGGCTGAAAGGCATCACTTTGGCGAAAAGCCGATAGTTCGCTACATGATCCTCCCACATGCCAACAAGGTTTTTCGGGCAGAGAATGAGGGTTTCCAAGTTGAAATCATCCTGAAAAATCCTCGCAATGGCGGAGGCGGTGAGGGTTTTCCCCAGACCCACCACGTCCGCCACGAGCACTCCCCGCCGCTTGTTGAGGTGATGCGCCGCGATTTTCACGGCGGCTTTTTGAAAATCGAAGAGCTTCTCTCCGAACTCCTTCGGGATTTTGAATTCGGTCAGTCCCGCCCGAGCGTCCTGCGAAAGGTGATACGCCATCTTCAGGTAGATGTGATACGGGGGAATCTCCGCGCCCGCCCAGCTTTCCCCGATGATGCGCGCCAACTCCTCGGAGATATCCAGACACCAACGGTCGTTCCATCTGTCCTCGAACCATTTGGCAAGTTTGATGCAGGCGTCATGGTCGGTCACATCCACGTTCAACTCCCCTTGATTGGACAATCCGGAGAGCGTGAGATTACTGCTGCCAAGAAAACCGGTGACGGGATTGTTGTAGTCATTACGGAAGAGAAGGTAAAGCTTTGCGTGCAGCGGGAAATTCAGGAAAAGTTTGACTCTGACCTTTCCGGAGCGTATCTGCTTTGCGAGACGCCGGAGACCCGCCTCGTCCTCGTTGGTTGGAAGCCCCATGGTGATCTGATCGCGGAACTCCTCCGCCAGTCGTTTTTTGAGTTTGACAGCGGTTTGATTATCCATCATCCGGTCATCGGAGGACATGCATAGCTCCTCGCGAAGGATCTCCTGCGGGAGTTTCTGCATTCCCACCAGCAGGCGGCAGCAGGAATGGTCCTCGCCAGACCAGCGTTCGATAAATTCATCCAGGCTTTTCCAGCCTCGGAGATTGAAGTAACCCACGCAGAAATCCGCTCTTTCGGAGACATTCAGGGTCGCCTTCAAAGCGGGCATGAGTTTTTCGTCTATATTGTCGAATATTCGGGGCATGCGAGCACCTCTTCATGCGGAGATTTATCGTAATAGGTCGGATTTTTGCGCGAGAATCTTCCGTCCTAATTTCATACTCTTGGAGAAAAGGGATAACAGGAAAATTATAGCTGAAATGATGTCGATATGAGGAGTGGGGGAGGGGAATGAGAGATTGTCATAGTTTTAGTGAAAAGCGCCCGACGAACAATTTCAATTTACGCTCATTTTCACTTGTGTCAATCTCATTTTTAATCCGGCTAAAAGCTCCAAATACCCACGCAGCCAAAGATTCGGCGAACTCTTTTTCCCGCGTTACGGGTATTGTGAATTCCGCAGCGTTATACCGGGTTTCCATAACCGAAGACTGAGCCAATCCCGGTCCGAAGAGCCTTCGATCCGTCAATCACGAACAATCGCTGTGCACTCGGTGATATTCCGCGTTCCACAAGGCTCTTCAGCAACGCCTTCACAGGCGACGTGTTCGTGGTTGCCCCCTCCATCACGCCCAGCACATGCTTATCGCCCGAGCGATCCACCCCAACCGCCCCGATAACCTTGTGTTCTCCGTACATTATGCCGTCGATGAGTATCATGGGAATTTCCAGGTCATCGAATCTGCGCTCCAACAGCTTTTTGCACTCCGCCTCGCAACTCTCCACAACCTCCCTTGAAACGCTCGACTTCGAAACCCCCAGGCTGCCGCATACCTTCGGAAGTATCCTTTTGTAATTCCCGGCGGAGACCCCCTTTAATATTATTTTAAGTATGTTCGCTCCTAAAGCGGGGTCGTTTTTCATCGCCTCGTATGTGGGGATTAAGATCTCGCGTCCGCGATCTTCCTCGCGCACGCGCAAACGCGGTTTGCGGACTCTGATATTCCTGCCGCCAAGGATCACCGAACCCAACTGTGCCCCATGACGAACGATGTCGCCAGCTTTCCGTCCCTGATGGATTTGCCCCGCAACATCCGAAAGGGATATTAAAAGAGCCGTCTCCAATATCATGCGTGCAAGGCGATCAAGCAGTTCCTCCGCAGCCTTTCTTGAACTCGCGATCAGTTCGTCCAAAGGTTTCAGAAATTCGCCATCCTTAATGAGGATTTTTCCCAATTGGAGAGAATCCTCCTTGGTGATAATGAGGTATTCCGATTTCACGGCGGCTTGCTCCTCTCTTCAGAGTATTCCATTTGCTCGATTCTACCAGATTGGGGTGGATTCAAGCCACCGGGATTTTAAGTTTCCACTATGGTTGGGATATTCCACAATGAAATCCCTTCAATAACCGAAAACAGACGGGGAGAGGAGAATGATGAATGAAGGGCATCGTAACGCGTCTTGCGCGGGCGCCTTAAAATATCCATTCCATGATGATTGGGTGGTTTAAGCGGGGGAAAAGAGAATATCGAGAATCAAGAGAAAAAGGGATAAGATGAAAAATATCTTCAGTTGTCCGGCAATTCAATGCATGCCCTGAAGCATTGCGCGAGGCTAAAAAAGCGCGTTCATCAGATAACCCACCGCCGTGATTCCCACGATAAGGGAACAGAGAAAAACAAGGATGAGAATGGGGCGTAAAGCCTTTCGAAGCAGCACCATTTCCGGCAGGGATATCCCAGAAACCGCCATGATGAACGCCAAGGAGGTGCCGATGGGGGCGCCTTTTTCGATCAGCGCTTGCAGAATGGGGAGCATTCCTGCCGGGTTGGAGTACATCGGGGCGCCAAGAAGAACCGCCAAAGGGACCGACTCCCAGGAGCGTTTGCCAAAAAGCCGTGGCAAGGTGGATGCAAACGTTCCATGCGCAGCATGGTTGCCCGAGCATTCGGGACAACCGGAGAAACCGGTGGAGAAAAACCCGGATGGCACCAGCATGTGAATTACGGCGGCAATCCCAATTCCAATAAGCGCGTAGGGCCATATCCTGCCCAGTATCTCTTTGACGGCATCGGCGCCCTTCGCCATTCGCGACTGAAAATCCATTTTTTGAACGGCGATATCCGTCGCGCTCTTCTCAAACTCCTTCACCCATGGCTCCAGGAAACGTTCCATCCTGAACCGATCCATAAGGAGCCCCACCAGGAAGGCTATCGCCAAACCGGATACGACGTAGGTGAAGGCGATTTTAATCCCGAAAAGAACGAATAAAAGCGACACCGCGATCTCGTTGACCATGGGGGAGGCGATGAGAAAGGAGAAAGTCATTCCCAAGGGAACGCCGCTAGTCACAAAACCCAAAAAAATCGGCACGGCGGAGCAGGAGCAGAACGGCGTGACCACGCCCAAAAGTCCGGCCAGAAGGTAATCCACCGGATGACGTCGATCCCCAAGCATATGACGCACCTTTTCCGGCTGGAAAAAGGAGCGGATGATTCCCATGACATAGATCACAAGGATCAGGAGCCACAACACCTCGCCGGTGGTGTTGAAAAAATAGACAGCCCCCTCGCCTGTTTGGGAGACGGGGGAGAGATGCAACAGGCGAATTGCAATCAGACCGCCGATTTTGTCTATCCGGGAATAGACGACGTACCACGCAACTCCCATTAGTATGAGAGTGATGATGTTCCTCGGAAGTCCGGAATGAGAGGAAAAACGCAAGGCGGATTTTCCGGGTTTGGCGTTGTCATCGTTCTTCATGTTCACACTGCCGATGCATGGAAAAGGGCTAAACGGATCAAACGCTCTTGGATTGTTCGGGGAGAATGCGTTTCGCCTCCTCCCATAATTCATCCATTTGGGCTAGCGTCAGAGCGCGGATATCCGTGCCTCGTTCCCGCGCCTGGGATTCGATATACCGAAATCTCGTGTTGAACCGGCGCAGCATGAGGCTCAAAGCCTCCTCGGGGTCCACGTTTTTCCACCGAGCGATATTAACAATGGTGAAAAGCAGATCTCCGATCTCATCCCGGATTTCCTCCGGATTATCCAGAGTGATCGCATCTCTTAATTCGGCTAGCTCCTCCTCAAGTTTGGAGAGGACGTCCTCGAAATTTTCCCATTCAAATCCGACCTTCACTGCGCGTTTGCTGATCTCCATTGCGCGCATCAAGGCGGGCATGCCGCTTGGAACGCCGTCAAGAGCCGATTCGCGCCAGCCCTCGCCCTTTTCAGATCGCTTGATCTTCTCCCAGTTTCTTAATACGTCATTGGAATCCGCGACTACGGTTTCACCGAAGACATGCGGGTGGCGGCGGATTAGCTTATTCACGATGCCCTCGATGACATCCTGAATGGTGAACACACCCTCTTCGGCTTCAAGTTGTGCATGGAAGACCACTTGGAGAAGGACATCCCCGAGTTCCTCGCATAGCTCATCAATATCATCCTCGTCGATCGCGTCTATCACCTCGTAGCACTCTTCGATGAGGTATCTCTTCAGGGATTGATGGGTTTGTTCTCTATCCCACGGGCATCCGTTTTCCGCTCTGAGGCACGACATGACCTGAACGAGATCATCGAAGCTTTTTTTGCGCAACTCTTTTGGAAGCAGAGGCACATACAGCGTGGTGAGATGGTCCAACGCCATTCTATCCAATCGGTGGAGCGGTATCTCCGATGTGATGGTTTCTCCATCCACTCCGGCGTGTTGAACCGCGATTACATTCCAATCGTCCGGGTACGTCTCCATGAGAGCCAGTTTCACTTTGGATGCGACATCCCGATCGTATATCTGGTGGATTAACATCGGTAAATTCGTGCTTTGTGGTATTTGCGAGATCGTCATTGCATCCAAGATCAGGACGTTATCCAAGGATAGTTGCAGCGTTTCCAGCACGGGTTCCAGAAAACTCGCGGAGCCCACAATGCGAATTGGAATTTGACCGGATTTCGCTTGTTCGATGATTCGTCTTACGGAATCCTCCGCGATTAACGGGTGGCCAGGGACCGCGTAGACGACGTCTCCATGGTCTGATTCTTCGATAATCCGCGAAGCGATGGCGTCGTACACCATGTCAAAAGTATCCGATACCTCATACATGGCGTCAAAGCTTTCAAACCGCACCCCCTCAAGCTTCAACTGCTCTGCGGCAGGATGCCGCGCCGTGCGAAGATAGAGGCGATCGGCGGATTTCAACGCATCATGCGCCGACAAGGAGAGAGAGTCTATTTTCGCAGGGCCAAGACCGACCAAAACTATCATTTCATTTCCATTACGTCATGACAAATACAAAGAACCCAACCGCAAGGCGCATCGATATTCACGACGGGGGGAAAGCGGGACGGCGCGGAAAGATTGTATTTATCGGCGTTTTCCTTTATGGAGAGGCTTAGAGATTTAATAAATTCCTTGCATGGAATGCATTCAGGATATGGCGATATCCACGCCTGGAGGTTCGCGTTTATGGAGAGGGGCGTCCCTCTCCATAACGGAACAATAACCTCACTATTTGGCGTTCATCAGGTTTTTATAAGGAGCCAGATTGATCTGTATGTTGGCCTTGTCCTTGAATTGTCTAATATTCTCCTGCACCCGCATAAGGGCGTTGGGGTCTTTTTGATCCAAGACCTGCATCTCGCATATCGGTCGGCTTTCCTCGTACGAAGGCGTCAATCCAGGAATTTTCTCGATAAGCTGTACCAGGAAATAGACCGGTTGGCCGCCTTTTTGAGTAGGAGGAGGGGCTACGGTGATCACGGATTGCGTGAACGCGCCCGGCTTAAGTTGTTTCGCGGCGGAGACGATGGCATGGATATACGGGTTTTGCTTGTTATCCGCGAGCGGCGGCAGTTCCCCGTTCTTGGCGGCGCTCGTTTTATCTTCCGACTGAGTGAGAGCGACAGTCTTAAAATCAACGCCTTTCTTCAGGGATGCGAGAGCGGCTTGCGCCTTTTGCATGGTGCTATTCAGGATAACTCTGACACGATATGTGTCGGGCGGCGTTAATTTCGCTTTCAATTGGTTGTAGGCTTGATGCAATTCGTTTTCGGTGATATTCAAAGGAGCCATGGCGAGCTTGCGTTCGATGAGCGCGATGCGCGCAACTCGAGTCCATTCATCATCCGTTCGAAACGGGTCCGGAGGAATCCAGGTAAGAGCCGGGTTGGACTCCTTCTTTGCGAAAGCCACATAAGCCTGAACTTCACTGTCGGTGGGGGTTACATGCTGCTGGGCGGCATACTGATTGATCAGTTTTTCGAAAATCATGTTCTGCAATGCGTACTCGCCTGCGTGGGAGAGACCTTGTCCTTGCAGCGCCGGCGCAAGCTCCGCAGCATCCACTTCCTGAACACGCTGATTGAACTGATCCATTGTGATGGTTTCATTATTCACACGGGCGGCTATTTTCTTGCCGCCGCATCCCGACAGGAAAATCAGAGAAGCGAACAGCAATGCGGACACCGGATACGATATTTTCTTCAATACATCAATCTCCTTGTGGAAAGTTTGTGGGTTATCCATTATTACTATTTAGACTTAGGATCATCTCCACCTCGCCTACGGAATACCCCGTGCGTTGAGCGATAGTGGCGGTCGTTTCGCCCTTTTTATTCAAAGCCAGCACCTCGGCGTGTCTGGGATTTCCGTTCTGATGAGAGGACGCCTCATTATCGGTTATGGCGGCGGGGGGTATCGGAGATGGCTCTTCATGTGGCTCCGGCACGGTCGAGCGCCTGCGGGAAGGGGATTTGACCGGCAATCTTTGCACCTCGTCAATCTTGCGATCCAATGCGTTAATGAGTTCGCGAGCCTCCAGGCATCGTACCTCAAGCTGAGTGGAGATTTGAGAAGACTCGACCTTTAATTGCTCCAGCATGGTTGCGATAACTCGTTTGAGCTCTTTAATCTCTGTGATCACAGGCACTTGCGCCATGCGGGCTGTAAGCTCGGTTTTCGCCTGCTGAAAGAGCAACCAGCCGGCAACCAGAAGAAAAATCTCTATTGCCAAAACCATACCGCCCCAACCATCCATGCAGGGAATCTCCTGTTAAATAGAGAAGTCACAAAATTCGAAAAAGGCTGGTTATCTATCACATGCCAGCTCGGGTGAAAAGATTCCAAATGTGAATTCCGCAATTGTCTGAAACTGTTTCGGAAAACGCGTTTCTCACGCCTCGATATCGAGACGCTTTTCCGCACCGTCAGAATCGTCCTGACGAGTATCCTCGGTGATTTCCGAATTTTCATCGCGTATCGAGGAGAGATAAGCTTCGCTCACATCCACCTCGTCGTCCACAGGTTCCGTCGAAGAGCGCTCTTTCTTCCGTTCCTGTTTGCCTTGCTGATTTTTTTCTCCGAAATCCCTCGCTGCGTTTTCACGCTCCACCCGATGAACGACTTCGGATTCTCGCACCCCGATATTGGGAATGTTGGTTGTATTGATGTCCATATCCGCTTCCCTCCCGGAAAGCATCCCAGACAAGAATCTTCAAACGCCGCAACATGATCCAAGTATGAAGGTTATTCGATTGAGGTTCAATCACCTGAACTTTCAAAGTATATCACACCCTTGAATAGGGTGTCAAATATTTGATACTTTAATCAAGAATTGCTATTCAAAAAGTAGGAAATAGATACCTCATGGCGCGGATGCGGCGGAGAAACCCGTCGGAGTGAACTCCAATCCATCCACGTCCACCTTTGGCATGTGTCCCTCGGCATTGCCTACCAGCTGCAAGGAGATGATGGCGTGCGCCGCGTTTTTCGGGGCACGATACGGGGTGTTCAGCAGGGTGTATCCGGCGCGGGAATCGCACATCTCCTCCCATACGGGCTGATCGTGCTGCATGTTCGCCACCCAAACACGCCCCGCCTCGCGGTTATCAGCATCGGTCCAGATCAGCCAGATGATGAGGCTATCGTAGCCTCGCGGTTGACCCGGGTTTTTCACTTCAGGCTGCATGTCAGACGCTTTGTAACGCCATCGGAAATCGTAGAACCGACCACCTATTACGGGAATTTGTTGGGTTACCTCCACGAAGCATCCCCCAGCGCCGTCGTTTGCGGACTGAATGAATTTGCCGTAATCCGCTTCCATATAACTTTTGGGCGGAAAAACCACAGGAGCGGTTTCCTTTAGACAAAGGGAGTGGGATCCACAGTAAGAATTATCGGTCGTCTCGGCGGCGGAACCGAATCGCTGCGTTCCGATACGCCAGCCTCCATTCCCATTGGAGGTTATGGGGCTTTCAAAGCTTGGATTCCGCAACAGGTTGCCTTTTTGGGCGAAGAGGAGGTCGCCCCATTCGCCGGGCTGGAGGGTCGCCTCCGTGGTGAGATCGGAGACAACCGATGTGTGTTGATTGTAGTAATAGAGGCGCAGGGCGCGGTTGGCTCCTGTGTCATCGGGTGGAG
>JAJZOL010000199.1 GCA_021811565.1 bacterium | reverse complement strand
TAATTCAGCATCAGATGGGATCTCGCGCAATGTCGGGGCGAAAAGGTGAGAAGCTCTCAAGTAACAACCCTCCGAATCTATGGTTTTAATATTATAACCGATGAGGAAAAAAGGGGTCAAATAACGCGTATTCATATCCTCATTGGTGAAACCGATAAATGGAATGGAACGTAGACGTTTTAGGAGGCCAATCATGGGAAATTCATTTCTGAAAATCTGCATCATTGTGTTCGCGGTTCTGGTCGGGCTTAAGATTTTTTTCGCCTTTCTCTATTTCTTGGGTGGTTTGTGGCACATCCTCATATCCACTCTATTCATAGCCGGAGTGATATGGCTCGTGATGCTGCTATTCGGAAAGAAAACGACAGTCTGACATTCGAATATTTGACATCGTTCGAATTCCACATGAACCTTCGGAGTGATGGCGAACTTCCTCTCCGACTGAAGATCACAGAGATTAAGATGTCGCCTTGACATATTTCATATGGCAATAGAGTACATTTGCAAAGGTGTCCTCAGATGATGGCGGTATTCGATTGATACGGTTCCCCAATTACGGATGAGATTTATGTGGAAAATCTCGACGTTTTCCAGTAATATAAGGTTCATGCATCGTCTTCCGCCATCTTTTCAAGAAGTATCGTTGGGCAAACGTTATTTGACCCCTCTTCTTCGAGTTGGTATGGCGAGGATCTCTGAAATTGCAAGGAGCCTTGAATGAGATCGCAGCGAAGCTTCAAGCTATTCCTAACTCTGCTTGTATTTCTACTGCCAACGAGCGGTTTCGCTCGTCCCCTTCATGTATCCACCAGGAAAAACCATTTTGTTCGCTATTATCATAAGGTTTCAAAGAGCTTCGCCCGCAATTTTAAGCCATTGGCTATTGAGAATGAGTTAGTTGATCCCCAACTCCGGACAGCACTGGAGATGGCGCCATCCGCAACTCAGTGGCCGAATAACGATTACGCCCGGGTTTTGGATATCGGAGACATCACCATCAAGCCGGATGGGACGGTTGTGGGAACCTATCGTGAGATTTTCAAGCTGTTTAACGAACGTGCGCGGCGGCTGGCGGAGGTTTCCATCCCCTATAACGCCAGTTATCAATCGGTGAGAGTGATACAAGCGCGAACTATCAAACCCGATGGAAAAATAATGGGTTTACGGGGTTCGGATATGCGTAATACGTCCATGTTTAACGATTATCCTTTGTATGACGATACCATGTCGCTGGGTTTTTCCATGCCTGGCGTAGAGGACGGTTGCTTAATCGATTATACTTTTCAAGAGATCACCCGCCCCGTATTGATGCCGGGCGAGTTTTGGCAATACTGGACCTTTGACGGTACGGATCCTGTGATGCTCAGTCGTTTCACCGTGCACATTCCCGTCAGTAAAGCGATACATTATCAGGTGTTTAATGATCCGAATTTGCATCCTCAAATCACTCTTTCATCGAACGGGAAAGTCAGGAATTACGTTTTCGAGGAGCGAAACCTGAAACCCATCGTTATCGAACCAGCCATGCCGGGTATGAACGAGGTAAAAAAATGGCTGGAGATATCCTCCATGGATACTTGGCAACAGATTGCAGCCTGGTACTGGGCTCTTTCGAAACCCGAATCCGTTCCGGATGATTCACTCCGTAGCGAGGTGAATCAACTAATTGCCGGGAAGCGCAGCGAGCCGGAGAAGGCCGCCGCCATTTACGCATTTGTGGCGGATAAGGTGCGGTACGTGGGCTTGGAATTCGGGCTCTCCGCGTTTCGACCTCATTCGGCGACGGAGGTGCTTCAAAATCTTTACGGAGATTGCAAGGACAAAGCGACGTTGCTTATCACGATGCTGAATGTCGCTGGCATCCGAGCGTGGCCGGCGTTGTTGGAGTCCGGTGATAGTTCTCTTATTCACAACCAACTTCCCACATTAAGTAGTTTTAACCACTGCATCGCCGTGGCGTTCGTGGATAACAGCGAAGTTTGGTTGGACGCAACTTCCGCTTCTTGCGCGTATGGTGATATACCTGTGAGCGACAGGGGGGCGGAGGCGATGGTGATTAGAGATGGTGTCGGACAATTTGAGATGATACCGGAATACACTCCGAACCAATCCGGATTGGATTCCGTGGTCAATGTTCAACTTAACGGTGACGGGGGAGCGAACATCGAGACAAGCACCACAATGCTAGGGGCGGAATCTCAACAATGGAGGGAGACCGCCCGCAATCTTACGCCGGATCAGAGGTTGCAACTAATGCAACAGTGGGCGCAGTCAGTCTCCACCGGAGCAACCTTGCAGAAATGGAGTTTGCCTGATGGCTCGGTTGGAAATGGATATTTCTCCATCCAAATGTCTCTGAGCGCACCAAACCTGGCAAAAACCACGGTGCATTTTATGTTAATACCCGCCGCAATCGGGTTGAATGATTCCAACGCTCAAAATCCATTCATCCAAGACACACGCGTATGGCCGATTGTGGTGAACAATCCCATGAAAGAACATTCCATTACAACCATCGATTTGCCATCCGGATATGAGATTGAGGAACTGCCTCCCGATGTAAGTCTGTCCACCTCTTTATTCGAGTACCGAAGAAAGACGGTGGAGTCGCCGGATAAGCGTCAATTGGTTATATCCGTGACAAGTATTTCCAAGAACGGGGTTATACCACCCGCGCTTTACAACGAGGTGAAGGATTACTATAATGCGATACTCCACGCCAATGGTGATCTGATCATCATGAAAAAGACTGGATAGAGGTGTCTCTCTCATCTTAGGAGACTGCAAGTTCGTTTTTTTGACGTATTGTAGAGCCTTGCTTGATTTCAAAGCAAGATTTATCATGTTTTGAAACCATTTTGAAATTGTATTTGAGTTGGCGGGTAATATATGGTTTATACTCAACCGTGAAAAAAATGGATGGCTGTTTAAACTTCGTTCAAAAGAGAGCAAGCCGATATAACGGCGTAAGGAGGAAAACAATGAGTATCATGCAACAAATGATCGCAAATCATCCCCTGTTGGAAGGAATTCCGGATGACGAACTGGATTTGGTGATGAAATGTGCATCCTTTCAGAATTTCAGCCCGTCACAGAATATTTTTCGTGAGGGCGAAGAGGCGAAGCATTGCTATTTGATCGTGGAGGGAAAGGTTATTCTGGAGATTTTCAATCTGGAAATTGGCAACATCCACGTGCAGACTCTTGGTCCCGGGGAAGTGCTTGGATGGTCCTGGCTTGTTCCGCCTTTTAGTTGGCATTTTGACGCCCGTGCGATAGATTCAGTGAAAACAATAGCCTTGGATGGTGAAATGCTTCGCCAAACATGCGAGGAGAACCCCATGCTGGGATATAATCTGCTGAAAAAGTTCGCCGCAATTCTCGAACAGAGGTTGCAAGCGACGAGACGACAGTTGTTTGAATCTTATGGCATATCGAAATAGCTCCAATCCACTCCTTTATTGCATCCGGATGGTATCACCCCATCCGGATGCGCAGATGCTCATGAAATAATCCGTACCTTAACGCAGGGTACGCAACAATGTTCTCTAAGCTACACCTGAAAGTGACATTCCGAATAGGTTCACTCATCTTGTGAGAAGTCGCCTGATTTTTCGGTCAACCTGAATTTTGCAATAGACGCCGAAGGTGGATATAATCTATATCATCCTGATTACGAGCATCTCGTTATCACATCCCTGACGGTGGCTATTTTGAGAATATTGCAACTCAAGGAGTGGAATAAGGCGAGTGAGAATGACGCAGTGTATTAACGCTAATTAAGCCAAAAAAAAGAGGAGGTGTCAACGATGACATCCTCCGTAAAACGCCTGTTCTCGTAGGGGGGGCCTGCGCCGCAAATAAATGAGACACAACCCAATAAAAGATCGAGAAAGGCAAAAGGGTTTCCCCTAATCGAGCTGCTGTATACTTTGACACTTGAAAACAGAAAAAGTTTCATTCAATTTCAATTCTTTTCGGAAAAAATATGAAAGAACGTGTAACGGCGCAAGTTGATATCTCCGCTGTGGGGCATAATATGCATGAATTGCGCCAAATTGTCGGGATGCGAACGAATATCATGGCGATAGTCAAGGCGGATGCATACGGGCATGGCGCCTGTGAGATATCCAAAGCGGCGGTACGTGCGGGGGCCGAATGGCTTGGCGTCGCCACTTTGGAGGAGGCGATTCAACTTGAGAAAACCACCCCGGGTGCTTCCATTTGCATTCTGTCTCCGATACAGCGTGATGATGCCGAAGAGGTGGTGTTGCATCGGTTCATACCCATTATCGGAGATTTTGAAACCGCCTTGGCGTTGAGCAAAGCCGCGCAAAAGCTGAGATCGAACGTGAAGGTTCACATCGAGATCGATACGGGAATGGGCAGAAGCGGATGTCTTCCTGAACAGGCGTCCAAGTTGGCGGATATGATTAACCGTTTAAATGGGATCACCATAACGGGATTGATGACGCATTTCCCGGTTCCGGAGGATGATGCAACCTTAACATTACATCAATTTCAAACATTTCTTAGCGTCGTCAAGACCGTGGAGGCTACGGACACGTTTTTACAGCATTTGCACTGTGCAAGCAGCGCGGCGATATTGCGGTATCCTGAAATGCGACTTAACATGATTCGTCCGGGCTTGTTACTATACGGCATTCGCCCTTCCGTTCCGGAGGACATGGATTCCCCAAATCTAAAACCTGTGCTCACATTAAAGTCTCAAATCGTCGCGATCCGCTCCCTTACAGCTGGATCATCGATCAGCTACGGGCGTACTCATGTGCTACGGACCAATTCCAGGCTTGCGACCATCCCTGTGGGTTACGGGGATGGCTATCCAAGAGCACTAGGAAACAAAGCCGATGTGCTCATCTCCGGGAAAAGATGCCCTATTTTAGGGAGAGTCTGCATGGATGTGATGGTTGTGGATGTGTCTCACGTCATTGAAGCTTCCGTGGGTTCGGAAGTCGTATTGATAGGTGCGCAGGCTAATGACAAGATTTTGGCGGAGGACTTGGCGCGTATGGTTCCGACAACGGAACACGATATCACCACGAGATTAACCTCCCGTGTTCCGCGCAAATACGTCAACTCCTGAAATTATCTGGAGTGGAAGGATTTATGCAACCATCTAAAACGCACAATGAAATAACGGTCGGGATTCTTGACGGGAATACGCTCATGCGTGAAGGGTTAGTCTCTCTGTTTCAATATGAACCAGGATTTAAGTGTGTGGGCAGTTGGGGAGATGTCGATGAGGCGTTGCAATCCCTATCAATAAATCCGCCCAATGTTTTACTCGCTGATGTCAAACTGCCTGAAAAGCATGGTTTTGAAATGCTGAAACGTTTGAGCGCGAATTTCAAGGATTTGAGAATCATCGTTACCGTGGACTGTCCCGAGGAGCGTTGCGTTGTGATCAGCCCCAACTCCCCGTTTGTCAGATCCGATCTCACCGTATTTGAAACCTACCCTGCCCCGGATGATTGTCTGCAAATTGCTCTGAAGGTGGGTGCACACGGGGTTTTAAGGAAACAGTGCTCTTTCAGTTGCTTGTTGCAGGCGATTAAAACCGTGAATGCAGGTCAATATTGGATGGAACTCTCCACGGCAAATCGTCTCGCGAGACAATATCTTCTAACTCTGCAAGGGGAAAAAACGGATTGCAGACGGCATTCAGGGGTTAGTTCTTTGACATTGCGGGAAAGGCAGATCGTTTATCTCATCTCACAAGGGAAATCCAACAAGGAAATCTGCCGAGAATTGCGTCTCGCCTATTCCACGGTGAAAAATTACGTCAGCAGTATTTTGGAAAAATTAGAACTGAGCGACCGCACGCAAATTGCTCTGTATGCAATGGAACCATCGCAGTTTGCATCTGATAAAAAGGCGGAGCTTTAGAATTCTGCTTCATTATTGACCTTGCCAAACGCAGATGAAATGCAAGTTTGCGGTACAAACGACATAAAAAAAGTATTATTGAAATATTACAACTAACATGATCGTATATTTGCAACCCTCTTTTCCGAATTTTGCGATTATCTCATGATAAGAGATTGAATCTTAATGACAATACCGGAATTCACACCTTCAAATTTCAACAAGCCCACTCTTTCGCATCTGGAATCGGCCGATCAGCTATCCTCTCATCTTCGTTCTATCCGGAATGATATTGAGCAAAAAGCCATGCATGGTTCTCCTGGGTTGGCTCTAGCCAGAGAATATAGCTCACACGTTGATTCCATCATTCGCCGTATGCTAGAGATCGCCGTATACCGGACGGGAAGACATTCGGATATGGACAACATCCCCCTATCAGTCGTGGCCACAGGCGGATACGGGAGAATGGAACTGTGTCCTCATTCCGACATCGATATCACCTTCATCCCGCATAAGGACGGTGACAGGAGCATTGACCTGATCGTCAAAGAGATGTTCAATCTTCTGGTACGTATATTCATCGACGCCAATGGAATGGAGGTGGGATACGCCTATCGGCTCATTGAGGATTGTCCGAACTTGGACCATCAAACAGTGTCGGGTTTGATGGATGCAAGGCTCATCGCCGGCAACCCTCGTCTTTTCATCGTGTTCGAGAACGACTTTTGGTTGCACTTCAACACGGCGGAATTCATCTTCAACAAGCTGGAGGAGCGTAGATCCATGCTTGCCAAGATGCGACATACCCCTCGACTAATCGAGCCGAATGTGAAGGAAGGAGCGGGGGGATTACGTGATCTCCACACTGCCGTCTGGCTGATACAGGCTTTGAGAAATCTTCCCGCCGCGAATGTGAGAGGTGTGCGCGCATGGGATGTTTTAGGGAAAGATGCGGAAGTCACCCCTGATGAGGTTCGGAAATTGAAGGACGCCAAGGAGTTTATCTTTCGCGTTCGCAATGCGCTCCACGCCATTACCGGAACTGAGAGGGATGATCTTGTGGTGACAAGGCAGGAGGAGGTGTCCATGGCGTTGGGTTTCGAATCTCACCAGGATGTGGGCGACGGGCATCCTCCCGTGGAGATATTCATGCGGGATTATTATCTGCATGCATCTTCGTTGCATCGCATATGTGAAGATATCTTCCGGCGTGTCGAGAATAGTCGCATCTTTCTTGGCATTGGCATCGACTGCGTGAATCGCCAAATCGTGCCGGCAAATCCCCTGCTCGGCATGGATGATCCTGTGTGGATGATATGGGCTTGCGAGGTGGCGCAACGGTTTGAACTGGAGTTTGGCGACACGCTTGAACGAGCGATTTTGGATTTGCTGGACACCCATCCAGTTTCCTCGGAGCATCGTCAAGCAGCCGATATATTCACGCGTATACTCGCTTCTCCACGAGGCGTGTGGCATATGCTGGAAAAGATGGCAACGTTGGGTATTCTCGGATGGATGTTTCCAGAAGTGGCTGGAATCATGAACCTGATCTCCTATGATCCCTCGCACGATTATACCGTTGGGCAACACACACTGTATGTCATTAAAAACCTAGATAACTTAAGGTTGCACGACATCCCCGAAGAGTTAAAGGAGTATAAGCAGGTGATGGCGGAAATACCAAACCGAGAGCAGCTATACCTCGCCGCACTCCTACATGACGCAGGGAAAAGATATCCAGATATTCCTCATTCCGAAGTGGGAGAAACGCTGGCGCGCAAGGTGTGCAAACGTCTTTACTGGGATGACACTGCCACGGAAAACGTCTGTTTCCTAGTGAGACATCACCTTCTCATGGCGGAAGTTTCTCGTTTGAGAGACTTGAATTTGGAGGAGACTATACGTTATTTCACCTCGATTGTGGATGATATGGACCGGCTTCATATGCTCTATATTTTAACCTTCGCGGATACTAATGCCGTGGCGCCGGGGATATGGAACCAGGTCAAGGGCAAGTTTCTCCACGATCTGCTTCGGCGATCGGAACGCGTTCTTGCAGGCGAGGAGGCCGATGAATATAGCGATGTCGCTTTGAATCGCGCACGACGTAGGTTGATGAAAGAGTTGTCTCTGGAGAACCTCCCGCCGGATGAAGTGGCGGAGCATGTGGATAATATGCCCGCAACCTACATACTGAATGTTGATCTAAGTGATATTGCATTGCATGTACTCTATGTGCGTAAGGCGCGTGATGGCGAACCAGTAATTGATTTTCACGATGAAAGAAACTCCACATTCACAGAGGTGACCATATGCACTCAGGATGATCCGGTGCCTGGCTTGCTGGCGAAGATCACAGGGGTGTTTCACGCTTCCGATTTAAACGTGCATAGCGCCCAAATATTCACTCGAGTATCCGCCGAGGAACGCATAGCGATAGACAATTTTTATGTTGATTACAGAGGAAAGCAGCTTACCTCCGGAAAACGCAAGGAACTTGCCACAAATCTGCGATCTGTTTTGCTGGGAACAACGCAACTTGCGGATGTATTAAGCAAACGTCATAAGCATCTTGAAGTTGGCGGCTTGGTTGAAAAGCTTGTCATTAGAAATGATTTGGCAAGTCGTTTCACCGTCATAGAAATCACCGCGCCGGATGACAAATCATTTTTCTATAGGATATGCGGTGGGATTTCCTCATTGGGCTGGGACATCCACAGTGCAAGAGTGTCGTTGTTCCGCGGTAGGATAGTCGCTTCACTGTATGTGACCGGGGCGGAGACCTTGTCGGATGGCGAGGCTTACGCCTTGGCGTCTAAAATTATACCGGTTCAAGCAAAATAATTTTAAAATCACCCTATATAATGCGGGATCGTTCGCCGATAATAAAGTCATAACCCGGAATAGAAATAAGTCGAGTACATTTTTTTATTTTTTAATCAGGAGAACTCGTTCGCATGCCCCAACCCGCTCCGGCGAATATGGGAAATTCAATCTCCAAGCATAGTGATGCAATCATGGCGATAGCCATTATTCTCATTATCGGTATGTTGATCATCCCCATGCCCGATTGGTTATTGGATTTCTGCATTATTATCAATCTCACCGCATCGGTGGTCATCGTACTGGTAACGCTGAATTGCACGGAGCCGTTACAATTCAGCGTATTCCCCTCATTGCTTCTCGTCACCACGCTTTACCGTCTGGCTTTGGATATTGCCGCAACCAAGCTTATTCTCTCCACGGCGGAGCCTGGCAATGTCATCAAGGCTTTTGGTACGGTGGTGCTGGGGGGGAACTTCGTTGTGGGTGTCATCTCGTTCCTCATTCTAGTCGTAATTCAATTCGTCGTAATCACTAGCGGAGCGGGACGAGTTGCGGAGGTTGCCGCACGGTTCACCTTGGACGCCATGCCCGGAAAACAGATGTCCATTGACGCGGATTTGAACGCAGGTTTGATTACGGAGGAGGTGGCGAAGGCAAGGCGGAAACAGATTGAAGCCGAGGCCGATTTTTACGGTGCGATGGACGGTGCCAGTAAGTTTGTTCGCGGAGACGCAATAGCCGCCGTCATCATCATCATCATCAATATCGCCGGCGGTTTCATCATAGGCATGATGCAAGGTCATTCCGATGCCCTTACCATTTTGCAAACATACACCCTTTTGACTGTTGGCGAAGGGATGGTTAGTCAGATTCCGGCGTTGCTCATTAGCACCGCGACGGGGTTGATGGTTACGAGAGCAGCGTCGGAAAGCGATATGGGGTCTGATTTCCTTACGCAGATGTTTGCAAAATCCCGTCCTTTGATGATGGCGGGCGTGTTACTGATCGGTCTTTTCCTCGTGCCGGGATTTCCCAAGCTTCCGTTATTCATTGTGGGATCCTTTGTAGTCGGTTCAGCCGTGGTTCTCTCACGGAACGAAAAGCGATCCACACTGCAGAAAGCGGCAATGGATGCCAAGGCTTCTCAACCCCCTGCCAAAGCTCCGGAGGATCCAATGAAGTTGCTGAAGGTGGATATGCTGTTGTTAGAGCTTGGATCGGGTCTCGTTCCTCTCGCCCTTCCTGATGAGGGAGGCGATCTGGCGGATCGCGTTTCCGGAGCGCGCAAACAGATAGCGATGGAACTCGGGATCATTCTGCCGATGGTTCGGATAAGGGACAATCTGCAACTAAAGATTAACCAGTATGTGATAAAGATCAAGGACCAAGTAGTCGCCTCCCATGAGGTCTCACCCAACATGCTTCTGGCGTTGGATCCTGGAACTGTGATTCAGCCGGTTCAAGGAGTGCCGACAACGGAACCGGCTTTCGGCGGACCGGCGCTTTGGATACCGCGCGCCATGAGAGAACGAGCGGATATGTCGGGATATATCGTAGTTCAGCCAGGGGAGGTGATTATCACCCATCTCACCGAGGTTATCAAAAAACATGCCAATGAGTTGTTGACTCGACAGGATGTTCAGGCCTTGGTTGACCATGTGGCGCAGCAAAACAAAGTTGTCGTGGATGAGTTGATTCCCAATTTGATGTCATTGGGCGAGGTTCAAAAGGTACTACAGAATCTGCTCCGAGAGCGTGTCTCCATTAGGGATTTAGGCACCATCTTGGAGACATTGGCCGATTGGTCGCCGCGCACAAAGGATATGGATCAACTAACCGAGTACGTGCGATCAGCCTTGGCGAGGCAAATTTGCAAGCAACATTCCGATGAATTAGGTAAGATGCATGTTCTTACGCTAGATTCCAATTTGGAGCAAAAGTTTCGTGAATCCGTGCAAGTGACCGCTAACGGGGTGATGCTTGCGATTGACCCGTCGACAGCCACAAAATTCGTGTCCGTGCTGTCTAGACAAATTGAGGAGGCTGGACGATCGGGGATTTCCCCTGTTCTGTTATGCTCTTCGCAAGTCCGTTTGGCTCTCAAGAGATTGACTGAAAGAACCTTGCCGAATCTGCCGATACTGGCATATAATGAAATAATTGCCAATATGGAGATAGAAAACGTGGCAACCGTGACACACGCTGCGCTTGCCGCGTAAGGATTTAGGCTGTTGGTTACAGCATATGCAATCGGGGAAAATGTTATAGAAACAGGTAATTGCAAAATTCGATTTCTAAGTACATCACCGAACGTGAAATGAGCGATAATAGCCACATTTCCTGAATTTTGCAATTACCTCGAAATATTTAGGAGCGATTTCCTGGATGAAGATAAAGGAATATGAAGCGCAAACTTTAAAGGAATGCTTGAACCAAGTCCGACAGGAAATGGGGCCTGAAGCCGTGATCCTAGAGACCAAAAAAAAGAGGGTTGGAGGTTTCCTAGGCTTTGGCAGCAAGGAGCGCATTCAGATTACCGCCGCATTGGGCATCTCCGTGAATGAACCCCCGGCGAAAAAGGAACCGCCTCGTGATATCGCCACAGTGCAAACTCCTTCCGCCCCTAATCCCCCGTCAATTCACGTTATTAATGACAAGGAAACCCGTGAAAAGCTAAACCGATTGGAGGAGGAGATCGGTTCCATTAAGGAAGGAATTAATTCCATACGGCTGGCTGTGAATAGCGGGATGATAGCCACGCAACCCACTTCTCACGCCAACTCTGAATTTCCGGAACTGCTGAATCGCCTCGTGCAGTCCGACATCCCTGAATCATTGGCGCTGGAGATGCTTGGTAAATTGCCGGATTTGAGCGCGTGGGGACCGCAAGCTCGTCTTCCACTTGCCGAGGCGGCTCTTCGTGATATCATGTGCGGCATGATAAAGTGCGACGGAGCGATAAAGTTAACCACGGGACAGACCAAGTTTGTCGCTTTGATCGGGCCTACAGGTGTTGGGAAAACCACCACCATCGCAAAACTGGCGGCTCATTTCGCTTTGGTTGAGAAAAAGAAGGTGGGACTTTTAACGGTGGACACCTATCGCATCGCCGCCGTGGATCAGTTGAAAACTTACAGCCAAATCATAGACATCCCTGTGCGCGTCGCCTATAATCAAAGCGACGTAGCCCCCGCTTTGCAGACTTTTAAGGACAGCGATTTGGTATTGATTGATACCGCCGGACGCAGTCAAAAGAACGTTATGCAGGTCAAGGAACTTCAATCCTTGGTGGAGGTGGCGAAGTGCGAAACACATCTTGTGCTCTCAGCCTCCACAAAGGATATGGATATGATGGAGCAGGTAAGCAAGTTTTCAGGTGTGGGAGTTCACAAGATTATCTTCTCGAAGTTGGATGAAACGGCGACGTATGGCACCATATTCAATACTGCAACCCAATGCCAGATACCGATCAGTTACATCACCACAGGTCAAAAAGTGCCGGAGGATATCGAGGCGGCGGATGCTCAACGCCTTGTGGGCATTGTTTTAGGAAATGCGCTTCAATGATAGCATGCCAGGTCAACAGGCGTGAATGGAGCGCAGAGTGAGAGATATCTGCCTTTATGAGGCAATTGCAAAATTCTTCGCTGCATAATGTTCAGCATGAAACGAAACCTTATTCGACCCTGGCTTTGAATTTTGCAATCACCTCGGTTTTCACTATTTCGTGATATTAATTATTACACCAAGGAATCCAGTATTGGGGATTCGCTGTGACATACATGTTGGAATCCATAGCCCATTTGGCATGCCCGTCTGCGAAAGCATAGTTGCGTCCTCCGTTATGAGGTGGCACCCAATCCGGGGCGGGCATTGGCGGAGTATTTTGGGGATAAAGAGTTGGGCTTTTCGTACAACCGGTGTTATTATTCCAACCTTGAATTTCCACCCGACTACATCCCTTGCCGCTATCCCAGAATATGATCTGATTGGCTGGATCTGGAATACCCGCCAGTTTGATTGCCGGTCCCCCCGTGCCCTGATCTCCTATCCAATTGACATAAGCATAGGATGCCCAATCGGTATTGGTCGCTGGATTCCAAGCTGATTGAGAAGTCGACGGACAAGCCATGATCTGAGAGCTCTTGCTGTAAGGGATAAGCTCATACGCCCAGTTTAAACCAAACGTATTCGGATCGTTCAAAGGAGCGGTGTACCAGCCGTAACCGGTGTTCTGACACGGCCAGTAATTCGTACATCCATCATTATGATAATTCTGCCACTCGCTCATATACTGTTCATCGTAATCCTGCACGTACATCGTTGAAGCAAGACTTAGTTGTTTGAGATTGGAGAGGCAGTCTGCCTGCTCTGCTTTTTCGCGCCTGCGCGAAAACAGGGAACAAGATCGCCGCAAGTATCGCTATTATTGCGATTACTACTAGAAGTTCAATCAAGGTAAAACCACTTTTTGTGCTTTTCATATTCCTATCCTTTCCTTTTAGTCCTCATGTTTTGCGAAAAAGCAAGGGACCGGATGCAGCAAAACGGAACTATCAGAAACAGTCGTAAAATCCTTTTCCTGGGGCATGCGAATCTTGATTTTCCGACATATATGCCACTAACGAGTGGCACTCAATCCCTCATGCAAGTTATTCATATAGATTGTATACAGAAAATCAATATTTGTCAAGCATCAATAATGAACATGTGATAAGTGCATGATAATGAGGTGGGCTTTAACCGGATTTCCGGTGAAGCCGGCTAAATTCGTTGGTAACCACTCTTGTTTCTATATGGTTAGTTAACAATTTCGAGGAGGATGGGTGTTTGAAATCATCTCAATCACTAAAACGCCCATGAAACATGATTGGTTCTGATCGTCACACCAGATTATTGCGGTTAACGGTTGGATGCGGGATTTGTCAAATTGAATTGAAAGATGAATGAATTCTCACAACACACTTCAATTTTAGTTAAATATTATTGGTTATAACGTATCGTCCCTATGCATCAATTCATTTTTTTGCATAAGTATTTTCTTCTCCACGCAAAAGCAGTAATTAATGATGTTATTCCTCGTGTCTTCGGTGATGTATAAGAATTCACAGTGCACCCTGAATGGGAACTCAACGTTGTTGCCGGCATCGTCGCACTTTAGAACCCTCGCCTCGAAGGACGCACCGTTCATGATCTCAACGGGAAAGTGAATACGAAGTTGCACGCCGATTTCCAGACCTTCCTTGGAGGAAATCCGAATCCCTCCGCCCGAGAGATCATTGATTTTGCATCGAATAGGATACATTCTGTCCATGCTTGTGTTAATTCGGTTGACAACCGCAGGTATATTCAGGGGAATGCGGAAATATGATCGTCTCTGTACTCTTTCCATCCAGTCAGGCTTGCGAACGCTGAGCACTGTGGCATTCTCGGATTGATTTTCGTCACCAAGTAGCGTGTTAAAACGATAAATAAACGTATCGCCCACCACGGTAATCTCCAATGGCAAACCCGACTTAAGTCTACTTTTGGGGATATATTCTGTTTGAATTCGAATCCATCGCCTATCTAGCCACTCCATCACACCATGGATTTCCGGCTCGTTTTGATTAGAGAGTATGTGAATTTTTACTGGGAATCCGGTATGCAAGTAGGAGGCTGGAACGACTTGTCCTTTAATGGATTTGTAAGCGCGGCCAATGAACATCCTATGCACTGTGGAAAACAACAGCTGGTTTAAGAACCATACAAGGAATAAGCACAATATTAAGATAAGCCACAAATCGGATCGCAGACTATTCAACATGGAATGTCTGATTGCCATGGGAGCCATGAATGATAAATAAAGTGTAATAATGGGCATCGTATATATTCCATGTCCTACCCAAGCCTGAATCCCAGGGTGGAGATGGTATGGCGCGGAGGGATGGATATCCGATGGTAACAGCGTATTGTGATAAGCATATGATAGCGGCTATGAAGCAGGAAAATACTATCCCCCTTATTGATATCGGTATTTTGGCGGCTATGCCCTAGAGGAATAAGATGAAAAATCCCCCGTATAAACAGGGGATTTTCATACGTCGAACATCATTCGGGGTTCGGGGAATAAAGCTCCTTCTATCTTCTCGCACCAGTCGAAATTTTGGCAGGTTTGATGTGAGCTTTGCCGTTTCCGCCTCCGCCGTTTTTCGATTTAATGGATTCCTTCACACCTCCCATCTCCTCCTCGGTGAGGGGAACATATTTTTTGCCGGATTCAAATGCCCTTCTCACCATCGCCCATAAAGCTCCTATCCCCATCAACAGCACCCCAATCCAAACAAAGTTAATAAAGGGTTTATTCGTAATGGTGATTGGTATGGCCCACAGAGCAGGAGCGTCCGGAAATTCGAACTCCACGGTTACCTCTTTGGATGCCGGATTGATCGCTCCATCAATCAATACGGCTCCCTGAACCTGAGGAATTTGGATATTCACATGCTCGGGACCATTGTCCCCCCCCAAACGCAACCCCGGGTCGATTGGAACTTTTTGTCCTGTTGGCGTTGTTAGAATCATTTGCGCCTCCATGATGGTGCCTGGTTGCCCGGGCTGACCAATCATTTTGAAGCGCTTGTAATACACTTGATAGCCAGGGTTCCGAAGGACATCCCCAACGGTAGAAGATTCACCTGGGCGTACCGTGGCGGATATGCGTACAAGTTGAGGATCATTCGCAGCGCTTATATACAAATCTCTGAATGGTTGCTTGAGGATTAGCGGCCAAGTCATGGTCGCCCAATGATCCTCTTGCCAATAGTGAAACACCGCCAGATTCCCGACAATATCGCCCTTCGTGTTTGAATTGTTTGTTTCAGAGCTTATGTTTGCGGCATCCCCGTTCGAACTGATTGGGATGAGTTTTAATTTAACCGCATGGGTGAACTTGGTCCAATCCGCTTCAATTTGCTGTGGTGTTTGACCGTCGTGCGTCCATCCATCATAAGCGATAGCGTACCCAAAGTGAGTTTTGACTGGCGCCATTCCCTCAACAATCGTTCGATTTTCGCTTCTTTCATAAACGTTTGTCAGAATGGTGCCCAGCAAGATGATCCCAATTCCCACATGCGAGAGCCAACCTCCTGCGGTAATGCGCCGGGTACGAAGCGCTGATATCATAAACTGAAGATTTGAAACAGCGGCGAAAACCCCGAGGGTGCCCATACTCACCACCAGCGCGAGCGGAGTGGACGCTTGGAAATTCGCCGTGGTTTGCGAGTGTGCAAACATGATGATCCCGAATCCCGCGATCAAAGCGATGAACCACGCGGGCAGTATCTTCCATAGGAGTTTGTTTCCGTCTGTATTCTTCCAATACATCCATGGAACCAATCCCATAATCAGCAAGGAGGGCAGCGCCAACAGCGAACCCACCCTGTTGTAGAAAAGCTTGCTTACCGCACTGCCGGATGGATTATATGCCCCGAATATGGAGAACCATTTAAGCTGTGATAAAAGTGGCCAGGAAGTGCCTATGGTGACGACTATGGCGGCGAGCATCATGAAACAGACTGCGAGAAGCATGGCTGTATCCCGGGACAGAACATTATCCGCAATGGGCTTGCCGGGAATTTGCCTCCAACGGATCACAACCAATATTAATCCGCCAATCCCATAAAGGGCAATCATTGCAAGCAAAAGCTTGAGCGCATCATTGTCCAGCATGCCAAACGCGTGCACGGAGAAATTCGCCAACACACCTGAACGAGTTAAAAAGGTTCCGTAGATGAATAGCAACCAGGAGAAAAGAGCGAGAAAAATGTTGGTCTTTCCCATTCCCCCGCGACTTCTTTGCACGATTAACCCGTGCAACAAAGCAACGGAACCTAGCCATGGGAACAGCGAGGCATTTTCCACGGGATCCCAAGCCCAAAAACCATGCCATCCTTGGGTTTCATAAGCCCAGTAACCGCCCATGAATAAACCCACACCCAGTGTTGCGACGGTTAGCAGGACGAACGGAGCGACTTTTTGCACCCAGTCGTCATACTTTTTCCAAATCATAGCGGCGATGGCGAAGGAAAAAGGAACAGCGAGCGAGGCGAACCCGAAAAATATCGTTGGTGGATGAATTGCCATCCAATAGTTTTGAAGAGAGGGGTTCAAACCGGATCCGTCAGGCGGAGGCCATGGAAAAGAAAGCGGCCAATCGTTAGGTCCGGTTCCGCGAGTTATAAGATTGAATGGGCTTAACCAGTGCAGGATAGCGAAAAGGAAGATCAGAACCGAAGTGTAAATCGGCATGATCTTGTGCTCCCAGTCTCCTGATTTGCAAAGCAGAATGATTCCGATTACCCCCGTCCAAACCAGCCATAATAAAAAGCTGCCCTGCTGTCCCGCCCATGTCGCCGCGTATATGAAGGGGGCATCCAGATTGGATGATGAGAAATCAAAAACGTATCTATACTGATACTCATGATGGGCGATAAGCCACATCAGTCTAAAAAACGCAAAGCCCCCCATCAAAAAAGCTATGACAAAACAAACCCTTGCCAAAACTATCAATGGCTTGCGTTTTCCCATCGATAATATATATAACAGAACCGTCAGCGAAGATGCCGCCAGTCCTGCGAGGATGCTTAATTTACCAATATCCATGCCTTAACCTGTGATATATTTCTAATGAGGATCACGTTTCCTGATGTACAAACCAATTATTTGGCGGCGTCGCTGTATTTCGAAGGGCACTTCACCAGCAAAGTCGATGCGTGAAATTCGCCGTCTTGTCCGTATTGCCCCACAACTTCCACACTTGTGGCGGTGTCAAAGTTTTGAGGCTTTGGTTGATCATACACCACTTGCATCACTTCCGAAGGGTTGTTCATATCCGCTATTTTAAACCTTAGACCGCCTTTGGAGGGGTCATAGGTGACTGTGTTTTTTAGGATTTTCCCCGGCACCTGCAAAGTTACCCCTGGATCATGAATGGCTTGTTCCAAAGTGACGTGCTTGGCGATGGCTCCGGAGAAGCTGTACAAGGTAACACCCATGGTAATGGCGATAACGATCAGTGCAATGATGTGAGCCGGTTTCAAAGGTCATCCTCCTTTTTGGAGGATGACATCGCACTGATTTTTTTATCAAGTATGAGAAGATAAGCGAAAACAGCCACCCAGATAATCAAGGGGACTATCGCCAGAGAGATCATTTCAGATTGCATTGTTTTTTCTCAGCTTTCATCTTTTGATTTAGAAGATACAGCTTATAGTATTGCATTCGCAATTGAAACATCCATATGAACAAACCAAGAAATGCGGGCAGTGAAAGAAAATATAGAACAGGTCTGTAGGAACCACCCAGTCCTCCGCCGACAACGGCTTGGTTTGCGAATTGGTGCAGAGATTCCACAACTCTCGGAACCACCCAGATGAGAAACATCGCAGGGGGGAGGGCGGCAAGTGCATACACGGAAGATATGATGGCTCGTTTTCTTGGTTCCGTAATGGAGTTTCGAAGAACAAGATACGCTGTAAACAGCAAGAGTATCACAAGGATGGATGTCTGACGGGGATCGAATGACCAATACTTGCCCCACTCGTTGCGTGAAAATATGCTTCCCGTTATAGTGGCGCAAATGCCAAAAACCAAGCCCAACTCCATGCTAGTGGCGCATTTCTCGTCGGACTCAATGTTATGACGCATGAGATACTGGATGGCGTAAAATGCGGCAACAACATAGGAGAGAGTTGCCAGCCATGCGCTAGGCACATGAAAGAAGATGATTTTGGCCCCCTCGCCGTTCATCGAGAAACCTTGAGCGGGTCCAACAACGATAAACGCACAATATATCGCAGCGCTCATCCAAACACCCACCAATATTTTCCACCATAATCCTTTTATCAATCCGAGTACTTTCCTTGTATGTTTATTCGCTTTCCCAAACATAGGGAAACAACAACCCAGCAGTAACGATCATCAGCACATCAAAAGAAGCCAATCCAAGTATATCTCGATTCAAAACATTTATGTTTGAATACGATTGAAAAGTTAATCGCGTTGCATCCACTGCAATGAACAGCATGGGCAGAAGTATAGGGAATCCGATTGCGCCAAAAAGCGCGGGCTTTCCATGCGAACGTGCGATTATAACAGCGATGATAGTCGCGGACACGCTTAATCCTATCCCCCCCGTAAACAAAGACAGAACCAACTTTCCGGGCTGGACGATCGGAGCGTTAAGTATGATGAAGTACAGAGGCGCGATAATAATAATAATGACGAAGGTCAGCAGGGTGTTGAAGAGGAGTTTACCCCATAATACCGCGTTCGCTTCCGATGTGAGCCTCAATGCGATTGCGGTGTTACTCTCCTCTTCTCTGATGAACACATGGGATAATCCGCTAAACGCCGAGAAGAAGAGGATGATCCAAAGAAGGGAAGCCAAGGTGTCAGGTGGAAGATTTGCTCCTCCTCCAGCGGAAAACCCAACTACTATTAAGGTGGTAATCGAGAAAAGCAATATGGCTTGTATTGCCGCGCGATTGCGTAATTCCAGTAGGATATCCTTGCGTAGAATTAAAAGGGTTTGATGTATTATCGAAAGTGTTGTTCCGTTTTGTTGCGAAGAATTCGGTTGCGCGACCATGTCTACCCCAATGAAAGCGTTAGATCTCCCCATTCCTTCTCTCTTGGATCGTTTGTGGCGATCATAACGATTCCGTTTTGCTTGTACGATTTCACTATCCGCTCCGCCATGCGAAATCCGGGTTCATCCAAATAGGATGTTGGTTCATCCAGTAAAAGCAGGGGCGGGTGATGCAGAACGGCGAAAGCGAACTTTAATCGTTGAACCATACCGGAGGAATACGCCGAAACAGGATCTCTTCCCCTGCCTCGAAGCCCCACCATTTCGAGTATGGACGCCAAGTCGTCATGCTGCAATCGAATACCGCGCAAGGAAGAGAAGAAAAGGAGATTCTCCACTGCGGAAAGCTCATTGTAAAACGTGAGGTCCGGAGAGAGATATCCCAACTGAGTTCGATACGCCTGCGGATCGAAACGGATGTTGTTAACGGATATATGCACATTTCCGCTATCGGGTTTCAGCAAACCTGCGGCAATACGGAGAAAAGTGCTTTTCCCAGACCCATTGGGACCCGCAATCACCAACACTTGTCCGTGTTGAATATCGCAGCATATATCCCTTATAACCTCGCGATCCCCGTATTTTTTAAAGACTCTTTCGAATGAAATCTGAAGTTTGAGCGGAGTCAATGGGATAGTCGTTCCTTATGAACAATCCAAGTGATTGCAAACCCATGTCAGCGCCATCCGGAAAACGATGGATGCCCTACTCATCATCCGAGCTTTGCAATCCTCTTTAATCGAAAAGATTATACCTGAATAGCTTCTCGGGTACGCGTTGATATGAACAAATGCAAGGAGAAAAACAACTTGTACAAAGAGTTTATTGCAAAAGCGGCATATTCGAATAGTACCGCCCATTTCGCCATGGACGAAATGGCTGTAATTTGAATTAAAATCCTTACCGCTCAATACACCATCGCATAGAACGAGCGGAACAGCTTTGCAGATGCGAAATTCCTAAAAGTGCGACTCGAATATAGTATGATTTCCTCTCCGACGTTATTGGGGAGGGTTGCCGCCTTGTTGGGATCGAATCTGCTTGAATATTTGCGCCATGTTTTGGAAGAACTCTTGTCTTTGGTTCGGAGTGAGGCTTTGCATCATCTCGAATCCGCCTCGCACAAAGCCTGACAGCATTTGCATGCGAGTGTTTGGATCTAATTGCATAAACATGGACATGCTCTGTTTCACCGTCTGCGATATCTGCGTCGGATCCATTTGCAGCATATACTGGAACTGCTGTCGCTGCAGACTGGTTATTTTTTGCAACAGAGGCTCCCCCGCCATGGTGGAGACGGTGTCCTTTGGGGAGTAGTATAATACGATAACCGGTGACTTCGACAGACCTTCTGACGAGATCATGGAATTTAGATCGTTCGACGGTTTGGGCGATTGTGATACGGAAGCCAACCCCTTATCCGATCCATTATCAACAACCAACTTCATGCCGCCCATTGAATCCAAAGCCCTCAATACAGGGGCGATTTTCTCCACGGATGGGGGCTGTCCCTTGTCATTCAAAGAACAATAGACCCGTTTCCATGCCGTATCAGGAATATTGGATTGGAGGCTGTTCATGGTGGAGGTTAGATCGTTTGGATTGATCGTGCACACAACTTTCTGAAGCGGAGTGATGCCCGGATCCACAAGGATTGGAATATTAAATGTTTTGGACAGCGTTTTCGCCAACTCATCAAGTTGTTGTTTGTATTGGGCGAGTTTACTTTGGGAATCCTGTGTTGCAGATTGATTTTGAGTTCCGTTTACCTGCCCGTCCGCAATCGGGGCGAGGAGGAGCATTACGCAAATTATCAGCGTGAAGATTAGCAAATGACGAGTTTTCATTGTTTTCCCCTTTTTCGAAGATACTGGCACTCTATGCTGTTGCAGTGCGTTAAGCAAAGGCTTCATTAATAAAAATCGGACCTGTTATGCGCGTAATAAGCTATCATTTCAGGCAATTGCAAAATTCGATTTCCAAGTATATCATTGAACGTGAAATGAGCGATAATAGTCACATTTCCTGAATTTTGCAATTACCTCATTTATCAATTCTATTTTCACACAATCGGTGCGTTTTCGCAAGCGTTTAATTCATAGGATGAAAGGCGATGAATTCAGTGGGGCAGAATCTCAATCTCACACATATCAAGGGGATGATCATTCGATTTGGATCATCACCGAGAATATGATACAATATACTGCCAAACTGAAAAAGTGGAACTGTCACTGTTAAACATGCAATCACCCTTCGGCCTGTTTCGAAAGTTGGATGAGGAGAGGGAGTATGGAATAACACGATGGTTGTTTACATGGGATCATAAGATTGGGCGATACGACATAAAGGGATGTTTTGTAAAAAATCGTGGAACTTTTTTCACCAAAATGCCGATTATGTTAGGGACTTATCTTTAATGGCAAGCGGAAAGATAGATAGAACGTGAAAAAACACTCCTTTGCGACACACTCCAAAAGGATGCAGATTGGAGTTTCGTTGATAGCGATTGTATTTTTAACATGCATCTCTTACATTTTAGCCTTTTGGTACAATAGGACGAATCTGATGATTTTAGGGCCTCACGAGCCCCCCGCTCCATTGCATTTGACTCCCATGGAAATTAAAACCATTCGCTTTGATGCGCGACGTTTTGATTTGGTGGATAAGAACATTTACATACCGGAACTGTTCCACGGCGATCTGCATTCCAAGGATGTTGCGTTGACGTTCGATGATGGACCCCATCCCCAGTGGACGCCCAAGCTACTTCGCATATTAGAGGCGCTCAAGGTGCATGCAACATTTTTCGTGGTGGGGAAAATGGTGGACAAATATCCGTATTTGGTCGCTCAAGAGGTTCTTGACGGCGACGAGGTGGAAAATCACACCTACGACCACATCAGCATGAAACGCTTGGATGGTCCTCAGGTCCGCATTGAACTGGAGGACGGTGCTGCGGCGATCCGTAGAATAACCGGATATACGCCATATTTCTTCAGACCACCGGGAGGAGGTTTGACGGATGAGGGCAAAGCGGTTGCCGCGCAATTGCATATGACTTCCGTAATGTGGACTGCGAACTCAAAGGATTTCACCTATCCGCCCGACAAGCTTTTGGAAGCCAGGTTGATGGATGTCAATCACCATGGCGCTATTTTACTTTGTCACGATGGCATTCCTGAGACTATGCAAATCCTCCCCGACTTGGTGAGGAGATTACGGTCTCAGGGCTACAAATTTGTCACTATTTCAGTTTTAGCCCGACATCTCCTTGAAAGCGAAGAAAGAATTTCGCGTCGCCCCGCGTTTAGGATGCGTGCAAGAACGATTGTCAATTAACTTTCAAGACCCCATTGAGGATGTATATGCCTGCGCCCGGTACCGGTACGCCACAGCGTCCCATTTTTTATGATGAATCCAACAAAAGACGATCCTGGCTCACTCGTTTTTTGATTGTTTTATTCATTGCGGCGGGCGTTTTGCTCACCTATTTTATAGTGAGTATCATCGCTTTGCCCCTGCTTCCTTATAACAATCTTCCCCGCTTGGACGAGGCGAAGGATTATGGTAACAGAAATCCCATCCTGACAAACCGGAGCCTTGCCCATCGTCAAATGTTCTTAAGAAGAGAGCAGCGTAGGTTACTTCGGACGATCGAGAAGGATCGCGCCACACTCCTGCGCAAGTTGCGATACGGCGTTCGACCAAGCCTTCGCCCCGCAGCCTCTCAAAATCCCAAGCCAATTGTCGCGGGATTTTATGTGAATTGGGATGAAACCTCTCGCGCATCCCTCATCAGAAACGTTGATCACATTACGCATTTCTTTCCGGAGTGGTTTCATATATCCAAAGATGGCAATGGCATCCTTGATGCGCGGATACCAGAGGATCACGAACTTATCGAGCCTTTCGTTCGTCAGCATGGCGTTCCGATCCTCCCCGTGATCAACAATTACATACCGAAGAGTCCCGATTCCGATCAAGGGGAGTGGAGTTCAAATGCCATTCACAGCCTGATCTCAGACCCTGTGAATCGCGCGGAGTTTATTGCAAAACTCAAAAAACTCCTTGTCGCCGAACACTTTCAGGGAATTAACATCGATTATGAAATGATTCCCGCTGCTGACAGAGATTACCTTACGCTATTCATGAAGCAGTTATATCAGGCATTCCTTCCCGCCGGATTGCGAGTGACCCAGGATGTAACGGTTGATGATCCGGCGTATGACATCGCACAACTTGCACGATGGAACGATGCCATTATCCCGATGATATATGACGAACACTCTCCAGGAGACGGTTCCGGAGCGGGATGCATCGCGGGGATCCCATGGACAAAGCGTCAATTGAACAAGATATTTTCAGAGGTCCCGCCTCAAAAGGTGATACTGGCGCTGGGAAATTACGCTTACGATTGGCAAAAGGGCGATAAATCCGGCGGGGCGGTTTCGTTATCCTACCAATCCGCTGTAATTCAAGCCAAGGAATCAAAAGACCCTGATGATCCCAGTATTGCGAATATCAAAATCGATCCGAAATCCCTGAACCCGTTTTATAATTACTACGATGACAACGGCAAAGAGCATCAGGTATGGATGCTTGACGCAACCACGGCATATAACCAACTTCGGATTGCGCGTCAATGGAATCCACGCGGTGTTGCATTATGGTACATGGGGTCCGAAGATCCGGACACTTGGAAAATCATAGGGAGAAACCATATTGTCAGTGACCAAGGCGGTGAGATCGACCAAGGGCTGATTGATCCCATCTCCTACGGGAAAACCACCAATCAGTCCGAGGTGGATTTCGAAGGGGAAGGCGAGCTGCTTGAGGTGGAAGCTCAACCCTCTGAAGGATTGCGCGATATAACGAGGGACAGCAAGACGGGCTTAATCATTCAGGAGAAATATGTTCATTTTCCCTCAAGCTTCATTGTACGCAGATACGGGCGCAAAACCAAGTGCGTCGCATTGACATTCGACGACGGACCCAGCCCTGACTGGACACCAAAAATCCTGGATATACTCAAACAGAAGGGTATCAAGGCGACTTTTTTTGTTGTCGGCGCTCAGGCGCAATTATTTCCATCGATCGTTGCCAGGGAATGGAAAGAAGGAGACGAAATCGGCAACCACTCCTTCACTCACCCGAATTTCGCCATTACTAGCATTGAACGTGACAGGCTGGAGATAAACGCTACTCAAAGAATCATAGAAACCATCACGGGACATTCCACTACGCTTTTTCGACCTCCTTACGCCATAGATGTTGAGCCGCGAACAGGCGAAGAGTTGCATCCCATCATCCTCGCCTCCGCCATGCATTTCATATCCGTGGGGGAAATGGATGACCCGCAGGATTGGAACCTATGGAAAAAAGGCGCCAATGGTCAACTGGTTCGTAAAACCCCTGAGGATATCATTCATGATGTCTGGAGAGACCGGAATTTGGGGAACATCATACTTCTCCATGATAGCGGCGGGGACAGAAGCGCAACCGTGGCAGCGTTGCCGGTGATCATCGACATGTTCAAAAACGCAGGATACAAATTCATCACTCTTTCGGAGTTGAGAGGGCTACCCAAGTCAAAAATGTTTCCTGCAGTCCCCCCAGGTGAGCTGTTGTTGGTGCGAATTGATGACTTAGTCTTTCAAAGCTCCTATTGGTTTCAGATCATTTTAATCACTCTCTTTACGCTATCCGTATTTTTAGGGGTGTTGCGCCAAATATGGCTGGCATGCCTCGCCTTAATCAGAATGCATAGCGAAAAAACGGAGGAAGCTTCCTATCCATCCATGGCTGATTTCGCTCCGATGGTATCGGTAATCATCGCCGCTTACAACGAAGAGAAGGTAATTCAGCGCACGATTAACGCCGTTCTTCAGTCCGATTATCCTCACTATGAGGTCATCGTTGTGGATGACGGAAGTCGGGACACCACATACGATAAGGTTAAAGAGGCGTTTGGCGAGAACCCCAAAGTTAAATTAATCACGAAGGAGAATGGCGGCAAAGCTTCCGCGCTCAATGCGGGCATTGGAATCGCAAGCGGGGAAATCGCCGTGGCATTGGATGCGGATACCCTCTTTCTTCCTGACACGATGTGGAAGCTGGTCAGGCATTTCTCCGATCCCAAGGTTGGCGCAGTGTCCGGCAATGTCAAGGTGGGAAACACGAATAACATTCTGACCAAATGGCAGTCTCTGGAATACGTCACAAGCCAAAATTTCGATCGCAGAGCTTATGACCTGCTTAATTGCATCACAGTGGTGCCTGGGGCGGTGGGGGCTTGGAGAATCGACGCCATTAATCAGGCTGGAGGATATAGCGGCGATACCTTGGCGGAGGATACCGATCTTACGTGGAGAATTCGCAGATCAGGTTGGCGAATATCCAACGATGTCGCCGCGATTGGTTACACGGAAGCGCCCGAATCCTTCACCAATCTTTCGAAGCAACGGTTTCGTTGGGCTTTTGGCACCCTCCAAAATCTTTGGAAACATAGAGACGCGCTTTTCAGATATGGAAGTTTCGGATGGATAGCCCTGCCTAGTTTGTGGGTCTATCAAATACTCTTCCCAGCGATATCCCCGTTCATGGATATCGCAGTCATCTGGGCTCTGCTTGCGGGCAATTTTGCTCGGGTGGCAATATACTATTTCTTTATGATCGGACTCGAACTCGTGGGGGCGGCTTTGGCGATCTGGATGGACAAAGGGGATTGGAAACTGCTTCCATGGCTTTTGTTGCAACGCTTTGTCTATAGACAGATGATGTATTATGTTATTCTGAAGTCATTATTAAAAGCCTTCAGTGGAAGTGCTGTCGGATGGAATAAGTTCGAGCGACACGGAACAGCCAAATTGCACGCTCCTTGGAGGAAATCGTAAAAAAGAAGTATATTATTCCTTGAAAATCATATCTGCCATTAGTACGCTCAATAGAGATGATTGCTAAATTCGGACAAATGAGGTTTTATCATAGATTAGACGCTTTCACCCCCCCGATAAGAAAATTAGGCATTTTATCAGACAACGTACACGAAAGGATATTCGCGATGTTCAAGTCTTCCCTCGTCGTAATGTTAATAGTCATGGCCCTCCCATTATACGCGCAGACCCCAAAACCGGCAAACACGCCGGAACCTGTAGCCGTCGCCCCGGCTCGACCGCTTGTGGTTATTCCCACACAGGAAATAACCACAACTGCCGTCACGAATTTCAAAGATCTATTCGCAGGCAAAATCGCGCCAACCACGATGGTGTTGAAAAACATGGATTCCAGTTGGACTCATTTCAACATCTCCACACCCCAGGATTCCCAGATTGGTTCGATGCTTTCCAGTGTTTTAGGAGGCATGACGTCGGGCTATTATTCAAAAGGGGAGATTATCACTCTGAATAGCGTGCCCTACCTGATCGCATACGCGCTTCCGGAACGTAAATTTACACAGGAGGACTTGCGCCAATCAACGCCTCCCCCCCCTGTGAAGGTAACACCGGACACGGAATTGCACCTCTGCCTATTGAATCTTTATTCGGCAATCAGTATTCTGAACATCCGTCCGTTTGATCTTTCCAAAGAGATATCATCCGTATCACAGCCAACTGCGGTGCAATCTCAGCCTCAACCTGAATCCCCCATCGCAACGCCTACGGAGACACGCGTGGAGCCGGAGATGAATCAGTCTTCATACGCCAAATCCGTGGATAATCTCAAACAGCTTGGACTCGCGACCCTTATGTATGTACAGGATTATAACGAAACTTTCCCTCCGATGCAGAGTTTCGAAGAGATAAAAAAGCTTCTCATGCCGTATGTTAAAAACGAGAGTGTTTTCTACCTTCCGGGCACGAAAACGCCATACGCATTCAATCCTTTGTTGAACAAGCATCGATTTCTCACAATTCCGATGCCGGCGAAGTTGGTTTTGTTTTATGAGCCGCATCCTCGACCCGATGGTTCGGTGGCGGCGGTTTTTGCGGACGGACATGTGACCGTGCTCACACGGAGCGAATGGGTGAAGGCGAAGAGAGCGTCGAAGATAAAAGGCTAAGCGAAAACATCCGCATCCCGCGAAAAAAATAATGGAAACCCGTGCCGCCCATTCGGATGAGTTGGATTACATGCTGGCGTTAATGTGTGAAGCCTTTTCGCTTCCCTTCCCGGCAGCGCGTGAACTGTTTTACAAAGACCCTTATTTTGACATAGAGCGTAAGCGAGTCCTTGTGGATGGCGGGGAAATCATCTCTTGTCTTACAGTTGTTCATGCGCCGATATGGATAGGGAATGCGGCGACTCCCATTGCGGGAATCGCTGGGGTGGCGACAAAGGAAACCGAGCGGCGCAAGGGCTACGCCGAAAAGCTTTTACTGGATACAATACGCTTTTTATCCGAGAAGGGGTATGGATTAACAGCTCTCTTTCCCTTCTCGTACCCCTATTATCGCCGCTTTGGTTGGGAACGCTCCTCCACGCATTATCGGGTGCATCAAGTTCCATCCGTTATCCCCTCGTATTCCGAATCGCGATATGTTAGACGAATGAATCACTCCGATTTAATCGATGTCCATCAGGTTTACAAGTCGGTGTTTGAACATAAGTCAGGCAGTTGGATAAGGGATATGAGAAGGTGGGAATATCTCTTCGAACATATTAAAAACAAAGTGATTTACAAGCGTAATCGCACAGAGGGATATCTCTTCTTCGAGCCCCGTGAAGAGAATGGCAGACGTATTCTTCGGTTGATGGAGTTTGCAGCGATTTCAGATGAGGCTGTTAGGGGGATGATTTCCAGTCTTGCGGAGGAACAGGGCTATGACGAGATCCAGTACCTATCATCATTTGAAATGATACGCAAATCCGGGCTGATATCGTTCGGCACTGAAAATCCGACGGATTCAGTGTCACACGTGGATATATTACCCGGGGTCATGCTTCGAATCGTGAACATATTGAACTGCCTCGACCTTTTGAAAGCGAATTTCCAAGGGTTTCAAGGAAGCTTGGGATTCGTGATGAAGGATGATAGGCTTCCTAAAGGCATTCCTAAATCGGCTCTTTTGGAGGGAGACGGGACATACTTGCAAGTCAGTCCATTGGTGAATAATAACGACACATTGCACAAGGTCACGATGGATGTTAGGGTAATGTCGCAGCTTGCGGGGGGATACATAAGCTTTGATGATGCGCTTGCTGCAGGAAAAGTGCGAGTCTCCTCCGAGGTCGCAGCGACGCTCGCCTCGCCGCTATTTCCCAAAAGAGAGTTTCTAATCCCTATTCCTGATTATTTTTGAATGCTGATCCCGTTTTATTGCCAGGAGCGAAATAAGATATATGAATCCAAATCGTCTTATTCATGAAACAAGCCCGTATCTTCTCCAGCATGCGTACAATCCAGTGGATTGGCGACCTTGGAGCAAAGATTCGTTGCAATACGCCGTTGACGCCAATAAGCCGATACTTCTCTCCGTAGGTTATTCCGCATGTCATTGGTGTCATGTGATGGCTCATGAATCCTTTGAAAATCAAACGATCGCTCAGTTTATGAATGACCACTTCATCAATATCAAAGTGGATCGAGAAGAACGCCCGGACGTGGATCATCTCTACATGTCCTTTGTCCAGCTCACCACGGGACAAGGGGGCTGGCCGATGACTGTCTTTATGACTCCGGATGGCAAGCCATTTCTTGGAGGTACCTATTTTCCCCCCGTGGATCGGTTCGGCAAACCGGGTTTTTTGCGTGTATTGAAGTTTGTTGCGGATTTATGGGAAACCGACAGATCTCAAATTGAAGCCGTCACTCAGGAGATATTTGAGAGTTTACGCCATGAGATGGAGCATTCACCGTCGGCTAACTCCTCCCTACAGGATATCCCTCAAAGAGGTTTCGATCAGTTCCAAAAATCCTTTGATGATAAAAACGGGGGGTTCGGTTCCGCCCCTAAATTTCCATGTCCCATTCAAATTGAGTTTTTATTCCACCACTCCCTGTTAACTAATTCCGATATTCCGCTTGACATGGCTCTGCATACACTCGACCAAATGGCGATGGGGGGAATGTACGACCATATAGGAGGTGGATTTCATCGTTATTCCACTGACGCATACTGGCTGGTTCCTCATTTCGAAAAAATGCTTTATGATAACGCACAATTGTCGCTTATCTACCTTAAAGGATGGCAAATCACGGGAAATGTGGAATACAGACTGGTTGTGGAAGAGATACTCGACTTTGTTTTGCGTGAGATGACCTCTCCAGAGGGGGCTTTTTACTCCTCACAAGATGCGGATAGCTCCGCAGGGGAAGGAATTTTTTACACTTGGGAAAAGGAAACTCTGGATCGATTGCTGCCAGGACGTGATGGTGAACTGTTATGTCGGTTTTATGATGTCACAGGAAACGGAAATTGGGAAGGGCGAAATATATTAAATCAAGTCAATTCCATTCGCGATTTCACCTCTAACAATGACATCTCAATGGACGAGTTCCTAACTTGGTTGCGTGATGTAAAACTCAAGCTTCGCCTGTTTCGTGAACAATCAAGCCAGCCTCCAATTGATGATAAGATCATCGTAGCTTGGAACGCACTTATGATGAAGTCTTTTGTCGAAGCCGGGGTGGTGTTGAAACGCAGCGATTACCTCGATGTTGCTGTCAAAAACGCACAATTTATACTGACGAGTCTCTCCAAATTGGAGGAAACGGCGTCGACCTCGCCTAAACGCTTTTTGTGGCGCACCGGAAGGTTTACGAACACAAATTCGGATACACGAATGTTCCATAAAGCGGATATCGAAGGATTTCTCGAGGATTACGCATTTTTTTCTGATTCTCTTCTCTCTCTTTTCTGGGCCACTGGCAGCGCTCAGTGGCTGGAGGTGATCAATCAATTGGTTGATACTGTGTTGCAGGATTTCAGCAATTCGGAATCAGGTTTCTATACCACGTCATTAAGATCCGGAGAAGAGTTGATACATCGCCCCTTTGAATTAATGGATGGAGCCATCCCCGCCCCCAATGCAATATTCTGTCGCGTTTTGGCTCAATTGCCGATTATCCAGCCCGAAGATGCAAAGTACGAGGTTGGGGTTACGAAAATCGTCCAGCTCAACGCTGATGCTTTCAATGCCCATCCCTCGGCGTATCCTTCGTTTTTGTCTCTGCTGGAGTATCTCTCAGGAAAAAGGCGAGATATTCGTATTTCGGGTGATCAAAACACCAATGAGTTCAGGGAGTTGCTGAATGTTGCATTGGAAGGCTATGATCCATTCCGCATAGTGCATCAATCTCCGGCTTCGGATCAGCCTGCCACCTCAAATGAGGCTATCGAGTTATCTCATCCCGCCACAGCGTATTACTGCGAAGCGGGAGTCTGTTATCCACCGATCTCCGACCCGCAAGAATTGACGAAAAAAATAGAAGGTTTAAGTCTATCATGCAAGGTGAAGGTATGATTCGGCAATCATCAAGGATGTCACTCTCCAACGGCTCATCCTCGTATTTAGAAATAATTCATCCAGACACCCCACGTGGATATTTCAAATGCGCATTATTTGATTTCGACGGCACGTTATCCCTCATCCGAAGAGGTTGGCGCGAGATAATGGTCCCCTACTTCGTGGAGGAAATCATGGCGTGTCCCGACGCTCCGGTAAAGGAGGAGACGGAAGGCATTGTGCGGGAGTTTGTGACAAGGCTAACGGGCAAGCAAACGATCTATCAGTGCATTCAATTGGGGCAAACCGTTTCCAGATATGGTGGAAAACCAAAAGATCCTCTTACGTATAAAAAGGAATATCTTGCACGATTATGGACGCGGATTGAAAACTCCTTCAATTCGCTCAAGGACCAATCTCGTTCAGCAGATGAAATGTTGCTAAAAGGATCGCGCATTTTTTTAACCGCATTGAAACAGCGAGGTGTGAAACTTTATTTGGCAAGCGGCACGGATCAAGTGAACGTGTTGGAAGAGGCAACCGTGCTAGGGTTGAATGATTTTTTCGAGGATCGGATTTTTGGCGCCAAGGACAACTGGAAGGAGTTTTCCAAAAACATGATTATTTCAAATATCATTGAGGAAAACCGCCTTAAGGGAGATGGGTTAATAGTCATTGGCGATGGTTATGTTGAAATCGAAGAGGGAAAAGCCGCCGGAGGATACGCTTTGGCGGTGGCATGTGATGAGATGAGAGCTGGCGAGCTTGACGCATGGAAAAGAAATCGATTGATTGAAGCTGGCGCGGACGCAATTATCATCGACTATGAGGATACTCAAGGCATTATAGACTATTTGTTCCCAAGGTAATGAAATCAGAATTCGATAACAGGCTGTTAATCCGACAAGGCGGCTTGAATGCTGCTGTTTAATTGATCCGCTTGATAGGGTTTCATGACGACTCCCCTAACCCCTAATTCAAGAAGCTCGTGAATTTCATCCATGGCGCTGAAACCGGTGGATATCAAAATACGCACATTCGGATACTTTTGCAAAAGTTCCAGAGCGAGCGCCTTTCCGCCTACGTCCGGCATCACTAAATCGGTGATGATCAAGTCGATCGTCTCTTTTTGCGCCTCGTATATCTCCAAAGCCTCTTTTACGCTTAGAGCACTGATGGCGTGGTACCCCAAACGAACCACAATCCTTCTTAATAACTCCACCAGCATCTCTTCATCGTCTACAATCAACAGATTTGCGGCGCTGCTCGACACCTTTTCCATGAGCTGACTCCTCAATTATTAGGTTAATGTGGTTTTATACGGCAAGGTGCAATCTAAAACTCAAACAATAAACCAATAATGATCTGACAATTTGTTAAATTCCTGAAAACGAGATCACTAATCTCATCATAACCTTGGCATGCTTTTTGCTTGTTCTGCGTTATAATACCCATTTAAACCGCTAGTCTAAACTATGAATATTTACAGGTTTCCCCCCATCTCGCAGCCATAGGCTATCTACATCATACGAGATGAAGTGCGAGCATGTCGCCACAATTCCATTATTCGTGTGCCAAGAGTACCACGACTTGACAGATTAAATGCGGGGCGGTAATATCTGGTATGCAATCATCATACTGCATGATATCATAAATCTTTTCCAATTGTCAGATTTCCTCATGTTACTTTCACTGAACATTGTAAACTTCGCAATCATCGACCGTCTGGAGATACAGTTCACCAGCGGTTTAAACGTATTGACAGGTGAAACAGGCGCCGGAAAATCCATCATCATCGGGGCGTTAACAGCGATATTGGGAGGCAGAGGCGGCGCGGAATGGGTGCGTTCCGGAGAGGACCGCGCCATTGTGGATGCCGTGTTTGATATTTCCGATAACGCTGCTCTGGTTAAATTCCTCAGCGAATGCGGTTACGAGTTGGATGATGAGAATCTTTTTCTCAACAGAGAGATATCGATCAATGGAAAGTCAACTGCCCGAATTGGAGGCAGACCTGCTCCGATTAACATTCTGCGACAAGTGGGCGAGTATCTTGTGGACCTTCACGGACAACATGAGCACCAGTCTTTGTTGAGCGTGAACCGTCATCTCTATCTTCTAGATGAATGGGGTGGGGAGGAGGTTCTCGCGCTGCGTAACTCAGTTCAATTGGCGTACCGGCAACTTCTAGCCAAACGTGCGGAGTTATCTCGCCTCGAAGAGAACGCCAAAGACAGAGCTAACAAAATTGATCTCTTCAATTTCCAATTGGAAGAGATAGAAAATGCGGCTTTAATCCCCGGGGAGGAGGAAAAACTCGAACAAGATATCCTTCGCCTGAGCAATGCTCAAAAATTATCGGAGTTGAACGGAAACGTTTATAAATTGCTAATGGATGAATCCGGTAACTCTATTATTGATTCTCTTAGCGCCGCTGTAAAGGACATGGAAACGATCGCCTCGTTGGATTCCGACATGTCGGAGCAACTCGAGGCGTTACGCTCCTCTCTTTATGAGTTGGAGGAGGTGGCTAGGGATATTTTGCGTTACAATGATTCCATCGAAAACAATCCAGTGAGATTGGAACAATTATTGGAACGCAACGAGACCATACGTACCTTGAAGCGTAAATACGGTGATTCAATTGAAGAAATACTCGCATACGCCGCTAAAATCGCGGATGATCTGGATGCATTAACGCACCACGAGGAAAAAATCGATGGGTTACAGAGGGAAATTGACAAGGATGAAAAGTCGCTGATCGCAATGTGCGGAAAACTAACTTCAATGAGAACGAGTTTGGCGGATGAATTCGGTGGAATGGTCATATCCGAACTCGCTGACCTCGCCATGGAAAAAACAAAGTTTAAGGCGGTGCTTCAACCTTCGACGCTTTCCTCCGAAGGCATGGATTCCGGTGAGTTTATGATTTCCCCCAATACGGGCGAAGCGTTGCGTCCATTGGCGAAGATAGCTTCCGGAGGGGAGCTGTCCCGAGTGATGTTAGCGATAAAAAGCTCAATGGCGAAAAAGCAGCCTCTCCCAACAATGGTTTTCGATGAAATCGATGTTGGAGTGGGCGGAAAAACGGCGTATATGATCGGCAAAAAAATGCACTCCCTATCCGAATCCTCACAGATTATTTGCATCACTCATCTGGCGCAGATAGCGAGTCAGGCTAATACTCATTTTTATATTCACAAATTGGAGGCGGATGGCAGAACCTCGGTATCCATTGACCGGGTTTATGGGGAGGAGAGAGTGCGAGAGGTGGCGAGAATGCTTGCAGGCGCACATATTTCCGACACAGTCATGCAACATGCACGGGAGATGCTTCAAGGATTTATTGGGCAATGAGGCAATTCCCGCATAAAACGATTAAACTCTGTTGCAATAATAAATTGTTTATCATATTTTTATTTTATGCATGCGCAATCTCTTCATTCACTCAGGGATGTGCGTCAATAACGCCTGCGAGCAGCGTACGTCTAATCATTTGCCCCGATCTTTCAACGGATATCCTAGCCACACAGACATACCCTAATATACTAGAATTAGCTCGTAACGGCACGGTTGGATTGGTTAGTTATGCATCCACACCGCATTATAATCCACTCTCGGCGATAGCTTCCACTTATTACGGAGAGGCGATTGAATTGTATCACCCTCCGAAATCGTTAAAAGGCGTAATCCTGAATATTCATTCACTCAAGAGCCAAATCCTTTACGATATGTCTTCATACGATCAGCATAATCATCGATCCATAACTGAAATGATCCTTCGGTCGCATGATCAATCCAGGTTTGAAATATATTCATGGACGGATGTTTATTCCGTTGCCCTTGCGAAACTACTGTCCGGCGATGGATATTACGGCGGTCAAACAATCCAATGCAATTTAATCCCAATGGCTCATGGATTTCATGATCCAAACGACATCAATACGATCCTCTCATCCCTTGATCTCTTCTTGAATCGATTAAGCGCAAACTCTTCCAAGAATGTGGTGACGATGTTAATATCCCCGATACCTTCATCCAATAGCGGAGGTGCATGGGATCGACTTCCTCTGATCATTATCTCCGGGGGCACATTTTCATCCGGTGAGGCCAGTTCGATCACTACCCGAACCCCCGGATTGATCTCAAATTTGGATATCGCACCAACAATCCAAAGGATTATAGGAGAAAAAATCAATCCTTTCTTTACGGGACATCCCATCCATTCTGATCCTGACACTCATCCTTTCGAGGATGTGTCCAAGCTGGATCATGCGATTGCCTTGAACCAACGCGCTCTGATACCTGGCGGTGCATTGCTTGGAGTGGCGGTTTCTGTCTTTGCTTTTGCAGGAATTTACGCGGAGAAAAAGAGAAGTCGCTCGCTTGGATTCTGGCGGTTTGGAATATTGTGTATGATGGCCATGCCGGTGTCCATGTTATTGATAGCAGAGGAGTTACGGAAAGGCGATATTATAAATGTCCAAGGATATATATGCTCCCTTTTCGGGATCATGGCATTGATTGCCTTGGCCATCACTTTCACATCAAAACTTTTTTTTCATGTTAAAACCCAAGCTCAAATCAGTGAGATCACATTATCGATTCTTGCGCTGTTCACCGTAGGCGTGATTGCGTTTGACAGCTTTACGGGTCAAACAATGGTCAAGTTCGCTTTGATTTCAGGATACCAACTTACGGGGATCCGTTTTTATGGTATTGGGAATGAGTTCATGGGGTTCTTCATAGGGATGTCCCTGCTTTGTGTGTTCCTCATTCGTCCTCCTTCATGGCTGGCCTTTTGCGTTTTTAGTATTTGCACCATAGTCCTTGTCGCGCCTCCTCTCGGAGCGAAGGCGGGCGCAGCATTGGTCTGTTTCGTTGCATACGGGGTGGCGCTGTTTTCTTTGACAGAGCGACAGATACGATGGAAAACCATTGTAATATTTCTGTGCTCGGGGGTGATCCTTATTTTCACCATCGGAATGATGGAAAAATATCTGTTTCCGCATAATGTCAGCCATATCGGCGCCGCCTTGGAATCTCTTCATGCTCGGGGATATGATTATTTTGAGGAGATTATCCTGCGAAAGGTGATGATGAACATACGGCTAAGCGCATCACCGGGAATGATCGCGACGTATGTTGGGCTCGTGTTGGCTTGGATGGTAAAAAAAAGGGATATTCAACAAATGGTGTCGAATCTCAAGGAATCTCATCCCCAATTCCACTCCGCATTGCCCGCCGTAGGTTATGGTTCCATAGTTGCTCTCATTTTTAATGATTCAGGAGTGGTGGCGGCAATATTCTTATTGTCTGTCTTTATATCCGGAGGAATTTACCTGTTATGGTCGCCGCATGATCGAATGTCGAATCATTGACGGTTTTTTCGGAGAACCATTCCCGGCAGTCTTTCCGTATGAGCCCCGTTTTTCCATACGATCCCTCCATTTACGATTGTCATCACCACCCCATCCGCGAATTTGTGAGGATCGCGGTAAGTGGCTTTGTCAATGATGGTTTTAGGATCATAAATCACGATATCCGCGTAGTACCCTTCTTTCAATTCACCTCTATTCTTAATACCCAGCCTGCTTGCAGGGAGCGATGTCATTTTGACTATGGCGGCGGATTCGGATATCACGTTGTTTTCCCGCACATATCTGCCAAGAACGCGAGGGAATGTACCATAACATCGAGGGTGCACGTGGTCCTCGCCCATTTTGCCTTCAGGCGACGCCCCAACCGCATCGGAACCAATCATGGTGTACGGGTATTGTAAAACCAAAGCGATATCCTCTTCATTGATGGAGAAATTTATGGCGCTAATGAAATTGCGCTCCTCCGTGATCAAGTCCAAAGCGTATTCGATGGGATTGGCGCCCGATTGACGCGCCAGCTCCCCAATGGTCCTTCCCTGCAACCTCCTATGGGTTCGCGCCATGGCGATCTCGACGCCGTCCCAAACGGAATTTTCACCTAGGTCGTCCCATTCGGGGTGATTACGGCGTATGTCATCCAGGATGCTCTGTCGTGTCTCAGGCGAGGTGAGCCTTGCCAGCACTGCGTCATTATCCCCCACGTTCGCCCAAGTCGGAAGGAATTGAACACTCATGGAAGTCTGAAACGCCGTGTAGGGATATTGGTCCATCTGCACATCCACTCCATTGCTTCGAGCGGTCGAAATCATATCCAAGGTGGTTTTCACCTTCCCCCAATTCCTGCGTCCCTCAGCCTTATGATGAGATATTTGCACTGGTATATGCGCTCTCTCTCCAATCTCCAAAGCCTCCGCCACGGATTCGACAAGAGTATCCCCCTCGTTACGAAGGTGACTGGCGTAAAGACCGTTATGGTGTGCCACAACTTCACTTAGTTCCGCTAATTCAGCAACGTCCGCGTAACTCGAAGGCGTATATTCCAAACCTGTGGACATCCCCCATGCCCCCTCCTCCATTGCATGAAAGAGGTGAGTCTTCATCGTTTGCATCTCTTTGGCGTTTGGTGATCGATTGTCCTGCCCCATGACTCTTTTGCGTAGGGTCCCCTGTCCGACGAGAGTTATGTAGTTGGTGGCGATTCCGTTCTCCTCAATCAAACGCAGGTTCTCATCCAGCGAATCCCAAGTGATGCTAACTCCAAACTGTCTCAACCACCTTTTTTCGAAGAAAAATCGCTCATCGTGTGTCGCCAAGGCAAGATTCAACCCGCAATTGCCTGTAACCTGAGTGGTCACACCCTGGGAAACCATGCTTTCCATCTTGGGATTGAATAAGGCGGAGATGTCGGAATGAGTGTGGATGTCAATAAAACCCGGAGCTACGCGTAGGTCGGACGCATCAATAACGATCGGTGCATGAGTGTTGGTTAAGTCGCCAATTTCTGCGATTGTATCGTCCGCAATGGCGATATCCACATACTGCGGTTCCGTGCCGGTCCCATCATAAACAGATCCCCCTCGAATGATAAGATCATACTGATTGTTTACGTGCGTATCCTTTTCCATACATTCTCCTGTAATTTAACTCGCGTGGTATCATTCCTTACGAATTTTACACCTTAAGCGTTCACGATTGGAAGAGCCAGCTTGAATGAACGCTTTCGGCACCCTCTCCTATTGATAGCGAATCTGCATCAGTATGGATATGCGCCTCCGACAACATGACGATGAGCGGTTATTCCAATACAACTCTGATTAGTATACATGCGATAATATTTAGATTGAATACATATTATACGCAACACATGAGGTATAATTTGACCGAATGAATTACACAACGGGTATGGTAATCGCAAAATAGCTTGTTGGGCATCTTGCCGAGCATGATATGAGAGAATAAATCCGCATTTTGTAATTTTTACAGTTACATTGGGTATTTCAATTATGCCAATCATGGAACAGCAGCATATTCTTCATCTCTTAAAGGGTTCAAGCCTTTGGCGCATAGCGGAGAAGGTATTGTCCGCAGAAAGGCTATCATACGATGATATTGTTGAACTATTTCGGTATCCAGACCTGAATATTGTGGGATATCTTGCCAATACGGTGCGCGAGAGAATGCACCAAACTAACACCTATTACATTCGCAACCAACATATCAACTACACGAATATCTGCAACAAGCACTGTCAATTTTGCTTTTTCGCTAAGAATCCCAAGGACGGCGGTCCAACCCCCTATCTGTTGTCCATGGAGGATGTGGAGAATGCCATTCAAAATCATGTGAACGTTCCAATTTCGGAAGTTCATATCGTCGGAGGCATCAATCCCAAACTTCCGTTCACCTACTATTTGGATTTGTTACGAACCGTGAAAAGAGTTCGTCCTGGGGTTCATATCAAAGCTTTCACTGCGGTGGAGATCGTCGAAATCGCGCGTGTGGCGGGTATCAGTATCAAAGACACTTTGATCGCGCTCAAGGATGCGGGGCTGGATTCGGTTCCCGGTGGAGGCGCAGAGGTGTTATCCGAGCGCGTTCATGATTTGGCGCACCCGAGAAAGATTGGACCAACCGAATGGGAGAACGTGGCGAGAGAGATTGCCAATGCGGGTTTGCCACAATATTCCACGATGCTCTACGGACATATAGAGACAGTGGAAGAGAGAGCCGAGCATCTTGTTCGCCTCAGAAAGCTCCAGGATGAAACCGGACATTTTCTCGCATTCACCCCTCTATCTTTTCACCCCGAAGGCACCTATTGGGATCATTTGCCCGCCCCGACAGGCGATGATGATCTGCGGATCATTGCGGTCAGCCGCTTGGCTTTGGATAACTTTCCTCATATTAAATCCTTTTGGATCATGAACACTGCCGCCGTGTCCCAGATATCCCTCTGGTATGGCGCGGACGACATTGATGGCACGGTTCATGAATATGAGATCACTTACCCCGAGGGGCATATCGGACAAAAACGTCAGATTCTCAGTCGACCACAACTCATCTCCATGATTCGGGAGGCGGGAAGAACGCCTATTGAGCGGGACAGTTTTTATCGAATCGTGAGCAAGGAATCGTAAGGCATGGATCATGAATTCGATATAATCGCGGAAAAAGTGCGTAATGGTGAAAGGCTGACATGGGATGACGGCAGAGTTCTGTTTCATCACCATAATCTCCCCGAACTCGCATTTCTTGCGGATATCGTGCGAAAAAGATTAAACCCGGAGAACCGCGTGACCTATGTTGTCGGGAGGAACATTAATTACACGAACGTATGCTGGGTGAGATGCAAATTCTGCGCCTTTTATCGCGTTCCTGGAAATGATGAGGGGTATGTACTGCCCATAGATGTTATTCTTGAAAAGATCAGGCAGATGGTTGAGAATGGCGGAATCGAAATCCTAATGCAGGGGGGATTGAATCCAAAGCTGAAAATCGAATGGTTTGAAGACCTTTTTAGAGCGATCAAGTCTCATTTTGGAGATTGGGGGGTGATTCTTCACGCCCTTTCTCCTGCGGAAATCATCTATATCGCCAAGATAAGCAAGCTTTCACTTGAGGAGTGCATCCTGAGACTCCAAAATGCAGGCTTGGACAGCATACCTGGCGGAGGGGCGGAGATATTGACCGACCGTGTGAGACAGCAGATCGCTCCATACAAAGACACCGCCGATGAATGGCTTGAATGCATGAGAGTGGCGCATAAAGTCGGATTGCGAACCACGGTCACCATGATGTACGGCTCAGTCGATACTTGGGAGGACCGTCTCGAACATCTCATGCGCACCCGCCAATTGCAGGACGAGACTGGTGGTTTCACTGCGTTCATTCCATGGTCATTCCAACCTGATGGCACGCAATTGAAAGGATCAAGGGCAAGCGGGTTCGATTATTTGCGTACCGTGGCTGTTTCTCGTATCATCCTGGATAACATTCAGCATATTCAAGCTTCATGGGTAACGCAAGGTCCGCGGATCGCTCAAATCGCGCTCTCCTATGGAGTGGATGATTTTGGATCCACGATGATGGAGGAAAACGTCGTATCCTCCGCAGGTTGTTCGTTCACAATGCCCATTGATGAATTGGAATACACGATTCGTTCCGCAGGATACCTACCGATACGCCGCACCACGCAATATGCGTTGCTCCCTTTGGGAGTTCCCGATAAAAGTCCCTATCTAAAGATGCATCCCTAAAAATCCTATTCATCATTTTGCCGTTATGCCATGTCCTCTGGAACTTGGATCCAAACCGTCGGTAGCGATTCCTGCATGGTATAATGAAATAGAACCCATGTAAAAAACGCGGGCTGAATAGATCGTGTGAAACTGGAGCGTAAGATGTATAGATTTTCGAAATACTCTCTTTATTTTGCTTCCTTTTTACTTGCGCTCTTTATGGTGCTCCCCTCTTTCTCGCTTGCGCAATCGACGAGTTGGATGGGGGTGTTTCTCATGGGCTCAAAAGTTGGAAACACCAAGGTTCGTATAGAACCAGCCGAATATCAAGGTGTCAAGGTGCGCAAGGTGGTGAGTGAGAGCGATATCACCATTCATCTCATGGGGGTTAACGCCACACAAAAGACCAACTCTCTTTCGTACACTGATTTAAACGACATCCCACTCTATCAGCAGTTTTTAATCGAATCCAACGGGAGCAAAGTTCAACTTACCGCAGTCTTTCATAAGACAACCATCACCTGTCAAATGAATTCGGGGCATGGCGTCACGACGAAAACTCTCGATATCCCCGAAGGAGCGAAATTCGCTACGGATGGTGACAATCCGCTACAAAAAAATCAGTACACCGTAGGAGCAAAATACACTCTTTACGCCATAGACCCCTTGACCATATCCTTGGAACCATATAATATAGAAATTATGTCGGAATCCGTCGTATCTTTGGATGGAAAGACATATAACGCTTACCGGGTTCACAGTCAAGGTCCCATGGAAGAGTTATCCACTTGGGAAACCGCTGAAGGTACCACTTTGGAGGCGGATTCCCCCATCGGGTTAACTATGTATTTGGAATCCGCCAAGGATGCTATGAAACCGACCGCTCCGGCGCCTCAATTCAGCGTAAAGGATGGAGCCGCCGAAACAAAGACAGGATACGTTCCGCCCAAGGATTTCGCTTTGGCAACTTCCATTGCGTCAGACCTGAAAATCCCGGATCCCCGGACAGCTACGTATCTGAAATTGGTGGTTTCCGGACTCTCAGGTTTGAGCATTCCGCAGTCCGACTCGAGACAGCAAGCCGTGAAACAAAGCGATGGTTCTTATCTGATAGAAATTCATGCCACGGGATTTAATTCGTCGAAATCTGTGAATCTACCGATTTCAGGCGCTCAATTTGAACCCTATCTTCGCAGCGCGGCATATTTGGAGGTCAACTCTCCCAAAGTCCACGATCTCGCCTTACAATTAAAAGGCGGTGACAGTAACGCATATGAGGTGGCGGAACGTATACGAAGTTGGGTTTACTCTCATATGACTCCAAACGCTAGTATTGGCGTGCCCAGATCTTGCTTGGATATTCTCGACCACCCCGTCGGCGTCTGCAGAGATTACGCTACTCTATATGCCGGAATTGCGCGAGCGGCGGGGATTCCCACAAGGTTGGTGAGCGGTATCGTTTACGCAAACGGCAGATTTTTCTATCACGCCTGGGCGGAAAGCTGGGTTGGCAAGTGGGTGCCGATAGACGCCACGCTTCCAAACTCTTTCGTGGATGCCACCCATGTAAAACTGGCGCAAGGAGAGGTTACCGATATGTATGGTGTTAGCGGTATGATTGGACGCATAAAGGTGAAGGTATTGGAAATCAACTGAATAAAGCAAAATACGAGGGGGGTGACTGGGATAACTTGTTTCACTTGATCATAAACATATCAAATCCAATTTTTCAATTGTTTTTGTACATGTAATTTGCTCTGTTTGCTTGCTGTGTTTAGACCCATGCGCACCATATATTAGTAAATCGGCAATTAACTAGAGGAGAAAATCTTTGAAATCACTCTTGATAAAGTTAATATATTCGATGATATTTAATTGCCGAATTAATAACCAGTATGCATTTTGAATGTTCGATTAAGCTTCATGAGCTTTTCAAAAGATTCCATTGTTATTTTCAAATTTCGTGTTATTAGTTACATAAATATTATTTATAGGTATTTGCTAAATTCATTTTCATCGGTTTTGTTTGACGAGAATCAAGTTCTATCTCCGTTCGTCCGGTTGAATTTCGCATTTATCTCAAAGGAGTATATGGAGGTGGAAAAATAAAGTGACTATAAGAAGCTTCAAACAACTTTTCAGCACGGTATTCGCTTTGGTTCTAGGCGGATTACTGATGGCTCTCGGATTGAATATCAGAGGTTGGGTGAATGGTGCTAACTTCCACGATCGACTTCCGCAGGCTTTCCGGGATCTTGTTTTCAATTCAACCTACAACTCGTTTTTAGTCATAGCGTTCTTTATATTAGGAGTCCTTCTCGGAACCATTTTCGGTCCGAGGCTCGCTCAGTCTGTCATTAACACGGGTGCGGTTTTCGAAAAAATGTCCACCCGTGAAAAGATTGCCGTAGCGATGGGTTTGCTTTTGGGTGTAATCACCTCCCTGCCATTCTTCCTCCTCCTGCTTCAGATTCCGCTGTTGGGATTACCCTGCGCAATATTAATACTCTTCGCATCGGTCTATCTGGGCGTTCGTGGAATGATGAGTCTTAAGGATGAGTTTAAGTTTGTTGGTTCCGTGTCTCTAGACCATCCTTCGCAAAACACCGATATAGCGATGGAACGCTTTAAAATTCTTGATACGAACGTTATCATAGATGGAAGGATTTCGGATGTATGCCGCACGGGATTTGTCTCTGGCCCCATATACATACCCGGTTTTGTGCTGGACGAATTGCAACACATAGCCGATTCATCCGATTCCCTCAAGCGCGCAAGGGGGCGTCGCGGTCTGGATATTCTCAACGGAATGCAAAAGGAACTTCCTCTGATCGTACGTTCCTATGATCATCTCATTGAGACTGCCGGAGGCCCTGTGGAGGAGGTGGATGCAAGACTGGTCTCGCTCGCTAAGGAGATGAACGGGGATATCATCACGAATGACTTCAATCTCAACAAGGTGGCGGCGCTGCAAGGGGTGACTGTTCTGAATGTTAATGAACTTGCGAACGCATTGAAGCCTGTCGTGTTGCCAGGAGAGGATATGCCTGTCACGGTCATTAAAGAGGGCAAGGAGCAAAATCAGGGCGTGGCGTATCTGGATGACGGCACCATGGTGGTGATTGAGGATGGCAGGAAGCACATCGGGGAGCATATGAATGTGGTGGTTACCAGCGTACTTCAAACCGTAGCCGGAAAGATGATCTTCGCAAAAATCCAGGAGGAGGAGGAAGAGGAAGACGACGATGGTGGGAGTCGTAATTCCGGCGGCAGGACAAGGTTCAAGGTTCGGTAGCGCTGAAAACAAGTTATTCGCTTCTTTAGCCGGACGGACGGTGCTGGAGCATACCCTTACCGCTTTTGAGAATCATGATGACGTTCAGTGGATTGTCGTGGCGGCATCCATGCGAGAATTGGAACGAATCAAGGATATCTCATTGAAATATTCCAAGGTGTTGAAGGTAGTGGAGGGCGGGGAATCTCGTCAGGAATCGGTATTGTGCGGTCTTAAGGCGTTGCCGGACGATTGCGAAATAGTTTTGGTCCATGATGCGGCTCGTCCGCTAATATCTCAGCATTTGATTTCGGTGGTCATAGATACCATCCGAGCCGAGGGATCCGCAGTGCCGGGAATTCCCATTCGAGACACGGTAAAACGATCGAATAACGGCGTCGTAACGGAAACCGTGCCCAGAGACAATTTATGGGCTGTTCAAACACCTCAGGGCGCTCGCCGTGAAACGCTCTTGTCCGCATTCAATACGTTGGGGGCGCGAATTCGTGAAATGACGGACGAGGCGAGCGTGCTTGAGGCGATCGGATTTCCAGTGCATATCGTTGGCGGAGAAGTGAGCAACTTGAAATTAACTGTTCAGGAAGACATACCCCGCATGGAATTTTATCTCATGACCACTCCTCGTACTCCTGCAACTTATCGTACTGGTATGGGATATGATGTGCATCAATTTGTCGAATCCCGTGAGCTTTGGCTCGGCGGGGTGCATATCCCTCATACATTGGGTTTGAAAGGGCATTCCGACGCCGATGCGGCGTTGCACGCATTATGCGATGCCTTACTTGGAGGGGCTGGCTTGGGAGACATAGGCGTGCTCTTCCCGGACACGGATCCCGCCCACAAGAACCGAGCCAGCATGGAATTTGTTCAGGAGACCGCCGATATGCTCAAACGAAACGGATGGAAAATTGAAAACGTTGATCTCACTATTCTCGCTGAAGCGCCGAAAATCGGTCCTTGGAGGAGCTTAATGATTGACCGTATCGCATCCGGACTTCAAGTGGGAAGGGATAGGGTTAACATCAAAGCGACAACATCCGAAAAATTGGGCTTTGTCGGGAGGTCGGAAGGCATCGCCTGCTGGGCGATTGCAACTCTCTCTCGTTGATTTTTTGTTAAAGTTTGTTTTGCATAACCGCCAAAACGCATGAGGATTTGGGCAAGACACATCTTAACGTATGAAATTTGTGATTATGCTGAACAATAACTTAGCACTTTACATGTCTTCATCCGTAATTGGAATATATGGAGAGTGGTTGCGATTGACGGCATGAAAGCCTTCGAGTTGTTTCCATCATCCAAGATTTTCCGCGCCATTCGTTAACAACGAGCGGTGTTGGAGCAATACATTACCCACAGGAGATACACCATGCTTATCAGCGTAAAAACCCGTAACGGCGTCGTATCAGACGCACTCAAGCAGCATGTTGACAGAAAATTTCAGAAGTTGGAAAAATTTTTTCATCACATCGAATCCGCTGAAATGGAAGTCTCTCACATTCGTGGCATTCAAGTTGTTGAGTTCTCCGTCAAAGGTGACAATATTACACTGCGCAGTGAAGAGCGATGCAATGATCTGAACATCGCGGTTGATAATGCGCTTAATAAAATGGAAAAGCAGATCAAAAACTTCAAAGCCCGTGTGCGACGAAGTCATCAACGCCCCGGACCGGTGAAGGAGACAGCCGCGGAAAAATCCGCAATCACATTGCTTGACGAGCCTGATGAGAATGAGTTTCAACCTCTTGTTATCTCAAGGCGCAAGAGATTCCCAATGAAACCGATGCCTCCGGAAGAGGCGGCAATTCAGATGGAATTGCTCGACCACGATTTCTTTCTCTTCCTTAATGAGGAGACCGGAATGGTCAATCTCCTCTATCGTCGGCAAGACGGTGACTATGGAATTATCGAGCCTGAGTTTTAAGGGGGTGAGCCATGGATGTGGTCTGTCTAGGCGAGGCTCTGATCGACATGGTTTCCCTCGAAAGCGGCGTAAGCCTTGCTGAATCTTCGGGGTTTTTAAAGGCTCCGGGAGGTGCACCCGCAAATGTCGCAGCGGCTGTGGCCAAGCTTGGCGGATCAAGCGCTTTTCTTGGAAAAGTTGGAGACGATCCGTTCGGTCATTTTTTATGCGCAACCTTCTCTCAAGCCGGCGTAAACGTTTCAGGGATGCAATTCGACCCGTATGCAAGAACGGGACTCGCATTCGTATCCCTGCAGCAAAATGGCGAGCGTGACTTCTGTTTTTTTCGTAACCCGAGCGCGGATATGCTCTACCAACTTAATGAGGTGGACTCCGATCTCATTCGCAAAGGTCGAATATTTCATTTTGGAAGTATATCGATGATTGAGGAGCCGAGCAAATCCGCCACTCTTGCGGCAATTGATATTGCCAGAGACGCAGGTGGCATTCTTTCGTTTGATCCAAATCTTCGTCTGCCACTATGGAAAGGTGAGGACTTCGCCCGAAAAACGATTATGGATGCGTTGCCTCTCACGGATATCCTTAAAATCAGCGACGAGGAGTTGCTATTTCTCACTGGCGTGATTGATGAGCCTCGGGGTGTGAATCTGCTACGCCGATATGCGCCGGCCATCCAACTCATTGTGGTTACAAAGGGAAGATCGGGATGCTATTGGGAGGCGTCCGAATCCCTGCGGGGTTACGTCGATGGGTATCAGGTTCGCTCCGTGGATACGACGGGCGCCGGCGACGGTTTTGTCGGGGGCATGCTGATTGAATTGATTCGCTCCATGGATATTCATGGTGGGTTGGCCAATCTGTGCCGCGGAGATTTTGAACGCATTTTCGATTATGCAAACAGGGTTGGAGCTCTATCCACCACGCGCAAAGGTGCGATATCCTCCCTGCCCAATCATGAAGACGTAATAGCGCTGACCCATTAACTTACTTTTTTGCGAGGACATCATGAACAAAATAGGTGTGCTGACAAGTGGCGGGGATGCTCCCGGCATGAATGCAGCCATTCGGGCGGTTGTACGGACAGGCATTTCCAAAGGCATGGAGGTAATTGGAATTGAAAAAGGATACGAAGGGCTTTTGAACGGTTTGTTCCGCCCAATGAACGCTCATTCGGTAAGCGGCATTATCGATGATGGAGGGACAATTCTGCGAACCGCTAGAAGCATGGAATTCAAAACTCCCGAAGGACAGGCGAAAGCCGCCAAACGAATAGAGGATACGGGTATCGACGGATTGGTTGTTATAGGAGGAGACGGTTCCTATCGCGGAGCGCTTGCCATCCATGAAACATGCGGTGTCAAAGTGATCGGAATTCCAGGCACAATCGATAACGATATCAACGGAACGGAATACACCATCGGATTCGATACCGCCGTGAATACGGCTCTTGAATCCATTGATAAAATTCGTGACACTGCGGCTTCCCACGACCGTATATTCGTTGTTGAAGTGATGGGTCGCTTGAATGGCTCCATCGCAATGGAGGTTGCCATTGCCGGTGGCGCCGAAGCGGTGTTGATTCCTGAATTTAAACATGATATGATTAAGTTGTGTCGCAACATTGAGGCTTGGCGTAGTCGCGGGAAAATGTCCTGCATCATTATTGTCGCTGAAGGCGCTGCGAGAGGATCGGACATCGCCGCGACAATCACTCAGGTTACGGGTATAGAGACACGTTTATCCGTATTGGGACATGTTCAGCGCGGAGGCTCGCCGTCAGCCAAGGATCGTTCCCTCGCAACCCATTTTGGATATTATGCGGTGGATTTGTTGGCGCAGGGGAAAACCAACTTGATGGTGGGTATGCTGGGAGGGTGTATTCATGCAAGCCCGTTGGAGGATGTCATCGCAGGCGGTAGATCCGTGGACACAAGCGTGCTGAACGTTGTGGATGTGATGGCAACCTGATCATGTAATTTTCCAAAGGAAACGATTGTGCGTCTAAGCGAATTTCGAGAGGAAATTAGAAAAGAGTTTGGGGATAAGCTGGAGCACGCCACCCCTGCAAATGTCCGTGAGTTCTTGGATCATTTTCAACAAAAGCTCTATCAAAACTCCATGCCTGGTCGTATGGTTCTCAACGAACCGAAAACGACATACGAGGAGATCATCAAGGATTTTTTCTCTCGAGTTCTGGATTACCCACCCGAGGAAGCGTTGATGCTGATGTGGACAATGGCGTTTGATCTCTCCTTCTCAGCATTGGAGATGCAGCTTGCGGAGAGATTCAATACGCTCTTTGGTGAAATTGGCGAGGATAATTAAAAGTAACGCCCCCGATGTTTTTGGGGGCGTTAAGCGGATGCGAGTAACTTAATCCACGAATTCAACGTCGCCAAATAAAGGCACTAAATCTCGGCTCTGAGATCGATCCATTAGCAAGCGAATGCTGCGTTTTCCCTCCTCGCCCATATCCACTGTCCAATGGTTTACATACATTCCAACGAAAGTGTCCGCTGTCTCCGTTTTCATATCTCGTGCGAACTGCATGGCGTATTCCAATGCTTGAGCGCGATGTTCAAGGGAATACAAGATGCTCGCTTTCAACACCCGCGACGCCTTCAACTGAATATCCGAAGGGAGATCTTTTCTGATCGTGTTAACGCCCAACGGCAAAGGCAGACCGGTGTCAAGCTTCCACCAATGCCCCAAATCCACAATCATATGCATCCCGTCTGCGGAATGAGTGAGCTGACCTTCATGAATGATCAATCCCACCTCTGCTTCTCCGCGTTTTATTGCCGGAATGATTTGATCAAAGGGCATGACGGTATATTCGAATGGCTGGTCGAGATAAAGCGAAAGAGCGAGAAACGCGGTGGTTAACTCTCCGGGAATTAGGATTTTATTTGATGGAATATCCATAGCCGTCATTGGATGACTGGATATGACCATCGGTCCATATCCATCACCCATGCTAGCGCCATGTGTTAAAATTGCATACTTATCCTTTACGTATGCATATGCGTGCGCTGAGATTGCTGTGCATTCCAACCTTCCCTCTTTCGCCCATTCGTTCAATGTTTGAATATCCTTGAGAATGTGTGTGAACTCCAACCCCTCCTCGTCCACCAAATGCTTCGCCAATCCGTAAAACATGAATGCGTCGTCAGAATCGGGGCTGTGTCCCAATTTGATAGGGAATGACATTCCTCACCTCTTGTTTCATAATAAGAATAAATGTGGGTGGCGTCTGAGCCATGACCGCTTTTTATTATTAGTATACCTTTGGTTTTGACATGGATTTCATATATGGGACATTCGCCGTAAAATCATCATATGAGAACAATGGGTGAAGTTTCCCTGAATATTTTTTGGTATTATGGATCATTGGATGTATTTTTGACGTCTGACAGTAAGAAACGTTGCCGATTGCATCGGTCTAAGCGTATATTATATTAACCAGGAGGTTATGAAGATATGATGACATTCACGAACAAGTCGAAATTACTCATTGCCGTATTCGCATCTCTGATGGTTTTAACAACCGGATTGGTGCGAGCGGAAACCAGGAAGATATCCCTGCCGAGTGGCACGGTGTTGCCAGTCACCCTAGACAACACTCTCAGCAGTAAAACCTCTTATCGAGGTGAAACTTTCGCCACCACTGTTCAGCAAGGGCAGTATGACGCCGGGCTCCCCGCTGGAACAAGGATTGAGGGAGTGGTGAATGAGGCGTATCGATCGAGAAACGGGAAACCGGGTTACATTGGCGTATCCTTCAAGCGCATAGTGCTTCCCAATTCACAAACATATTTAATTAATGGCACACTCTATTCATTAAACGGGAAAGGATTAACCCATTCCAGTTCGGGTAGATTGGTGGCTCATCCAGATAAAAATGCATCGACTTTGAAATTTGTCGGCATTGGCGCAGGTGCAGGGCTGGTAATCGCTACTCTCACCAAGGGGAACACTTTGGAGGAAATGGCAGTGGGAGCCGGACTTGGCTATCTCTACAATCAATTTGTGAATAAACCCAAAGCGGGCGACGTATTGTTGAAACCGGGAGCGAAGTTTGGTGTGTTAATCAACAATGGGGTTAATGTCGTGGCGCGAAACGTTGGTTACGCCCCTACACCCGCTTCGTATACCAAGTCACTAGTTTCGAGCAATACCCAAGCGCAATCAAATGCGCAGATTCCACAAGGCAATGCCATAGGTGTCATGTATGGCAACCAGTCCGTCAGCTTTCCAAACGGTCAGCCTTTTATGAAGAGCGGCACGGTGTATGTTCCTCTCGCCCCTGTTGCGGAGGTTGCGGGTGTGCAATATACCTACAATACAACGAGTAAATCCTTTGTAACTAAGGACAGAAGGCTAAAACTGTTCGTTGGTTCCACGGTGATCTTTGCTGATGGAAGGCGGGAACGAATTGCCGCGCCGCCCATCATCAGTAACTCCACATTGTATGTTCCGATGAATGTGTTATCCATACTAACAAACAGAACAGTGAGTTGGGATAATCCCAGCCAAACGGTATTAATTCACAACGGGACTGTACAGCAGAACGGTAATCAGGCAAACAACGGTTCTTAGTATTGAGTTTTATAGAGCGACAGGGTGTTTTTTAATGCACCCTGTCTTTTTTCTTTTTCACAACTGTTTAACAATACAGGTAATTGCAAAATTCGATTCCAACGTATTTCAACGAACGTGAAATGAGCGATAATAGCCACATCTCCTGAATTTTGCAATTACCTCAATAGCTTCAGATGTAAAACGGTATAATGGAGTGGTGTATGATTTATCGCAGAAGTATCGTTGTCGTCCGAAAAAGGAGGATTCAAATATGATCACCAGCCGATATACCGCTCTTTTTATGATGGTTCTATTAACGATAGCTTTGTTGTTTTGTTCTCCCGCCGTATCTCAGGCTCAGACATCATCGAACGATCAGATTGCTGCGATTGTGAACGGGGATAATATCACCGTCTCGGATTGGATCAATAAAATGCAATCCTTGCGAGCCCAGGATTTTATCGCATCCACTTCACCATTGCAATTCAAGAATGAAACCGCTGGACAAATCGCACTCCAATCTTTAATATTCGTGAAGCTTCTATATCAATTCGCTAAGAAAACAAGTTTGATGCCTGCGGAGGCGGACATCGAATCGGATATGAAAATAGCGGAGCAAAACCCCTCCATAGCGCAAGCCCTCGCATCCAAACAACTTACGGATCAGCAACTCAAGGAACAGGTGAAATTAGAGCGAACCCTCTATAACGTGGCTACGGTGAACGAAAGATGCACCCCGGATGAAGTCAAGGAGTATTACGACAAGCACCCGGAAAAATGGGGGACGCCTGAGACTTGGCGGCTCTCCATGATTCAGCTTTCCAATGAAACTGACGCTAACACGGCGATGGATAAGTTGAAAGCGGGCACGCCTTTCGCAACCGTTGCTTCCGAAATGAGCGTGGACACCGCCACGAAAGCCAAGGGCGGTGATGTGGGGTATGTAGTCGCAAACAATCCCAACTTGCCGCCATTCATCAAGGACGCGGTATCGAAGCTGAAAGTCGGAGAGTACTCACCTGTTCAGAAAGTTGTTATCAACGGGCAGACGGTCTACTACATCATCCAGCTAGTCTCGAAAAAGGACATGACGGTTCTGCCGTTCAGTCAGGTTGAGCCACAGGTTGAAAGAATGGCTTTGCTCGCCAAGTCGGGGGGCATGGCGGCGGTGCAAAAGAAGATCGCGGATTTCCAGAAGGTATCATCAATCGTGATAAGCCTCCCAGGTTATCAACAGATGATGCCAAGCTCCGGTGCGCCAACAAAATAATCGTCCCAAGTGTCGAGGATGCATTTCGACACAGAGAGAAATTGTCCTTGGTGGCTATCCTCTCTGTGTCGAGAAGCTGAGTTAGTGAAGTTCCGTTTTCGAAAGGATATTGCCTTCCGCATCCATTTCATAAACGATAGGCACTCCATTGGGAATGTTAAGTTCGATAACCTCCTCCTTGGTCAGCTTGTCCAAATGCATCACAATCGCGCGCAGGCTATTTCCGTGAGCCGATACAAGCACATTTCTTCCCTTTTTAACTTGTGGCAATATCTCCTCGTTGTAGTAAGGGATGGATCGGGCTGCTGTGTCTTTGAGGCTCTCCCCGTTCGGAGGCGCCACGTCGTAACTTCTTCTCCAAAGTTTCACTTGGGCGTCCCCGAATTTCATTGCGGTTTCAGCCTTATTTAGTCCTTGGAGATCACCATACATTCGCTCATTGATTTTTTTGTTGTAAATAATGGGGAGGGAATCCTGCTCGGACGTTTTCATCGCGATGTATAACGTGTCACAGGCTCTTTTTAAAACGGATGTGAAGGCGATGTCAATAGGAATGTCTTTGAGAAGTTTCCCTGCTTCCGCCGCCTCCAATTCCCCCTGTTCCGTAAGCGGAACGTCAATCCATCCGGTGAATCGGTTTTCCAAATTCCAAGTGGATTGTCCGTGGCGGAGTAAGATCAGTTTGGACATGATATTGTTTCCTTGTTGTTGATTGTTAATCATATCCATTATACCCAATGGGTCGAAGCCAATTCACTCCGACCCATCGGAGAATGTCCACCGTACTTTATGCTTTGGTTCGATATTCCACCTCCTGCTCCTCAAGCCAAGAGAGGAGAGACTCTTTTCGGAATCTCACTTTTTTACCAAGATGAACACATGGGACGCTTTTCTCGCGCACCCATGTTCGTATGATTACCACGCTCACACGGAGATAATACGCAGCTTCCTCGATAGTCATGACATCCGGAGCAGGTTCGCTACGCTTGGATTGAATGCGAATTTCACCCTTGACTCCGGATGAAATGCTCAATTGGAGAAGCATCCGATCCTCTTGCTTGTTCTCCTTTTCCGAAGAGGAGATGCTGATCGTTTGAGATTGATTAGGTTCGATAACGGTGTTGGTTCTCATGGACAGACTATCCGACCTGACATCAGCCTGCTTTCGTTCAGAAGGTTGATTCGTCCATGGGATCTCCTTTAACTTAGTCGGAGAGGCGTCATCGCTCGCCTCCGGTGTGATGATCGGAATCACCATAGGTATGGGTTCGTCATCAAGCCTATCATGAATCGACCTGGCTTTCATTGTGGCGGAGAGATACTGCTGTTCGGCAAAAAGCTCATCCAGTTTGCGCCGTCTGTTGAGCTGTACGATTTCGCTATTTTCGTTCATTTTCTTCCTTGCCGCCTTTTGCGGATCGCTATGGGAGGATGCATGTACTATCCCGCCGGATTGTTGGCGCCGCATCATCCTTTTACATGATATGTGCCATAGTGCTTGGTCTAGTCAGACGAGCAACCTTGCCTGTTTTTAGGCTGCCAGTTTTTGTCTCGCCTCCGCCCTAAGACCCTGAACAACAAACACATGCATTTTAGATCCTTCGGCAATTGTTTTCTCACCGATATCGTACACATGCACATCCGACATCACATTGCGATAGGCGGATTCGGTAAGGAGTATCGTATCCTCTTCCGGAACGGTTTTGCTAATACCCTCCATGTTTTCAGCCTGCAAAACGACATCGCCAAGAGCAGTGTATTCCATATGCTCGGTGCTTCCGAAATGCCCCACTATCGGCTCCCCTGCAGCGATACCTATCCCGACTCCCAGTTCCCACCCCTTTTGTTCGCTCAATCGCACATACAGATTCTGGAGTGCTGCAGGTACCGCCAACGCCGCCTTTATGGCGTGCAGCGTGTGATTCTCCGTCGTTTCTGGAACACCAAACAAGGAGAGCACTGTGTCGCCCATATATCGGCATACAATTCCTTTATTCGCCACTATCACATTGTTCACCACTCTGAAATATTCGTTGAGAGTATTGACTGTTTCCGCAGGCGGGAGATTATCCATAAGTAATCTGAAGTTTCGAATATTAATCACCATCGCGGTTACGTGGTATTGACGCCCCTCTAGCACTTCATCGCTCTTTTTACCTAGCGCCTTTGCCGCCACCGACGCAGGTACGAACTGCTGGAACATCGACCGAAGCTTCTCTTCCTGAGCCACTCTTTGGCGCAGCCACAAGCTGGTTTCCTGGAAAGAGATCGCAAGAGTCTGCAGCTCCGTCTTCTCGGGGAGGGTGAACTTAGCATCCCATTGCCCTTGTCGTATGGATTCGCTAATCTTAAAGAGCTTTTCAACAGGAGAGAGGATTTTCGATCTCACTTGCCAAATGAGCAACAGCATACAGCCAAGCACAAGGAATGCGCCAATTTTCAATGATGTGAACCCTGCGTTCACCGCCAATTGATAATCTGGTGCAACAGGCAGCAATACCATTGCTACCCCGCGTAATTTACCTGGCTGATCGATCTTTTCTCCTTTCGGTTGGAGTACGCCAGGCGTGGAATCTCTGATCGGTTCGGCATACAGATAATATCGTCCCTCATCCCTGTCGATATACTCCTCAAGGTTTTTAACGCGAGGGTCCGCTAAAAATGCGGCGCATATCCTATTGTCCAATGCGGATCCGTTTTTACCGTTGTTGAGCCATCTTGTTGGAAGGAATCTAACCTGGCATTCCGGTTGCGCCGAGTTCATATCCTCCTCCGAGTTTGACTGCATAATCGAACGATTGGATAAAAAGGAGTTCATGGCAAGCATCGCCTTGTCCTGAATAACTTGATCCGCAGCTTGCTTGGATAGGATATAGTTGATCACTCCCGGTATCAACAGCCATAGCAGAAGCAATACAACCGGACCCGTAACAATTTTCGAGTATAACCCTTTAATAGCATTCGTTTTTTTCATGGCCAATCTACCTCTGGATACTTCCCTTTTGAGTGCCGGCCGATATCTTCAAACCTTCCCGCGATTCTCATCATTTCGGTTATGAAAGCAGCACGACATTGATTGATAAAGATTCATGTTGTAAAAGATCCTTTTATTTTCCGGTTTGGTTTTGTATCGCCTGATTTCCGGAATGATTGTCTCCGATCAAGTAAGAGGCAATCAAATATCGCACCAAGTCCAAACGCAAGGATAAACTCGCCCCGATAGCGTCAATCAATTCCTCTCGCTTAGCCAATATACCAACGGATTTCAACTCCTCCTGCATCCCAGACAGCAAAAACTCCCAACTCGGTGAGTTTGAGGGGATGATGTCGTCTTTAAGTATGGATCCTGCTCGCTCCGGAAGGAGCGATGGGGGATTGGCGGGTGGAGATTCATGCGGCTTTCCTTGTGAGAGTAGATTGTGCATCGCCGCCCGTATATCTTCGCGTCGTTCCATATCCCTTATCCTCCTCCATTATCTCGGTCGCCAAGGCGCAATAGGCGTACGTACCGTTGGAATCCGGCGCGTATTCCAATATCGTTTTCCCCATTGCAGGTGCCTCCGCCAATCGGATTGTGCGGGGAATTACGGTTTCATAAACCAAACCAGGCAAGGCGAGCCGCGCCTCTCTTAACACATCGTTGGCGTGAATGGTGCGTTTATCGTACATTGTGGCAACCACTCTGAGACGTAAATCCGGGTTGGTCGTATCCTGAATTGCGCGAGATATCTCTTGGACGTCGGCAAGCCCGCGAAGCGAGAGAAACTCGCACTGGAGTGGCACCAGTGCCACGTTTGCTGCGGTAAGCGCGTTCGTCGTGGCGTGCCCCAAGGAGGGAGGGCAATCGATCAAGGCGTAATCATACAGGTTGGAGACATATCTTAGAGCCTGTGCAAGTCTCCATGCAGGAGCCTCCATATCAGATAACTCAAGCAATACATTCGCCAGTGATGCACTTGCCGGTATGACGCTCATCCCTCCTGAACATGGATAGATTGCGTTTTTAATCCATTCAGGATTTAATAGCACATCCGAAAGAGAGGTTCTTATCAGATGCACGCCAACCGAGGCGGAGAGACTTCCCTGAGGATCCAAATCTATGATCAGCACTCTCTTCCCCTGAGATACAAGACCCGCCCCCAAGTTCACGGTGGTTGTGGTTTTGCCCACACCACCCTTTTGGCTTGTCACGGCGTATATCATCATGATTGACCTCCAATTCTCGGTGCGTAAATATCGATTAGCGCATAAACACCAAACATATCACACACCAAGTTCTGTGATTCCTGTTCGTTTTTATGCGATTGCTCGTCCTGGGTTCCGGTGTCCATGGAAACGAACGCCCCGGTTTCAAAAATGACCGCAATCGCCTTTATCGAGACTGATTTTTCAGCCATTTAGCAATGGTACTGTTGCGCGCCAAATCCAAGGTATGGATTTGGTTCTTGTCCAAACCCTGTATGAATCCTTCCGAATAGTAGCGTTTCGCTTGTTGGAAGATGACTACAACGTCATGATGCTGGTTAAGGACGTCAGGAGTCGTGAGGCGTTCCGGAGATGAGTTTCGATCTACAACGTAGGCTTCCGTGGGCAGACCCTGCGCCGCCCTCTCCTGCTCTTCAAGCATTTTAAGCTTTTCATGGAGTCTGTTAGCCTTCATCGTTGCGGATAGGTATGGCTCATCCGCGAAGAGTTCGTCTAATTTTCGTCGCTTGTTTCCGTTTTGCGATTGCTCTCGATCCATCATTTCAAGCCGCCTTCGCTAGTTTCGGCTTTCGTCCCGCCATGTCCTTCACAGCCTGTTCCACATGTTCCGGCAAGAGTTGCCAATTATCCCGTAAAAACGCTTCCTTCATCGCCGCCTCCGCAACCACGAGGATGTCCCTTGGAACTCCCCCGCTATGTAAATAGATTGCATGCATGGTTTCGAAGGGGCAGAGATGAATGGGGTCGATGCATCCCGCTCGACGGAAGCGATGCAAAAGCATAGCGTCCGTTTCCTCTGCGGACAACGGCTCCAATGTGGATACCGATGCGATTCTGCTTTGCAGCGCCGGGAAATGCATCAGCTTTTTATCGATATTAAGTTGCGCGGAAAGAACTATCTGCATCAATATCTGTTCGCGAGTTTCCAGGTTTAACAAGTCTCTCAACACGGGCAAAGCGCGAGATCCAACAGACTGAGCCTCATCCACAAATAACACAATGGTTTTGTTATCTTCATAACATTGAGAAAGAAGCCAGGATTCCAAATTAGTCGCCATCTCCCGCACAGTGTTGGCAGGTTCCAGTCCAAACGCGGACAACACCTCAGTCAATAGAGCCTTCGGTGTGGAGATGGTGCCGGTGTTTTGCAGCTTGGCGCATTTCCATCCGAATTGATTGGGCCATGTTGTCATAAGATATTCAATAAGAAAGGATTTACCATGACCGACATCCCCGCGTATCAAAGCGAGTCCGCCATGTTCCTCAATCGTCCATCTGGCTTTAATAATCGCTTCCTTGTGTTGGGAAGAGAGATAAAGCCAGCGGGGATCGTGGTTTCGCGCGAACGGGGTTTCCGACATCCCAAAATGCCGAATATATTCCGTAGGCATCCCTATACCTCCTCTGACAGAGCTATGTGTTTATTCCATATCCGACGCAGCTTTCACTATGCGGATACCAGTTTTTAATGGGAATGTGGGTGTGGAAATTGTGGAGCTGATATCTACCCCGCTCGCTAAAACTTATACGCTAATTGCGCATTCGCCTGATACTCACGATCAAGAGAAGAGTCGCCAGGCTGGATCGTGTCAGTCAGCCCTCCGCCGAGGCTAAGATTGAACGTGGATCCGAGGGAGCGAGTGAAGTTCAGAGAGTAATTGTTTATTGTGGTAATGCCGCCGCTGAAGGTTTGATTTAAACTGTAAGCCGAACTCAGCGATGTGTTTGGAGCCAAACGCCAGCCAAGTTGCACCTCCATTTGGCGAAGCCATCCGGCTTGCAAATTATTTTGCGAGTATGCGTAGTTGCCTGTGAGGTTGAGCGGTCCGATAGTCGATTGAATCCCAAGGTTTTGCTTGGATTGCAGCGTGAACACCCCGTTTGGCGCACATGGGTTTGTCTGAATGCCGCTGGTCAAACGGAATTCATGCCAGGGGAGTTGTAGCGCAAGCTGAAGATTGTATGAATCCGGCTGACTAGAGGAAGTGATGAAACCCCAATTGGAATTCCGCACCTGCACCCCACCGCTTAACTGCAAATAACGAGATGGTGCGACGGAGGCGCTCATATTTGCCGAAAGGTCCTCCACTCCGGAAGAGGATTGATCCTGCACGCCACCTATGAGCGTGAAGCTTTGCAACGGAGTGAATTTCAACTGGGCTTGACTATTGGAATTTACGTTCCCTAACTGAAGATTCCCGCTTAGTTGCAGCATACGCGACGGCATGATGGATGCGCCGAAATTCTCGGATAGGTTCTCGCCGCCGGAATTAGTTTGGTCCAGCACGCCGCCGGTCAAACTGACGTTTTTCAACGGATTGTAATTCACCTGAGCCTGGCGATTATGAAATGAACTCGTCCCTTGGATGCTATCCTCCGTTGAAACGGATACGTTTAACTGCTTGGATGGATCCGGCGGA
>JAJZOL010000195.1 GCA_021811565.1 bacterium | reverse complement strand
GAGGATATTTGGATGCTTGAATCGGTGTTGAAAAATGATATTGACATACAGGAAAAAAGGGCGTAAAATGAAAATGGTCACCATCGGTAACTTCACACTATCGTTGGGACATGCTCCATTTCCAGGCGCTAAAGTGGTTGGCGGAAACTGAGATATAAAATGATAATGTCGATTGGAAAGGAGGTGATTTAGTGAAAAAGGAGATTTCACCTGCGATTATCATTGCGGTTGTGGTTGTGGTTGTTATTGCTGTCGGGCTCTTTTTCTTTATTAGTGGTAAGAGTTCGGGAGGCAGCAGGGCTGGTGAAAAACCGCCGGGAATGCCTGCAAGCGTCCAACAGGAGTTTCAGAAACGCATGGGCGGTGTCACGCCGAACGCTTCCTCCAATGGGGCAAGCTCCGCGTTTCCCGGAACCAAAACCACGACGGGGAATTAATTTTTTTCTGACCTGATAATTGTAACGCATCCTTTATTATTTCGAAAGGGTTATGGGGATGAAAAGAAACGGTTTTACTTTGATTGAGTTGCTTGTGGTTATAGCGATAATAGCCATCCTCGCCGCCATTCTATTCCCGGTATTCGCTCAGGCGCGGGAATCCGCAAGAGTCACAACATGCCTCTCCAATTTGAAGCAGATTGGCTTGGGGGAATTGATGTATGCGGAGGATTACGACCAATTGTTCGCTTATGGAACCTATCCTAGCCCCAAAAACTGGGAGGTAAATGACGATCAGCCGGATCCGGGGGCGGACTGTTTTGGCATTATGAAAGGGTTCATTCCACGTCCTGGCGCCCGTCCTCTCTCTGGATGCTCTTACGGGCGTGACTTTTATGAAATGCTGATGCTTGTTCAGCTCTATCCCTACACGAAGAGCACCCAAATCTGGTATTGTCCGGATGATCCATATTACACGGCATCGGACGCAAACGCAAATCAGGGTTTGGAATCTTATCATTATTTTGTCAATTGGATATACAATACACCCCAAAACGTAAGCGGCTTCCCGATGGAGGTCTATCCCGGAAAGGGGACGATAGACCTTTGGGATAACGATCCGCCGAATCTGCTGTCGCAAATAACTTCGGATCGGATACTGTTCACGGAGCGCGGTGTTTTCGGATGGGAGGGGCAGGACGCCATCTCTGCTGGAATCTCGAACAATCCCGGCAATCACCCGCGCGGCTACAACGCCGTGTTCTTCGACGGGCATGCGAAGGAGATCAACTATGGCAGAAAGTGGACGACCGTTCCCGCCTCGGGTTGGCCGCCTTCCCAGGAACCGCTATAGACTATGATATTCTAGGGGAGGCATCTCGACCTCCCCTTTTTTTGCGTTATTTGTGCATCCCCCTGTATGTTTTAAGATAAATTCATACATTCATACACATCCCCCCAGAATCCTCTCTGTGCGCTTGAGCTTTACACGCTCATGGTCTATAATTCCAAAACTGCTGTCGGAGGTGACATGGGTTCATGCATCTTATACAAACGCTTACACTTCTACTCGCCTTCCCGCTGATCGCCTCGACGGTCGGAGAACCGGGGTTCACCACGGTATTCACAGCTAGCGAAGGCGGTTTCAAGTCAATCCGAATCCCCTCCGTTGCGGTGACGAACAAGGGGACGGTTCTCGCTTTCGCGGAAGGGCGCGCCGCCAACTCGGATCAGGCGGAGAACAAAATAATTCTTAAAAGGAGCGAGGATGATGGGCGAAATTGGGGGCGCCTCACCGTGATCGCCTCCGATGGCGCACGATCCTTAAATAACCCTTGCGCCGTTGTGGATCGTGATACAGGCGTCATATTCCTTATGTTCCAATCCTATCCGCCCGGGCTGAATGAGACGAGCAAAAAGCTTACGCCCGGTGTGACAGGGGAGAATATCGTGCGCAATTACATCATCAGCAGTAAGGATGACGGCGTCACATGGACGAAGCCAGTCGATATCACTCGCGAAACCAAACGCCCCGCCATCGTTACCACCGATGCGGTCGGACCCGGGATAGGAGTGCAGATATCGAAAGGGCGATACGCCGGGAGATTGGTCTTCCCGTTCAATGAGGGCCCGTTCGATGAATGGCGTATCTACGCGGTATATAGTGACGATCACGGGAAGACATGGAAAATGGGCGATACCGCTCCGGGTGGTTTCGTTACGAACAGATCAGGTAAAAAAATCAGTAATGTGAATGAAGCCCAATTAGTTGAATTACGGGATGGCTCTCTTCGGTTTATCGTAAGAAGATGGGCGGGCGATCCTGTTCGGCAAACCTGTGTAAGTCATGACGGCGGAATGACTTGGTCGGATGTGGAGGATTTGAAGGATATTCCCGACCCGTGCTGCATGGGCTCCGTGTTAAGATATGTCTCTCCGGGAAGCCCGCACAAGGAGTGTTTGCTCTACGCCGGACCTCGTAGTTACACCAAACGAGTGAATGGCGCCATATACAGAAGCAATGACGACGGGGCTAGCTGGAAAATCCATCGTCAATTATATGCGGGGGAATATGAATACTCGGTTTTGACGGAACTGCGGAATGGGGAGATCGGCTGTCTGTTTGAAGCGGACGGTTACAATCGCATTGTATTCGCTCGTTTCTCTCTGGGATGAATAGACAAATAACCTGTTGATCAATTGGTGTAAAAGCTTGATCCGTCGCCTCTTCCATTCCTTGAAATATTTCAGATATAGTATCAACAGGAATGGCTATCTAACAATTACGTATAGGCGAAAATCCAAATCAAAGGGAAGAAACAATGGGTGAAAATTTAGAGGCTTTAAAAAAACGATTAGCCGATATCGGTAAATTGCACCGCGCCGCAGCGGTATTGGGATGGGATATGCGTACCTACATGCCTCCTGGGGGAGCGTCTGCAAGGTCTGAACAGTTGGCGTATCTCAGCAAGTTGACCCACGAGATGTTCATCAGCGAGGAGACGGGAAAGCTGTTGGAGAAGTCGGAAAACGAATGTGCGGGAATGGATGCCGATTCGAACGAGGCGAAAATCCTGCGCAACGTCCGTCGCAGTTACGATCACGCCGTGAAAATTCCGACATCCCTCGCCGAGGAGTTCTCTCGCCACACGACACTTTCCGAAGACGTTTGGACTCGTGCGCGAGCGGAAAACAGATATTCTGATTTCGCACCGTATCTAGATAAAACCCTGGATTTATTGAACCAAATGATACAACATCTGGGATACGAAGAGGAACCCTACGACACTCTCTTGGACATGTATGAACGCGGGGCGAAAACGAAGGATATCGAAGCGGTATTCCAGAAACTGGAAAAGCCTTTGGTGGATATGGTTCGCGCGATCGTAGGGTCAACGCCCAAAGGGGATAACTCCCCGTTGACCGGTGATTTTCCATCCTACAAACAGAATAAGCTCACCTTGAAAGTTGTCGCCAGTTTGGGATACGATTTGAACCGTGGGCGCCAGGACCCCACCGTCCATCCATTCTGCTGCGGTTTTTCACGCGACGACGTGCGTATCACCACTCGTTTCTCTCCGGACCGTCTTGAACCAGCCCTCTTTGGCTCCATGCATGAATCGGGGCATGCCATCCCGTA
>JAJZOL010000243.1 GCA_021811565.1 bacterium | reverse complement strand
ACCTTCCTTATTTGAAGGGGGGTGAATAGGTTTGCTGACATTCATTCCTCCGTAATCATAATTGATAGCTTCAAACACCATTCATCACTTCAGTCCTTAAATTGGCGGACTATCTAATGGATGCGATTGAAACCGGTGTTAGACACTTTTTATTTGGTTTTACGAAAATCAATCTTGATAAAGTTGCCGCTCGCTTCATGCCTTAAGGGTGATATCATGGGTATGATATAAGCGGTGTTGAACCAATCCATCCACTCTGTCGTATGGTTATTTAATCGCAATGTGGTTACTTGTGATACGAAATCATAACCTGACTGGAAATTCACCATAAATCCAATAAATATGAGGTGAAATATGCAATGGACAGTTTTTGTCGTTAAATGGATTCATTTGTTCAGTATCAGCGCCATCATTGGTGGGACAGGTTTCGCTTTTCTTATCCTTCCTTTAAAGATTCCCGAGGAAAACTCGGAAGTCACCTCCATGATCAAGCAGCAATGGAAGAGATTTGGCATCACTCTGGGTATTTTCTGGCTTCTAGCCATTGCGACCGGAATTTGCAATGTCTATTTCCTCATTCATAGCGTCAATCAGATGTATATGATCTTCCTTGGGATGAAAATAGCCCTTGCGTTGATCGCATTCATCATCTCCATGTCCATCGGGCATCGAATGCCATTTTTCAAATCCGCGTCGGAGAATCGCCGTGGATGGTTGCTTTTAACGCTGGCGATATTGATCGTGATTCTCGGAATATCCGCTAAACTGAATTTATCACGCATAAATGGCACTTGGTTGGCGCAACCCACATATGTTCGAGGTGTGAATTCATCCGTTCCAACGCAGGCGCCGTGATGATGGATCGTATTTTCAGTGTCGTGATGGTGCGGGATATGGATCGCGCGATGCGTTTCTACCGGGATGCGCTTGGGTTGCATCTGGCGGAGGAGCAAGAAGACTGGGCGTTTTTCTCGGAGGGAATCGGATTGATGATGTCGGAAATTCCTGTTGGGCTGGAAGATCTGAGAATGAACTCGGTCATCATTACTTTGCATACCGATAACATAGAGGAAACCTTCCGTGATTTGATGGCGAAAGGGGTGGTGTTCTCTGTGACCCCCACGGATGTGGGAGGAGCCAAGGTCGCGACTTTCAATGATTCGGAGGGGAATTACCTTCAACTGCTGCAGTTCACGGATTGAGCGTGATCTCGTTTGATGGAAATGATCAAGAATTTAACGCCGCTATGGGGGCGCTCGATTTCAAGGTGTTGAACTCAATGCTTGTCTCGCAAATGATGTCCAATCTTCCCGGATGAATGTCTAAGCTCGTCATCCTTATCGGTACGGGCAAATCTTTCGCTTGAAGCAACTCTTTTAATTTAATGTTGATATTTTTTACTATAATTTCGGTCGTGCTTTGAGGTAGCTGAAACCCAAGGCATTTCAAAGCTATGGGGTTGATTTTAATCATGAAAGGGCTGTCTATTTCAAGAAACGCATCCAGCTGAAAAGGAGCTTTCAGGGAACGAAAAAGGGCGTATCCGCCTTTGAAGGTGACGCTTTGGGAATTTAAGGTGATTTGAAGATTGCACACGTTTCCAAACGCTATTTTTGTTAACCAATTATTCAAGCGTGATTCCGATAGGATTACATGGATATTCGTGTTCCGCGAGGATACCGCAGTGCCGGTTTCGAAACACAACGATGAGTCCTCTGCATGTACTGCAACCTCGTCCAAAAGGATATGATCACCTACTTGGACGTCCTTGAACACCATTTGTACGCTTTTCGCTTCTAATCTCATCGTACTCTCTCACTAAACTCCTTGCCTGTTATTGTGACATACTTCTAGCATAAGATAGAAGGACGGATTATGCTATAATTTTGTTGATGCACGGCGTAGCCGAGGACGTTTACCTTTGTGTTTTTCTCCTCGCTTCAATCTTCCATAAACTGCAATGATATATCAGGATAAATAAATATGAATGTATTAAAAGGATTTCTCGGACGCTTTTCTCGTGACATGGGCATAGACTTAGGCACAGCGAACACGCTAGTTCATGTTCGCGGTCGAGGAATTCTATTACGCGAGCCCTCGGTGGTTGCCATAGAGAAGGACAATAAAAGGGTGCTTGCTGTCGGGGAGGAGGCGAAAAGGATGCTCGGGCGCACGCCTGGCAATATCATCGCCATTCGACCCCTGAAAGATGGAGTCATTGCGGATTTCGACCAAACAGAAAAGATGCTTCGTTACTTCATTGAAAAGGTTCACCGCCGAACCATGTGGGTCAATCCGCGAGTGGTCGTGGGTATTCCATCCGGCGTGACGGAGGTGGAGCGTCGTGCTGTGATCGACGCCACCAAGAAAGCCGGAGCGAAGGAGGCTTTTTTAATCGAGGAGCCTATGGCGGCTGCGATCGGAGCTGGGATGCCGATTGTGGAGCCGACGGGTTCGATGATTGTGGATATAGGCGGGGGGACGACCGAGGTGGCGGTTATTTCGCTCTCGGGCATCGTGACAAGCCGATCCGTTCGCGTGGCTGGGGATGAAATCGACGAGGCGATCAGTTCTTATGTGCGAAGAACGTATAATCTGTTCATTGGAGATCGAACCGCCGAGGAGGCGAAGTTTGAAGTTGGATCCGCTTTTCCTAGCGACCATGAAAGAACCATGCAGGTGCGCGGACGTGATCTCATGACCGGACTGCCGCGCAGCTGCACTATCTCCTCAAATGAGATTAGAGAGGCTATTCAGGAGCCACTGAACGCGATAGTAGAGAGCGTTAAAATGACTTTGGAAAGCTGCCCTCCTGAATTGGCGGCGGATATCATGGAACGGGGAATCGTGTTGGCGGGCGGAGGCGCGCTTCTAGAAGGATTGGATAAGTTGCTGTCGCGTGAAACCTCCATGCCGGTTCATATCGCAACGGATCCGCTGTCATGCGTGGTGATTGGGACGGGAAGAGTCCTTGAGGAGATCAATACGAACCCCCAACTCCGAAAAGTTCTAAAAAGCGGATAAACCCTATCTGACCAGGTGACATCGTGTTACTCAAAGAGAAAAACAATCATCGTAACCATTGGTGGGCGTTGATTTTTTGCGTTGCACTTGGTATCGGGCTTGGGATATGGCATAATCACGCTTCTCGCCATGGGAAAGCGGACCCGCTTTCCGCAGCGGTACGCACCGTTACGTCCCCTATCATACACATCCTCGTAGCCACTACGGACTGGATGAATCGCGAGTTCGGGTGGATTATACAAGGTCCTTCTCTTTCGCGAAAGTATGCGGCACTGCGTTTGCAAAACGAAAATCTTCAAGCACAGATCGCACAATTGCAAGAGGACGCGATTGATGCGCAAAGGCTGAAATCGGAACTCGGTTTCGCCATGTCCCCTCCTTTGCATAAGATCCCTGCCACCATTTTATCCATGCGCCCCATTCCTAATTTTGAAACCATGGTGATATCAAGGGGAAGCCGTAATGGAGTGAAACCTGACAGCGTCGTTGTGGCGCCCTTGGGGGTTGTGGGACATGTGTTCGATGTTGCTCCGACCACCTCTTCCGTGATCCTATTAACGGATCCTAATTCGGCTATAGGAGCGATGGTGCAGCGCGCCAGTTCAAGGGCGGAGTGTATTTGCAAGGGTAATGGGACACCTCTGTTATCCATTGCTTATCTTGGACCAAACGCGGACATACGCATCGGAGATACGATGATCTCCTCCGGATTGGGAGGTGCGCAGGGAGTCTATCCCAAGGGGTTGGTTATTGGAACGGTGGTTTCCATCACAAATGATCCTTCAACTGCGTCTCGCCAGATACTTGTAAAACCTGCGGTTGATTTTGATCGCTTGGAAGAGGTGTATATCCTCCCATGAAGGGCGCAAAAAGCAACCTGCGTTTGACCTTAATCGTGATCATTCTCTTCTTTCTCCATGAAGCATACGCCTCGCATCTCGCTATCAGAGGGGCGCAACCTAATATCGCGCTCACCGGTCTGCTTACATGCAGCCTGTTCACGGACGCCACTTTTGCCGCATGGCTAGGATTTATGACTGGTGTTTTGGAATCAGCGTATCTGGGGATGTATGTCGGAAGCCTGATCGTAACTCGCTCGTTAGCGGGTTGGATCATCGGCGCCATGGAGCCACACGTATTTCGAGATAACGTATTTATTGCTGTAGGAGTTTGCTTTTTAGGCACCTTTTTAACGGGTATGTGTTTTTATCTTTTCGCGCCTCAGGCAAACACCTTACTGTGGGTCAAGGTGACTTTAGAGGAATCCGTTTTTAACTGCGTGATATCGATACCGATCTACTACTTCGTGAAATTAGCTGTTTGATAATTGAAGGGCGATCCACCGTTGAAGGAGATGAATGCACTATTCCGAGAGACGGTGATTGCAAAAATCATGCTTGTGGTGCATTCCCTCTTTCAGGATCATATCAAGCGATCAGTTTAAGATTTGCAATCACCCATGCATCATTCTGAATTCATTTGATGTGATGCCTCAATCCTCCGCATTTGCAAGCTTATATAGCGCATGAGCGTAGATTTTGGCGGCTTTGATGAGATTATTTATCGAAACACGCTCATCTCTTTCATGTGCGGGGCCATCCTCCCCGCCCGGGAAGTGAGGACCAAAAGCGACAGTTCTTGGCGTGGAGCGAGCGTATGTTCCACCGCCCATCGTGATAGGCTTGGATTCGTAATCCCCGGTCTCCTGTCTGTAAATCTCCAGCAGAGATTTCACGGGCTCCTCGTCTAACGGGACGTATAACGGCTTGCTATCAGTGACATGAGCCACTTTCCATCCTATCCCCTCGATTTTCGTCGAGCTTATCTTCATTTTCTCCTGAAGATCCCAAGTTACAGGATAGCGGATATTTAGGGTGAGGAGCGCCTTGCCGTCCTTAATTTCAAAAACGCCGAGATTGGATGTCAACTCGCCCGACACTTCATCGCTTCCATTCAAGCTAATTTTGCGTCCAGTGCTGTCGGCGGTGTCCAATGTGGCTTGGATCCATTCCTTGTCGTCCTTGAGATTGAGAGTTTGCAGGGTCTTCATCAAGCGGGACACGGCGTTATCCCCGTTTTCCGGTGTGCTGCCATGAGCGGATTTGCCCTTGCAAGTTATTTTGATGCAATCGGGTTCCAATGCATAACTCATATTGGAGTCCCAAAATTGATTAAGTTTTACAGCCGCCTCATAAAGCTCATCGGGATTTCCCTTTATGATGGCTTCAGCATGATCGGGTACCATGTTCGGGCGCTCTCCACCCTTGGCGCTATCTAAGCGCAGTCCCTCCTCGCGAACCGGAATATCTCGCTCCAGATATATGTTTGAGATGCCTTTTTCAGCATATATTAAGGGGAACTCCGCATCGGGGGAGAATGCAAGAGCCGGCCGCTCCTCATTGGCTATAATCCAATAGTATTCGACACATCCGAAACCACTCTCTTCGTCACATCCAAATATGATGCGCACACGTCTTTTTAACGGCAAACCACTATCCATCAGAGCCTTGGCTGCGAATAGCGCCGCATATAAGGGACCTTTATCGTCGGCGGAGCCGCGTGCGTATATGAAACCGTTTTCGATCACGGCTCCGAACGGAGGCTTGGTCCATCCTCCTCCTTCCGGAACGACATCAAGATGTCCGATCGCTGCCACATACTCCTCCCCCAATCCGAATTCCGCATGTCCTGCATATCCATCCACGTCTTTTACGGTAAATCCAAGTTGACGGCAGAGATTCAGTGTATGATCTAGCGCTCGACGTATTGGTAATCCGAACGGGGCGTTTTCCCCTGAAGGAGGCTCCTTTTTACTTGGGATTTGCAGAGACTCACAGAGACTTGAAATCATTAGCTCGGTATATTTGTCCACCAAATCATTTAAAACTTGAGTGTCCTTGCTCATTTTTGCACTCCTTGAAACGGCATGGCGATGTTTGATAAATTATAGCATCATGCACTGCATTCGTTTTAGTCCTTTGACGATACCTGCGAGTGTGGAATATGTTTCTGCTGGATTTGCGCCAGCCGCGATTGTTGAATTTCATGCCACTTTTATTTGTTTTTATTTAATCCTTATAATTCAGTTCCCGGCTCTATGTGGATATATCGTGGATTGCAATCTTCCAGCGTGATATGCTGAATGTATGAGTTTTCTTAATGTTTTATAAGCTTGTTTCCCATGGAAAATGGAGACATTTGCCGAATATGAATACGTAATGAAATTGCTATCCATGGAGTGTGTTGCACAAATGTATTTGAACCGCACACTGATACAACATATGCATATTAAAGCCATTATATATCCAATATATTGTATGCGCACTGATTCTGATTGTATTTACGCAACACACTCCATGAGTATCGTTTATTAAAAACCACGATTAGGAACCATATGCAAACTAGTATCGCACTTGACCAGCAAAGGGTCAAAGTTCCGAATGTTGATGTCTTTTTTTGGATCATCAAGCTTTTAACCACTGCCATGGGGGAAGCCGCATCGGATTTTCTTGTGTTTCATATGAACCCTTACTTGGCGGTTGGCATTGGTTTTTTTAGTTTTGTTGCCGCGATGGTTTTACAGCTATGGGTGAAAAAGTTCATCCCGTGGATTTACTGGCTCAACGCAGCCATGGTGGCGTTATTTGGGACTATGGTGGCGGATGTCATGCATGTGGTGATGGGCATTCCTTATGCGGTATCAACGAGTTTCTTCGCCGTGCTGCTCGTCATTGTTTTCTCAGTATGGTTCAAGTCTGAAAGGACTTTGTCCATCCACAGCATATACACCTTCAAACGAGAGCTCTTTTATTGGGCAACCGTAGTCACCACATTCGCCTTGGGTACGGCTTTGGGTGACCTCACCGCCTTTACGTTTCATTTGGGTTTTCTAACCTCAGGTGTGTTATTCCTTGTGGTTTTCGCAATACCCGGCATCATGAGAATGGTCTTCAAGTGTAACGAGATACTCACCTTCTGGTTCGCTTATATCATGACGCGACCTCTGGGTGCATCCTTCGCCGATTGGACATCAAAGCCAAAAAGCATGACCGGACTAGCTTACGGTGACGGTTTGGTCGCATTGGTGTTGACTGCATTCATTATTGTGTTCGTAGGGTATGTCACCATTTTTCAGCAAGGAGGCTCCACCCTGCAATAACACGCACCCAGCTGACTAACGGGATCGTTTTTAAGGATTTTTCATTTGAATGACTATGCAATATACCGTCGTATCATCTGTAAGCCTCGATGTCGCTCATCATTCTTACTTTTTCCACATGAGCAAGTTTTGCTCGAATCTCTTCGTCTTCATTTCTTTTTCATGCAATTAGCGTAATGTAATTATCGTGGATATGATCTTTAAAAACCGATGCTACTTTTTCACATCGGAGTGCGTAATGGAACTTGGTATAGGAAAGGGCGTTGTATCATGAAAAGCCTTAAAGGAATATCTCTCTATCCCGGCGCCGCTTTTGGAAGTGCAAGCGTCATTCGCGTTCCGAATGGAATTCCTCTTCTGCCTGCGAGAATGATTGAGATGTTGGCGAAATCCTGTTCCGATTCGCCACTTGAACCCATGGATGTCATTCTTGTGGCCAAGGACTATGAATATGCAAGCGTCATGACGTTCCCATGGGCGCATGTTGTTGGCATCGTGGCGGAACACGCATCAATCGAAGCCCCCTCGGGTAATGTTCCGGCAATTATCAATGTGCCTGACCTGCTCGTCAATATTGAGGATGGAGACCTTCTCCTTATTGACGGCGACCATGGCGCCATTTTCGTGAATCCCGACGGGATGACTATCGCCGCTTATCAATCAGAGAAAGAACGCATTAGTCCCAAAAGACGGTTTTATCTAGATTATCAGGATCAGCCTGCGGTTACCATTGATGGCAGGGAGATACGGGTTATCGCCCGGATTAATACCATCGACGATTTCGAAGAGGCGCAGCGCAATGGGGCGGATGCGTTTTACATATCTGCAGGAGCCGACCTTCTCCCATTTGAGATCACGGATAGGGAGCAGTTGTCGAAATTAATCTATTTGGCTGAGGTGGCGGACGGAAAACCGATTACCGTGATGGGTGGCAGGGATGCTTTCGATTACGCCGCGCTTCTCAAAGTTGCAACCCGAGCGGAATTAACCTTGTGCCTCCCCGGAAAATATCGACTGGAGGGATTTCACGATATTCAGCAATACATGCGTGAATTAAGCGGGGAATTAATTTCAGACAATTATTTCGTGTCCGATGTTCGTCTGGCTGCTTATTTGCGGATTGGGGATATCCTCGATAATGATCTGACCGGTTATCCGATTAGCAGGATTGTGATTGACGGCTCCGATACCAGGGAATTTGGAGATGGCGAAAAGGAATGGATACGCCAAGTAAGTTCAATATGCCGATCCATGCTAACCCCCTTGGAACTGGTTGCTCCCTTTCCAACCGCCTCAATAATAACTCAAGCGATATCCCTAGGCGTGTCCGGTATGATTATTTCATCCGAACAAGTGCAATCGGTGAAAACTTTGATTAGAGAAACGGATGAAGGGGGAAACTTTAATGTTTCATATAATGACTCCGGAGATGAGTCTCACGATCCCAAATATGTGCTTCCAGAGGATAAGTAATTCCAGCCATGAAACAAGCTCTTAAACCCCTTGCGGGGTGCAAGGATATGCCAAATAACTCCTCCATGTTAGTGAACATTTATAGCGATGGGGATTTTATACTTTATCGTAATGAGAATGGCGATTTGATGCTATCTTCCTCATTGTGCCCGCATCAGAACGAACCTTTGGATCACGGCCATTTTCAAGACAGCCAAGTGATTTGCAGGAGGCATCATCTCATATTTGACCTTAAGACTGGCGAATGCTTGAATGCATGCGGATACTCCCTTCAAACGCTCCCCGTGGTGATTCGCGATGGTGTCATCTGCGCACTATACTGGGAGGATTGATTTGTGGTCACCATCATTCCCATCCCCCTTAGTTCATTGACAGACAGCTTCATTCCTCGCTAAAATATATAACGAATATATTAGATAAGGTTTCGCTAAGACGCTATCACGTGTATTACCAAGCGGAAGTTAGCGGCATCAAACCGATTTCATGAGCTTTGCAATTACCTCGGGATAGTGAATTTCCATTCGAAGGACGCCTCAAAGTTGTTCATCCAATATCCAAATGCACGTTTCAAGGAAAATTGAAAACGTCTTGGGTGGTTGCAAATGCAGTCCCAATCATGGAGCCCGTGTCACTCGTACGCATAGTTTCAATTGCCGGAAAATTTGCAACATACCCTTAAAAATATGCTTTTAGATGATTTCGATTATAACTTACCGGTTGAATTAATAGCTCAAACGCCCGTACCCAGAGGGGAATCGCGTCTTCTCTGTTTGAATCGCGTAAACGGTGAGACAAATGATACGACATTTCCGCATCTGCTGGATTACATTCACCCAGAGGATGTTGTGGTTATAAATGATACGCGAGTATCCGCTCGCCGAATGAAAGCCGTGCGCGATAACGGCGGGAATGCCGAAATACTTCTCATACAACCCGTCGAGCGAGATCGATGGAAGGCGATGGTGCATCCTGGAAGAGGACTGCAAATTGGACGGTTTGTGGATATTCTTTTAAATGATGGCAAGCGTGTAAAGGCTCAATCGGTCGAAGTGACGGAGGATGGAGGACGAATTCTGCTATTTGAGAACGCTGACGCGCGAGACTCTCTCTTATGGCAGGGGCAAATACCTTTGCCCCCCTATATTCATTCTCATCTTGCGGACGAGGAACGCTATCAAACAATCTACTCCAATCTTCCCGGATCCGCCGCCGCTCCCACAGCGGGTTTGCATTTCACCCGTCAAATACTGCAAGAAATTGAAGCCATGGGCGCCAAACTGACACGCATCACTCTCCATGTCGGCGTTGACACCTTCCGCCCGGTGAAGGAGAGAGTGATTGAACTCCACAAAATGCACGGGGAGTGGTACACGATCTCCAAGGAGACGGCGGATATCGTTAATAACGCTCCGGGTAGGATTATAGCCATTGGTACCACCACGGTGAGAGCGTTGGAATCCGCAGCGATTTCAGACGGAGTGGTCGAGTCGAAAACCGAAGAGACCAGGTTATTTATCTCACCTGGCTTCGAATTCAAGATTATCGACGCCATTTTGACAAATTTTCATTTACCGAAATCCAGTCTGCTCATGCTTGTATCGGCTTTCGGAGGAATGGAATATGTTCGAAACGCCTATGAATTCGCCGTTAGGAATCAATTCCGCTTTTTTAGTTTTGGCGACGCCATGCTGATTTACTGATAGAGGTCAATATGTTCATGATCTGTAATTCTTTCCAACAGGATGCGGTATCGGTGTATCATGTTGTAAAATAAACTTGTTGTTATGGTGATTGCAAATTTCCGAAAAATAGCTATCCCTTCAAATGTACTGCGTATTGAATTTCGTTGATAGGCTATATTGCAATTGCCCGTGTTTATCGTAGTCTGAATTGATGGGCTTGGGAGATGGATATGCTTTTTGAAGAGTGGCAAAAATGGCTTGATTCACAATTTCTGGATGCACAAAACCCCGATGAGATGCAGGAAGCCGCTGATACGGCTGTCTCCGTGACATCCGGCGATCGGATATCTCCAGTTAGTGACATAAGTCAACCACCCCAACAGACTAGTTCTGTCGCGGAACATGCTGTTGTCCCTCAAAACCGAGAGCCCAGATCCAATACTCCGATACGACAGGGAGAATCCTCGGTATTGGATAACCTATCCGAATCCGTGGACGTCCCCACTATCGACAAATACCTGCCACAGTTTAGAAATGCCGCACATGCGGATATTCCGACTGTGACCGTTACTCCGCAGGAGTCGCCGGTTCCGGATATTAAAGAGGAACAATTCGTCGCGGTTCAGGAAAATGCGGTGCTGGATGAAATTTCCCAGGTGGATGAAAATGAAAAGAATGAGGAGATTCAAGAAGCGCAGTCTTCTGAGACATGTGAATCAGATATGATCCCGAATTCCTCCTCTCTCATTGAAGACGTTGAGGTGAATCAAGAAACAACCCTCGTTGCCGCTTCCAATACCGATGCCGCCGTAGTTGAAACGGACACTCTCTTGGACACCACTCAAATAATTGCCGCCGAACCTGTAACGATCGAGGCGGAACCGAAACCCATTGAGCCCAAAACGGTTCACTTCCCGAGACCAACCAGAAATGCACGTCGGCAGCGAAAAGACATCCGCGTAAAAATGATTGATTTATGGGAAATAACACCTCGACGCTTGGAAGTCCTTTTATCCATGAATCCTAGTTTCGCCGCATATAGCCGTGAATTGAAAGAGCAACGGATACAAAGCATTAAAGTGCTCACCGATCCTACAATTTCTCATATGGACGCCTCGCGAATCCTGAAATCCCCCATCTACGTTGCTCGCGGTGTCACAACCGGAAATCACCTCACACATCTTGAATTCGCTCAAGGAGGCGAGGCTACCAAGATGGCTGAGATAATGTCGTTTTTAGAATCACACAGTAAAATGCACGTTTCAAATACTCAATAGACCCGTCTCCTATCAAGGAAATTAAAATTAAACCACCATGCGCATCGGCATCTTCTCCGAATCTTTCGAACCCGTTCAAAACGGTGTAAGCACGTCCGTCCGCACGCTAATAGACGAATTAAGAGCGCATCATCACAGAGTAGTGGTGGTGGCGCCCCATTATCCCGATTACGTGGACGATTCCCCGTTTATTTTACGCGTGCCATCCGTTCGCACGCCTTTTAATCCAAATTATCCTCTCTCCTACCCTTGGTTCCCCAATTTACGTCGCAATCTCACGCGTATCGCTCCGGATATATTGCATTCGCACACCCCATTTTTTTTAGGCTTGCTGGCGTCTCGCATCGCAAAGCAGGATAACATTCCGCTCGTATCAACCTACCATACCCTGTACAATCATTACGGTCACTATCTGGTGTTTCTTCCGCAGCAAGCGGTGGAGGGGTTGTTGGAATGGTGGATACCGGAATATTACAACCGATGCAGTCATGTCATTGTGCCTTCGAGAATTGCGGAGCAATCGTTGCGGCAATACAAGGTGGAGACTCCGATTACCGTGATTCCAACGGCGGTGCCACTGCCCCATGAGGAGGATATGAATGAGCAGTCTCGGCGGAATGCAAGAGAGAGGTTTAATATCCCGATGGATGGAACGTTACTTCTATACGTGGGTAGAATAGCGCAGGAAAAAAATATTGAATTGGCCATGGAATCTTTCCAAGCGGTCGCGAAAAAACATAAGGACGCTTATTTGCTAATAATCGGCGGTGGTCCTCATTATGAGGCGTGTCGTAAAATCGTTGAGAGTTTTCCGGATGGCGACCGTATCATTCTTGCCGGTCCAATGATAAGAGCGGAGTTGGATCCCTTCTACTCCACGGCGGATATCTTCATATTCCCATCCTCAACCGAGACTCAAGGGCTTGTGATCGCTGAAGCGCGTGCTGCCGGGACTCCGTGCGTGGTGGTGGACGAAGGCGGTGCTTGCGAGACCGTTGTCAATGAAGAGGACGGCATTATCACCAAGTCCGACGCTGAGGCGTTTTCCAAGGCGATTGTTTCCTTGCTTGACAATCCTTCCAGAATTGAAGGAATGCGGCAAAAATGCTTGCTGCACGCGCAAAAATACACCCCATTATCCATGGGAGAGAAAGTCATCGAAATTTACGAAGCTGTCCTCGAAGAACGAAACAAGCGGTACCCCGCTGTACAAAAAAAACACCATGATTGATTCGCACGCCTGCGGAAGGAGACAACGTTGCACAGCATAACGGAAATTATCGCACTGTGGATTATGCACGTCATCAGAACATTAGGATATCCTGGCATTATTGCTCTTATGGCGATAGAGAGCGCATGTATTCCTCTGCCTAGCGAAGTCATAATGCCTTTCTCCGGTGCGTTGACTGTCGCCATTGTGGCAAGCAACCAGACTCCTCCCATGCAACCATTCAATCTTCTGTTCGTGGCGCTTGCGGGGGCTGTGGGTTGTGCGGTTGGATCCGCGCTTGCATGGTGGGTGGGGATAATAGGCGGACGTCCTTTTGTTGAAAAATACGGAAAATACCTCCTTATTCGAAAACGGGACATACAGCACGGTGATGTCTGGTTCGCCAGGTGGGGTGGATGGGCGGTATTTGTTTCAAGATTACTTCCCGTCGTCAGGACGTTCGTATCTCTGCCTGCTGGCGTCTCCAAAATGAAGTTCGGTCCCTTCATCGCACTTACCTTCATCGGCTCCCTCCCCTGGTGCTATTTTCTGGCATGGATTGGAATGAAACTCGGGCAGCAGTGGGATATATTGAAAACCTATTTTCACAAAGCTGATGCGCTTATTCTTGCCGTATTATTGATACTTTTCATCGTGTGGCTATGGCATCATCTTCGCCCTGAGCCGGAAGTCTCAAGCGAAAAAGCTTAAATGGCTCAGCCATGTTATGAGTTCCAGTTCCGTCATTGCAAGCATCTCTCCATGCGTGCTTGGTGTTTGTGCATAATCCAATGAGACGAGAATGCGTGATTTTTCAATGTCTCACTTTGTGATCGCCCTTCAAGCATTATCGAAACAGCTATACCAAAAGGGTATTTAATGAGTTTAACAACAATACAATGGTTTTTCGGCGTCGCTGCAGCTGTTTTGCTTGGATTCTCCAAGACCGGGCTTCCGGGTGCGGGGATTCTAGTTGTCCCGCTCGTCGCTGTCATATTCCGTGGCAGATTGGCGGCTGGCGCAATGCTTCCGATGCTAATATTCGGAGATATTTTCGCCGTGCTTTACTATCGGCGACATGCACAATGGGACAAGCTTCTAAAATTGATTCCTTGGGTTTTCACTGGGTTCGTCGTAGGAACCATCCTGTTTCTAAAAACCCCCCCGAAGGCGCCGCATCACAAGGATATTATGGATGTGATCATCGGCTCCATTGTACTTATTATGCTCGCGCTGCATCTTGTAAGACAAAAATTCGGTGAGAGATTAACTCCTCATTCCATCGCCTCCATCGCGGGCGCGGGAGGCGCGGCTGGTTTTACAACAATGGTTGCCAACGCGGCGGGTCCGGTAATGACTCTTTATCTGCAGGCGATGGATATGTCCAAGGAAGAGTTTATGGGCACAAGCGCATGGTTCTTTTTTATGGTGAACGTAACGAAACTTCCGTTATATATCGGATTGACATACGTGCTGCCTCATTCACCGATGATGACCACAGCATCCCTCAGGTTTGATCTTATCATGTTTCCTCTCGTTGGCGTTGGCATTCTATTTGGCAAATGGCTCCTTCCCATTATTCCTCAGAAAACTTTCAATGCAACCGTTTTGATCCTCGCCGGTATTGCGGCGCTGAATCTTGTGATATAACAAAGGGAGATTGGATGAGCATTTCATCAATCTTCACATACTGAAAAGCGTAATATGGTGATTTCATTTCAACAAAAGCGTCATGTGACGCAATGTCGGGATTTGCAATCATCCGGAGGATTTAATTGATAGCAAAGCTTTCCCAATCCTGCACGATCTGCTGGATTATTTTGTTTCTTGTGCTTGGCGGATTGAATTCCAGCTTCGCGAGGGCGCTGGCGAACGGTTCAACAACATCCGCAAACCCGTTTCAGGGCGATGTGCGAATGGAGTCTCCCAAGTCATTCGCTTTCCATGATAAATCCATGCTGGATTTTCTTGCGGATCTGGAGGAGACTTCAGGCATCGAATTCTTCCCTGACAAATCGGTTACCGATGTTCATTTCACACTAATCGTCCATAATCTCCCTCTGGGACAAATCCTGCAATCCATCGCCGCCTTTTTCCACTTCACTTGGGAAAGGCAATCGATGGGAAAACGAATATCCTATCGTCTTTTTCAAACATCAGAACAACAGCAGGTTCAGGCTGCTGAATTGGCTAAGGAGGAGGCGGGTATTATCAGTCAGCCGATTGATGCTTTGCAGGAGGAGTTAAGAGTGTTTCGGGAAGTGGACAAATACCCCGACAGCCAGCTTCTGCCGGAGTTAAATTCTCTGAATGTGCAACTACTTTCGGCACAAACTCCCTCTCAAGCCAGACAGATCAGGCTGGAGATGGCTGTGATTAGAAATATGCTGCAAGACACTCCCGGGCTGCGATTCGTTTATCGTTTTCTTTGCACCCTTACGACAAACCAACTGAGCGGATTATTTCATGTCCCCTTCGTCACTTTTCAAAGGCATTATATTCAGGAGGTTTCGGATATTCCGCTAAGCGTCATTGAGGGTTATCCTTTCGCTCAATCGGATCCATTCACTCCTCCGGATGTAAAAGGTGCAAAACCCGCAAAAGAGTACGTGAACCTGTCCATTTCCTTTGAAAACTTCTCTCCTAACAGCAAAACCCTTCACTGGTATACAACCTTGGTAAGCGATTTGGGGGAATACGCCCCAAACATGCAGCGAGGACAGTTGCCAAGCCCCATGTTTTACGGTTCTGTGGAAAACGTAAAGGAATCCACCCCACCCCCATTGAAAAGCCCGGAATTGGATGCCAAAATTTCCTTGACCTCTGCATCCAATAAAACCCGCGTAAGCCTCGGAGATGAGTTGCTTGAGTTGGACAAAGTGCATCCTGTCAATGTTATCGCGGATTCCTTTTGGGATTCCACTTTGCCTCCGCCTAATTTTCAAAACGAGGCTGTTTCCACAATCCTCACTCAATTAGCGGTTTCCACGAACCATGAGGCAACGCTCAATCCGCCGTTTGTTTTTGTGAAAAGTCCCCTCTATGCGCTAAAAACCGCCGAAGAACCCCCTGCGGAGGAGGTAAAACGGTGGGTAAAAGAAGATCAAAACGAGAGTTGGAACATTGATACGTTCGCGGATATGTGTAGTCTTCCTGACTTGCAATACGCCACACTGAAAAAAATGGTGTTGCAATGGCCCATCGTGCCTCATATGGAGGTGCTGGATTCGGTTCGTCCTGTTTTGAAATTTTGGCATGCGTTGAATGGATCTCAACGAAATGAGATGAAGACCACAGGGCTGGCATATAGTTCCCTATCTCCCTCCCAGCAAAACCTATTTGCCTTGGCGTGTAACACCGTTTCCGATGATATCACCATCACACCCAGTGATCTTGATCATGCTGTGTGCTCCGTCGTCATCGGTCAAACACCTGGCTGGGGTTATCGTAAGGAGGGAGTGATGAATTTCATCGAGAATCAGAGTCAAGATCAAGCATTGACCTATTTCCAGCAAACCGATCCGACGATTACGAAACAAAATATTCGCCCCTATCTCTCGGTAAGTGTTAATGTCTCTTTTTCCACCCCCGAAAAGATGCTCGCTCAGACAATGTTCCTCTATTATCAATCGGAGGATATGTCCGATGCGGGAGTGGGTATGTAGGCATGACACCCAATCGTATCTATTTGGACTATTCCGCCACAACCCCTTTGGACTCGCGAGTCCTTGAGGAGATGGAGCCATACTTGCAATCCAGTTTCGGCAATCCGTCCAGTCAGCATTTCATTGGACGCGAGGCTAAGATGGCGCTGGATACTGCGCGGGATCGAATTGCGGAATCCTTGCATGCGGCATATGGCGAGATATGCTTCACATCCGGAGGCACAGAGGCGGATAATCAGGCGATCATTGGCGTAATGCTTGCCTCACATAAGGATCGAAATCACTTAATTGTTTCAGCCATTGAACATCATGCAGTGCTTCACACAGCGCTCTGGCTTAGGGAATTGGGGTTTGAATTAACGATATTGCCCGTGGATGGAGACGGATGTATAGATCCGAATGATTTGCTTAACGCTTTAACCCCGCGCACCGCCTTGGTCTCCATAATGCACGCTAATAACGAAATAGGTGCAATTCAGGATATAGCTCAACTTGCGAGAATCACACATGAAAACGGCTCTCTGTTTCACACGGATAGCGTCCAGAGCTTCGTCCATTTGCCGATCCATCTCGGAGGACAACATGCAAAATCCGGGCTTGGATGCGATCTTGCCAGTTTTTCCGCGCATAAAATATATGGTCCCAAGGGGGTTGGCGCGCTCTACATCCGCAAAGGGGTGAAACTCCACGCCCTGATACATGGAGGATCGCAAGAGCGAGAGAGACGTGCGGGAACGGAGAATGTCGCGGGGATCGTGGGGTTTGGCAAGGCTTGTGAGTTGCTTTCCGATGAAAGGGAGGCGGAGAGTTTACGTTTGACGGAATTACGCGATCGTTTTATTCAACTTTTATTTGAAAAAATCCCTGATATCAAGCTTCACGGGCATCGCAAGCATCGCTTGCCGAACAATGTTCATATCAGTGTGAAGGGCGTAAGTGGGACGACCTTGCTCATGCTTTTGGATCAGAACGGGATCGCCGCATCATCGGGCTCCGCATGCTCCTCCGGTTCCATCGAGCCTTCGCATGTGCTGATCGCATTAGGGCTTTCAAAGGAGGAAGCATCGTCCGGGATTCGTTTTAGTCTTGGTAAAGAGACCACATGGCGGCAATTAGAAATGGTAACCGAAACGCTTAAGGAGCATGTAATAAGGTTGAGAACCTAATCGTCCGCATGCTCTTCGACGGTTCTCCATTCCAACTCCGTTAACGCCCTTGCAAGTGATAATCCTCCAGCAATCGCACCTGTGATTAGAGCCACTTTAAATCCGCTCTGCATCCCCTGCAAGACATCATAGTTCCGAAAATAGAGAAGCATCTCATAAGCGGGCACTCCGGGAACCATGGCGATGATACCGGTAATGGTGAAAACCAAGCGTGGAGTGTTTATCCTGCGTGCTTGCCAAAATCCAGCCAACCCAATAAAAAGCGAGCCGCAGAGAGTAGCCAACTCCAGAATGACTCCATCCGCTTTCATGACACCTCGTAACAGTAATCCAAACGCTCCAATGACGGAGACGCTCATAAGCGCTTTTTTAGGCACATTAAAAAGCACTGCAAACCCTAGGGTTACGATGAATCCTACCAGCCATAATATTATCGCGTCCGTTATCTGCATGATTTTCCCTAAAAGAGATTATAACCTGTCAAACCCAAGATGACCAGCATGCCTATCGCAATTCCGATGAAAAGCATTAAGGCAAGCATACCCCTATTCACACCTGGAAGTATGTCCAGCCTGGATAGATCCACGATGGAGGTCACCAAAGGTACACCAGGAACCAAAAACAACACCGAAGCTGCGATCGCCGCTTTGGGATGTACAGGGTGAATAACAACGACAAGCAGTAAACAAACTGCCGTAGCCAATGAGGAACATAGAGTCGTTAATAGGAAGGGGTTCATTCGCATCTCGGTTAACTTGATCCTCAGCATCTGTGAGATTCCAGCCCCAACTCCCGCCGCGATTATTTCCCAAATGCCTCCCCCAAGCACCACCGCCAAGGCTCCGCATGCGGTTCCTGCCGCAAAGACATAAACCATTTTGGAGTAAGCAGCGCCTTCCCCCTCCAAGTTGGAGAGAAACTGTCTTATCTCTTCCGGATGCGTGTCGGGTGCCAGATGATGCGTGTAATTTTCCAAGGCTGTCACTCTGTTCATGGCAACGCTAAGCCTCGATATCCTTGCAACCTGTGTGCGATGCTCTTGTCCGGAATACGCTGAGCCAACAATACCGTTAGGCGTGAGGTAGGTTTCCATTCTGCCAACCCCCAAGGCTGCGGCGACCCTCTGCATCGCCTGTTCGGTGCGGAAACTTGCGGCTCCCGATTCGAGCATCATACGCCCAACCCGCATCGTCAAACCTAACGCAAGAGCCATCTCTCCGGATGTCAGGGTCTTGCCTGTAACCGCAGGCTGCGCACCAGAAGGGATTCGGATAAATGACGGATTAGGGTCTTGGACGTAAGCCCCAAGAAAAACACCAGCCTGTGTCAGGAGCGTAAAAACGTATATCATCTGAGCAATTTGAGGCTTCCAGAGCGTATGAGAGGCGGTCAAAAAGTTGGGGTGAAAAAAAATTAGAAAACATATTATTATCGCGATGAATGCATACCCGCCTTTCGTCTTTTCAGGAGTCATGATCAGTTGAATGAGGATGATTGGAATGAAGAAGGAAAACAGCCATATGTTGATTGGTTGATTTATCATCATGGGTAGACAGAGTAATAAAGATCTCAAAGTCAGGGTAATGGCGTAGATCGTAAAGACGATGTGGGATGACCATATGTTTCTCGCATATAAAAGGCAAAGATAGGCGAAAACTGATATGATTGTGGCGATGAGCATAAATGCGTCTTTTTGAACCGTAAGCGAGTGAGTGATATGGAGATACGCCCAAGCGAGTAGCAGCATGAGCGCATCGATTAAGCCTGTGACGGGGAAGGATTTTGAAAACCGATCCATGTTGGAATTCTCACTATTATGATATAAGTTCATATCCTCCTCTGTTCAAATGCAACAAAGTATACTGACCTGCATTATTGGTCCGGATCAAATCAAAGCTTAAAAAGGGGCAATGCGATTCACCATGCAATCGCTTTAAGTACATAATTAATATACCTGATCGAAAATCGTCAACCATGATAGATGCTATGCGATAACGAGCGGACAAATCGTCAAAACTTGACTGCTTCAGCGCACACGATTAAAATAAGATGATGTTATCATCATCAAGGAGAATCCCATGTATCTTCGTCGTTTCGGCAAAACCGAACTCAAAATATCCGTCCTGACCCTCGGCGCCATGCGAATTCCAGAGGAGCAGGGTGAAGACCCAATTCTTCATCATGAGCGTGTTTCCAAGACCTTGAGAAGAGGTTTGGATCTCGGTATTAACCATATTGAAACGGCAAGAGGCTACGGTTCAAGTGAGAGCCTGATTGGTCGCGCCTTAGCGGATGGCTTGATTAAAAGAGAGGAATTCATCCTAACCACGAAGATCGGTCCCACACAAACCGCTGAGGATTTTCGTAAAAATCTGGAAGATTCGATGACTCGGATGAATGTAGACTATGTGGATATCCTAGACGTACATGGAATTAACACCCAGGGATTATTGGATTTAACGATGAAAAAAGGCGGTTGCATGGATGCCGTTCAAAAGGCGATCGATGAAAAGATCATTGGTCACATAGGCTTTTCGACGCATGGTCCATTGCAGGTGATCATGAATACCATCAACACGGATGCTTTCGAGTCCGTTAACCTGCATTACTACTATTTCAATCAATACAACCGCCCTGCGGTGGATTTGGCGACGGAAAAGGATATGGGTGTCTTCATCATATCCCCCACGGACAAAGGAGGGTTGCTTTTTAACCCACCTCAAAAGCTTGTAGACCTGTGTGCCCCCTATTCCCCAATTCAAATGAATCAACGATGGCTTTTATCTCAGGAAAAAGTGCACACGCTCTCCCTTGGCGCGGCAAAAGCAGAAGAGTTTGACGATCATCTTCCCGGGGTGGAGAAGGAAGGACCGTTAACCCCGCAGGAGGAGGAGATTTTCGGGCGATTGCACGCCGCTTTGGAGATACTCGGCGACACCTACTGCAGTTTCTGTCATGCCTGCTTACCATGTCCAGAAGAAGTGCACATTCCCGAAATTTTGAGATTACGTAATATGACGATCTCTTATGATATGGTGGAATTTGGAAAATACCGGTATAAAATGTTTGCCCAGCATGATCCTGCAACCGGAAAGCGCGTGGGAGGAGCGGATCACTGGTTCCCTGGCACGCAAGGGGATTTTTGCACCAATTGCGGTGAGTGTTTGCCACGCTGCCCGCTGAATCTGCCGATTCCTGCCCTGCTTAAGGAGACACACCTAGCGTTGGCAGGCGAATTGGGAAAGAGACTTTGGAATGATAAATAGAGGACGGATTGTCTATGCGCAGTCCACTCCGATGTTCGACAGGCATGTCGTTACGTTGATTTTTACTCGGATAACGCGGCGAGTGCAATTGTAAAGTGTCAATATTAAACCGGATATTCGACAGGAGCTTTCGTGGCTAAAAACAAACAATTGATCATCATCCCCACCTATAATGAGAAGGAAAACATCACCTCTCTCATTGAAAGGCTCTTGGAGGAGATTCCCTCTACGGATATCCTTGTGGTGGATGATCAATCTCCTGACGGTACATCCAGCGTAGTTGAGAACACTTACAAGGATGATCCAAGGATCAGCGTGATGAACCGCACGGGAATACGGGGATTGGGTCGCAGTTATGTGGACGGATATATTCATGCTGTGCGACAGGATTACGACCGAGTGGCGCAGATGGATGCCGATATGTCTCACGATCCGAAATATCTTCCGAGAATGTTTTCCGAAGCGGCGGAGTATGATTTGGTTATAGGATCGCGATACTGTCCCGATGGAGGAGTGGAGAACTGGCCCTATCATCGCTATTTGCTTAGCCGTTTTGCAAACTCTTATGTGGCGAGTATTACCGGGTTACGGGTTACGGACGCCACCAGTGGATTCCGTGTCTACACACGAGCGGCGTTGAATAGAATTCCCTTGGAGCGCATCCATTCGAACGGTTACGCCTTCCAAGTGGAAATGACCTTTGTGGCGTTCCACATGGGTTTGAAAATTGTTGAAAGTCCTATTGTGTTCACGGATAGACGATTGGGCAAGTCTAAGATTTCCCGCAAGGTTATGATCGAATCTATGATAATGCCATGGAGGCTGAGATTCGGGAGATCAATGCACGACATTCAAAAAAGCGTCAAGTAAACTCATCCGCTGTGATTCCGGTTTTCGAAAGAGGATATTCTGATCGGTCAGTTTATGTTTGGAAATTTCATTATGCGGAATTTAACACTTACCTGATCTTTTAGGGATTTATCATTCCTCTTTGAATGGTATATCAAATCAGGCATCAGCGAAATTCAGAGACGAGCGTTGATTGCGACTCAAATGAGCCACAACTCTCTTTTCATATATTTGCAATATCTTATGTCATCTCAAAGGAGCTTGAAATGAACTCACTGCAAGCCAACATCCTCGAGCTGGTAATTCAAACATCCACAAATCTTCCATCCGATGTGCGTGAAGTCATATCCAAGGCGGCGTTATTGGAGAAACAAGGTTCCAGGTCAGGACAGGCGATGTCCATCATCAATAAAAATATAGATATGGCGTGCAATAGTGAACTTCCCATCTGCCAGGATACGGGTATGCCCACATTCTTCATCCATTGTCCGGTAGCAACAAATCAGATCGAGATGAAGAATGCAATCCATTGGGCGATAAATGAAGCGACCCGCCTAGGAAAATTGCGCCCAAACTCCGTGGATAGCATTACTGGCAGAAACTCCGGAAACAACCTCGGAGCGGGCTCGCCGGTCGTGCATTTCGAGCAATGGGAGAATGATGAGATTGAAATATTGCTCCTATTGAAGGGCGGGGGATGCGAGAACAAAAATATACAGTATTCCGTTCCCTGTGAATTGGAGGGTATAGGCAGAGCGAACCGCGATCTTGACGGAGTTCATAAATGCATTCTGCACGCAGTCTATCAAGCCCAGGGGCAAGGATGCAGTGCGGGCATATTGGGTGTGTGCGTTGGCGGTGATCGAACCAGTGGATACAATCACGCCAAAGAGCAATTATTACGTTCCATGAATGATACTAACCCAATACCTGAACTCGCCAAACTTGAATCCACGATTATGGAGGAGGCGAACAAGCTTGGTATCGGAACTATGGGTTTTGGAGGAAACGTGACACTGCTGGGCTGCAAGATAGGCGCACTGAACCGATTGCCCGCCTGCTTTTTCGTATCGGTGGCTTATAACTGCTGGGCGTATAGGCGGATGGGCGTAAAAATGGATCCGAACACCTTTGAAATAAGAGAGTGGATATTCAGGGAATCAAAACCTAACTCAATGGTGAGACCTGATGAACGTATCCTCACTGGAACGGAGATACACCTTACGACACCGCTTTCCGAGGAACAGGTGAGAAAATTGAAAGTTGGGGATGTTGTATCCATTAGCGGCCCGATGCACACTGGCAGAGACGCGCTTCATAAATATCTTACATCTCATGATTCTCCCGTGGATTTGGCGGGTGCGGCGCTTTACCATTGTGGTCCGGTGATGGTGAAGGATGAAAATGGAAAATGGCACGTGAACGCAGCAGGACCCACCACCTCCATACGCGAAGAGCCGTATCAGGCGGATATTCTAAAAAAGTTCGGCATTCGGGTGGTAATCGGCAAGGGCGGCATGGGAGCTAAAACGCTGAAAGCCCTGCAGGATGTCGGGGCGATCTACTTGAACGCAATCGGAGGAGCCGCTCAGTTTTACGCGCAAAGCATTCCCGATGTCATCGGAGTGGATTTCCTCGAGGAGTTTGGCGTACCGGAGGCGATGTGGCATCTACAAGCGAAAGACTTTATCGCTGTAGTGACGATGGATTCGCATGGCAATAGCCTCCACAAGGATATCGAGGATTCCTCCCTGCATGAATTGGAAAAGATTGCGGGTTAACAGATTCCTATGGAGTGTTCCGTCCAGCATAGCTATGACCGTTTAATAAAGAGAGCCAATCGAATCTGCAAACCCATACTACGTTTTGGGGCGATGGTCGTTATGGCTCTCTTGTTATGCGGACTAACATCCTGTGGGGAAAAGGTTGAGGTCCCTATCAATCTATCTAACATTCCCTACGAGGATATTGCACCAAGATGGTCACATAATGGGAAATTCATCTGTTTTATTCGTCAATACGAAAATGGCTTCATGAGGCTGTATTTAACTGACGCATCGCTGAGTAAGGCGACTCCCCTCACCCCTCCCTTTGAGTTGGATCGCAATCGTGAATTCAGACCGGATTATGCGCAATGGATGGCAAGGGAGGGACCCGCTTGGAGCGCGAACGACCAATCCATCGCTTATCAAGTGGGAAATTGGAATAAAATAGGCGGGGAAAAGGTGCGATGCGTAAACCTCTATCGCGTATCCTTGTCCGGCGATCTGAACACGCCACTCGCATTGCACGGACATGATTTCAAAGGCACCCTCACTTATTACAGGTCCATTGCGTTTTCTCCCGATGGGCGTCATTTCGCGTTCATGGGTGACGGCAAACAAGACGAATCCGATATGTTCCTGCGTGAGTTTCCCATAACCAATCCCGATGACGCAACTCCCTTGTATGATCGGTATGCAGACACGGATTTTCCTTCATGGTCACCGAATGGAAATCGTCTGGCTTACCGTCAAGGGGTACTGCGAAGCCTTACCTGTAAAAAGATGGAGGAGTTGTATGTCGTTCCCGTCAGTTATGCGAAATTTCAGAGATTCTCCATTCCAGACGGATTACCGCATCGAATTGTCGGTATCACTTGGAATCCTAATGGGAAGAGTATTCTGCTCACTCTCGCGAACGATCCATTGAATGCTCGTTCGTACTCGCTATGGATAGTCACACTCTCCACAGGAAAATTCAAAAGAGTGTCCCCTGCTGACAACTCCGGTTATTTCGGATGCGCCTTTCTTGCATCAAATATTATTGGGGCTCTACGAAAGAGTCATGAAAACATAGAAGCAGTTGCAATTAATCCGCGAAACGAAAAAGTGAGCAACATCTGCAACGTTAAAACCCCGGATGTGGATTGGTCCGCTAAAAATAGTGCTTTGGTGTGGGCATCACCAGGGAAAATGAATCATACTGTCAAATTGTCGGTCAAGGTTTTTAAAAACACACATTAGAAAGACATGCAAGCAATCCTTGGATGCTATTGAAGCAAATACCGAACAATATGAGAACTTTTAATCCATTTTATCAATAATAGCGTTTGTGATTTCCGTCGTGGTTGCAACGCCCCCTAAATCGCGAGTTAGGAACTTGCCCTCCTCCAATACCGCATGAACCGCTTTCTCAATCATATCCGCCTTCTCTGTTTCATGGATATGCCGCAGCATTAAAACCGCTGAGAGGATCATGGCGATCGGGTTCGCCAAGTTTTTTCCTGCTATGTCCGGCGCGGATCCATGAACCGCCTCGAACATAGCGGTTCCACCGGCTCCATAGTTTCCGCTTGGCGTTACCCCCAACCCCCCCACAAGTCCTGAGCAAAGATCGGAGATAATATCGCCGTAGAGGTTCTCCATGACCATCACATCGAAACGCTCAGGGCGGGTAACCAATTGCATGCAGGTGTTATCGACGATAAGCTCTTCATATTCAATCTCGGGATAATCTCTGGCGCATTTACGCATGCATTCAAGGAACAAGCCGTCCGCCATCTTCATGATGTTCGCCTTGTGCACTGCGGTTACTTTGTTCCTATGCCATTCTCTTGCGATCTCAAAAGCGAATTTCCCGATCCGCATGCAGGCAACCTCGGTGATGATTTTAAGACTCTCCACAACGCCTGGAATCACCACATGCTCCAAACCTGAATACAGATCCTCGCTGTTTTCACGAAGAATCACGATGTCCACGTTATCAAAACGCGTCTTGATTCCAGGAATGTTCTTTACCGGACGCACGTTGGCGTAAAGGCTCAACCTTTTTCTTAGGGTGACATTCGCGCTGGCAAAGCCGCTCCCGATAGGGGTGGTGATGGGTCCCTTCAACGCAACGCGATTGCGGGATATGGAGTTGATGACCTGATCGGGGACCGGGGTGCCGTGTTTTTGCATCACTTCAGCTCCAGCCTCCATCCTCTCCCAATCGATATCCACATTCGCATGTTCCATGATTTGGACTACCGCGTTGCTGACTTCGGGACCGATACCGTCCCCTGGAATTAAAGTGATTTTATGCATAAATACAATCTCCCTGTGTTTTCATGAAGGCGGTGTTGGAGCTTAACCTTATGAATGAATCTACGTAAAATTTCGTGCAATTGCTCGCACAATTGACTTGGAACCGCTGACCTTTGCAAAATAAAGCTTGATTGCCCGTGAACCCAAAGAAGCCTCGTCAAAAAAGAAGTTCCATGCCACACATACCCTCAGCCCTCATCGGACATCTCATTTTCGGCGTGAAGCCTCTCTCGCACTTGATTTAACATACGATCCGCATACCCTCTGAAATCGCTGTCCGGATAATCGTAGATGAAATCCGCCAAACGCTCAGCCGCTTCCAGATTGTGTGAACCGCTATTCGTCAGAAGGGTCGCAATGCGCAAACGCACCATCTCCGTCTCAGGTGAGGATGGTGTTGAATCCAGTAGAGCCTGCAGAATCTCCAAGCTGGCTTTCCAATTCCCGTTTTCCTCCATGCATGAGGCGACTTTGAGTGTTTCCGGGGGAGAGAGGATAAGCGACGGTTCTATGTTTCGCATCTCTGAGTAAATAGCCAACGCCTCCTTTTGATTTCCTTCTTTCAGCAGGGCGCTCAATAAACGCCCATATCTTTGGAACCCTGGCTCCCTTTCCCCGGCGAGAATCCAGCAACGAGCCGATTCCTTTAGCGCCTTGAGATTATCCGGTTGAAGTGAAAGGAGATGATCCCATTTCATGGCCGCAGAGACATGTGAACCACGTATCATGTCCTTTTCAGCGGAAGTTGTGACGTAATCTCTCCGCCCTTCGTGATAAAGATGAAACGCTTGTCCCGCAAGTATGCCAAAAAGAAAACCGGTTATATGCGCCCAATGCGCCACAGCATTGAAGAGTTGGTTGAATTCGTGATGCAGCGACAGAGCCGCCATTGTCATCTCAGAGATAAGAAAAATCGCCAATACGAGAATGGCGGGTATTTGAAATGGAACGCCCACAAATCGAATTTTCGAACGGTAAAATCTTACAGCATATAAACCCATCAAAGCTGAAACTGCACCGGAGGCTCCGATAATGGGCATCATATGGTCGGTACCGGGAATCATTAATACAATGACCGCTTGAATCGCGCCGGTGACGATCATCGCTAATAGGTAAAAGAGTAGAAATTTCAACCAGCCTATTGCGTCCTCCACACTGCTTCCAAAAACCCACAGGAATAGCATATTGACTGAGAGATGAAATACATCCTCATGCAAAAAGCCATATGTAATGAACGAGTACCAATGCATCTGATATGGCACCAAGCATAGGTTCGTGAAAAGAACAAGCAGGGAGTTCCCATTTGTTATTTTCCAGAAGATCGCAAAGACGCCAAATAGCAAGTAATGAAACAGAATGAGAATTATGACCGTTATGGGTACATTCCGAGGCGGACGGTCACTTGAATAGGGAAGCAGCATTGATGAACAGATCGCTCTCTTTAATCCTTGAATGCATTATTATATACGAAAAAGCCGTTGGTGTGGCAACCAGCATATGAGAAGTGGATCGCCACCTCCTTACCCATCGGTTGACTTATAACCCCCAAGAGGATTATAATAAACAGTGGGAATCATAAAATCTTGGCTCACGCCGTTATTGAAATTGCTTGCGTTTATGCAGGGATATTTGCAATTATCTTTATTATACACCCTTGTTTTCCGGGGATGATAGCAATGGATCATAGGAAAGGACAGATTCTACAAGCCATAATCAATGATTATGTGGAGACAGCTTCTCCAATTGGTTCTGACTGGCTGGTGTCACATTATGACTTCGGATGTAAGTCCGCCACGATACGCAATGAGATGGCTGAAATGCTGGATATGGGGTATTTGATTCAACCTCACACATCAGCTGGACGCATCCCATCCAATTTAGGTTATCGATACTACGTGAATTGTCTCATGAAGCCGGTTGTGATTGACGAAGAAGTCACGCAATCTTTTCGTGCTTTTGATGATTCTTCCATCGAGGCGGAGGAGTTGATCCAGCTAACGTGCAAATTTCTCGCGTATATGACTCAATATCCATCTGTAGCGATCTTTCCCTCCATATCGGAAGCATCAGTGCAAAGGATTTTCTTATCGTCGGCCAGTACACATCACATACTTTTTGTGACACTCTTCAAAACAGGGCATATCGAACACCATTTGATAGAAGTGGATCAAGCGGTTAAGGATTCACAACTTCAGAAAATCACAAACATAGTGAACATGAATGTCTCCGGGCGCAATTTAAAGGATATTGCGAAAATGGACTTGGTTACTTTGTCCAATGATATCCTTGCAGATGGGAAAATCCTATCAGCGATTCAACAGTTCATACAGGAAATGACAACTCGCTTGTCAAATGATAAAGTTTTTCTTGAAGGCGCAGTGAATTTATTACGCCAAAGAGAGTTTCACGACGTTATGAAAGTGGAGCAACTTCTGAACCTGCTTGATCAGCGCAGCATTCTTTGGCAGGTTTTTCTGCGAATACCCTCCAATCAAGGTGTGACCATATTCATTGGCGATGAAACGGATGTCATGTACATGTCGGAATGCAGCCTTGTGGTTTCCAGTTATCACATTCGTGAACGAACAGCGGGTTATTTGGGAGTATTGGGTCCCACGCGGATGCATTATGATCGCGCCGTCGCGGCAGTGGATACGATGTCGCGCCAATTGTCAAATATGCTGTCACGCACCGTTTTGGATTGAGCAAGCTTGGGTTCAGCGTTTGATGTGCTGAACCCTTTTGCATGCATATCGTGCCATGGCGATGGCACGGTGGTATTTCAGTTTTACAGTCTCTACGGGAATTCATGTAACAAACGTAGTGCTGAATTTTCAGACCATAAAAGGAGTTGAATCATGACTCATCATACAAAGCAAGATACCCATAAGGATAATCATGAAGAGCCGGAGCCTGCAGCGTCCGTGGAGATTTCGCAGGAAGCGATATCATCGAATGATGGACCACTCTCGGTTGAGGAGGAGACTGCGGAGAAGCCTGCGAAGAAGCCTGAAGATGATGAGAACACGGTACCATCCGAGGATGTGAACCAGAACATCATAGATGATCTTTTAAGTCAGATCGCAGATTTAAACAATCAGATTAGCGAATTGCAAAAGGAGGTGAAAACGGAGCATGACCACTACGTGCGAACCATGGCGGATTTCCAAAACTTCCGTCGCCGCAATGAGGAGCAGAAAAAGGATGCGATCTCATTCGCCAATTCGGAGCTTCTTCGATCCCTGCTGCCGATCGTGGATAATTTCGAAAGAGCGATCGCCTCTGCGGAGAAAAATCAAGGGTTCGAAGCCTTGTCAAACGGCGTGACGCTGATAATGAGACAGATGCAGGATTTTCTTTCCAAGTGTGGCGTGGAACCAATTGAATCCGTGGGTAAGATTTTCGATCCAAACCTCCATGAAGCCATAATTCGTGTTGAGGATGAGGAGCACGATGAAAACACAATTCTTGACGAAATGCAGAAAGGGTATATGTTAAAGGGACGGGTGTTGCGCCCCGCTCAAGTGAGGGTGGCGGTAAAAGAATGAGCGCACCCTTCCCAAAGTTTGGAACAGACGGCATTCGTGGAGTGGCGAATGAAACTTTAACCCCTCATGTGGCGATGGTTCTTGGCATGTCGGCGGCTTATGTGTTGGGGCGTCATTCCTCGGAGCGTCATTTTCTTGTGGGCAGAGACACTCGCCTCTCAGGACTGATGCTCTTAGCCGGACTGAACGCAGGATTATCCAGCATGGGGGCTATTCCTATCAGTATTGGTGTAATTCCGACTCCTGCGGTCGCCAGGCTCACACTGCGACACAAAGCCGTTTCGGGAGTGGTAATTTCCGCCTCGCACAACCCATACGAGGATAACGGGATCAAATTCTTTGGCAATGATGGCAGGAAGCTCAGCGATGAAGTCGAAGAGGAAATTGAGAACGCCATGAGCCAATGGGAGACACTACCTCGCCCTTCCGCCGCCAACATAGGCGTCCCCCGCCAAGATGAAAGCATGCGCGAGGAATACCTCGAATTACTATTGAGTACTGCGGATTTCTCACTTAAGGGTCTGCGGATCGTTTTGGATTGCGCAAACGGGGCTGCGTATGATATTGCTCCGAAGCTTTTTTCAGAACTTGGCGCGGATGTCTGCGTAATTCATCATGAACCTGACGGGGTGAATATCAATTTGGATTGCGGCTCCACTCATCCAGCGCATCTCTGCCAAAAGACGAAGGAGTTTGGCGCGGATGCGGGTTTGGCATTTGATGGGGACTGCGACAGAGTCATGATGTGCGATGAAAACGGCGACATCGTTGATGGCGACAAAATGATGGCGATTTGTGCACTCAACATGAAGAAAAGGAGTGTCTTAAACCCCGCCGCCGTTGTGGCAACGGTGATGAGTAATGCGGGGTTGGAAGTCGCGCTGAACAACGCGGACATTCAACTGATACGCACGGATGTGGGCGACCGTTATGTGGCGGAGGAGATGCATCGCATCCACGCCCTCATAGGCGGAGAGCAATCCGGACATATTCTCCTACCGAATTTAACTCCGACTGGAGATGGCATGGTGACAGGTTTACAGATATTGAAGGTGATGCGCAACGAAGGGAAACCATTGTCCGAGCTTGCTTCCGTTGTGCGAACTTGTCCGCAGTTGCTGAAAAATGTGCGAGTGAAAGATCGATTGGCGTGGAAATCGGATCCTGTGATTCAAAAGGCCATTTCCGATGCGAGATCGAAATTAACCAGACCCGAATGGCTTTCCGTTAGACCATCGGGAACGGAACCGCTTGTTCGCGTCATGGCGCAAGATACGGATGCGGAACGCGTGGAGGAGGTTGTTCATTCCCTATGCGACCTAATCCGTGCCACGGCATGAAGAATGGGATATTTCAACCTAATAGCGGGCGTATCCATATGCGATAAATGAGACCGGCTATTCCGTCTCTCGTTGCGATTTTAACTCGAGGAATGAGATAAGGATCCCCGGTTTTCTTGGCAATTCCACTTTTGGTTGTGCAAGCTCCAATATATCCGTATTTTTTCACTAATGCAATCGTATCCTGATTAAAGCCTCCATACGGATAGCAGAATGTAAGTGGCGCCCGCCCTATTATCCCCTTGATGCCTGAAGTTCCGAAGGCTATCTCCTTTTCCGCCTCCTCAATTCCAATCCTGTCCAAGTGAACGTGGCTGTGAGTATGACCGGCTATCTCCCATCCCTGTTTATGCAACTCCCCGATGTCATCCAATCCGATGAGTTGAGACAGAGGTTTCTCATGGTGCTGACACCAGTAATTCATCTGACCGGTCCATTTGGTAGGTATAAAAAGGGTCGCCTTCCAACCAAACTCATCCAGAATAGGTTTAGCGTGCTTCATAAGACCTTGGTAACCATCATCAAAAGTAAGGCACAGAGGTTTTTTGGGAAGAGGAGTGTCACCGTACACTCCTGCCACAGTTTCGGCGAATGTTACTGCTTCGTAACCCAGACCATGCAAAAAACGTATCTGCCTGCGAAAATCACTCTCGCTAACGTTTAAGACTTTGTTAACGGTGGGTTCTCCAACTTTGTGATACATCAGAACTGGAACAGAGATGGATTTTTTTTTCATTGTCTATTTCTAACCAATGTGCGTTATCCTCCTTTAGTCACTTCAACTGCAGGATTGGGTTTGTAATCAAAACAGCGATAGATATAATAGGTTTCAATCGGTTTCACATACCATGGCTTGCGATATATTTCAAGTCTCCTCACCAATACAACCCTCTTGAATATGGCGCGGTATGGGGGAAATTTAGGGTTTGACGGCGATAAATTATCCACAACTACGGCGTCCCTACCAGGTTTTAGACCCGATTCATCGTTCCAGAGCAAATAACTGTTCGCTCTGGTGGAAAGGAAAAAACAGCGTGTATGGGGATGGCTTGGCAAATAGAATGCCAATCTACTGGCGATATCATAGGTGGCGGCTCCGATAACCGGTGTTCGCCCGGTCACAGTTTGCATTGCATCGATTTGCTTCGATACGGCATGAGCCAATTCGGTACCACCATACATTTTGTTGATTTTATCCATCTTCATGGGAAGCTTCACGCCTGCCATCGAACGGATTCGTGGAAATGCCGCCAGGATCGTCATAGCAAATGATACGAAGAAGGCTGTTACCATAAACCCACGAGATCGCATCGGATTATATTTGCGGTGTGGTTCGCTTTTAAGCGTAGCTACGGAATATAAGATCGCCGGAGTAAGCCATGCGCAAGCGGCCCAATTACCCTGCACCTTCGATTTTACCGCAAGGAGCGTAAAAAACAGAAGCACCGGAATCGAAAAACATGCGAGATAAAACTCTTTGATGTTCTCGTCTTTCCTCCAATGAACACTTGCAATGATTCCCGAATACAAAAATCCAATGAACAACAAGGGAGTGAGCAAAATCGCCTGAGAGCCTGCGTAATCACCGAATTCCCGCAGGAAGTGATTCGCCTGACTTGTTCGGGATATATGGATGAGATGAGAAAATGTCATCCATTGATGCTGAGACTGCCACATGAGATTGGGGGAAAAAATGACAATACCAAGGATAAACGCCATATAGGGTTCCGGTCTGGCAAGCCAATGTCGCATTGTCGGCTGGATAGCCAAAAAGCATAACAGGCAGACCGCGAACAGACCCATTGAATCCTTGCTCAGCATCCCGATTCCAAAGGCGATTCCCGCCAGTATCCATTGCGTTTTACCCCCTTCGAATAATGCGGCATAGGTATGGTAAAGACATGCCGCCCAGCAAAAAATGAGGCATGTGTCGTATGTGGATACGAATCCGCCCACCGTGGCGAGAGGCGTAAAACTAATGAGAAGAACGGACCAAAATGCGATGCGCGAGTCATAAATGGCTTTCGCCAATAGGAATAGATATATTTGCACTCCCAGCATGCAGAGAATAATGCCTGCCCGAACGCCCAGAGCTGTGTCGCCAAATAGTTCGCAGAAGATATGGATCAGCGCGGCGATCGCCGGCCCTTGATCGTAATATCCCCACGCCAGCCTCCTGCTCCATTCCCAGTAATAGGTTTCATCGGGATCAAGTGGAAGATGGACTGCTAGATAGAGATGAAGAAGAAAGGAAAAAAGAATTACGAATATGGAGTATGTAACGTAACGTGTATTTCCCTTTTCTTCCTTCAGGGTCGGCAATGATCTAATACCCCTTGGTAGTAGTTCAAAATGTTTTGCGCCATTAGCTGAGCGGTGAAATGCTCACGCGCTCTTATTATCGCCGCATTCCCCATTTCCTTGCGGAGACTTGAGTTTTCAAGAAGAAATAGAATGGCTTCGGACAACGACTTCGGGTCGCGATCAACCAATAATCCTGTATGATGATCCTCGATTATCTCAGGAATGCCACCGGCGCGAGTGGCGATAACCGGCTTGCCGGAAGCCATCGCTTCGATGATAACCATCCCGAAAGTCTCGGTTAGCGATGGGGCGGTGATGATATCCATCGCCTCCATCAGTCGGTGCACATCATCTCTCACTCCCATGAACCTAAGACGATCCTCCACCCCCTCCTGCGCCGCCAATTCCCAAAGAGCCTGCTGAATGCCAGGCTCCGCATATCCCACAAAAACGAAGAAAGCTCGCTTTCTTTTCTCCACCACCGACTTGATGGATCTCACGAGCAACGGAGCGCCTTTGAAGCTGTCTACGCGTCCGAATTGCCCAATCAACTCTGCATCCGCAGGTAATCCAAGTTCGGCTCTGAGGCAAAGGGAGACGGCGGGCGTGACCATATCATGCGGGGACAGGTTCATATCTTTGCAAGTAATCTCCTCCTCAAGGAAATCCGTGCCGTTATAGATGGTTTGAACACGGCTGGAGGGATATCCCCTTGCTATAATAGCCTGCCTCAAATATTCCGAAACCGCCACGAGCCAATGGTTGTGCTTGGGAAGATATCTGTATGCGAAATCTCTCGTGAGGACGTGTACGGTGGAGATGACAGGAACCCTCGCCAGAAATCCTGCAAAATAGCCGATGTAGGTGGCGCGGGTTAGATGGGTATGGATGATATCAATCCGTTTCTCGCGCGCCAGATGGCTCAGTTGAAAAATCGGTTTCACACCATGAAGAGGCATCTCCACGGAGGCGATTCCCGCCGCTCGCAACTGTTCGTGCAGCCACTCTCCCGGCGGACATACGACTAGCACATTATGCCCAAGCTTTTGGAGCCATTCGCTAAGCACGACCATGTGCTTTTCCGCACCGGAAGTTTTTGAACTTGATATAACTTGCAGGATATTCATGCGATACCAGATCATTCAGGAAGGAATTACACCTTCGCGCCTAATTCCGATGCGTGATGAATGGCGCATTCCCACTCATCCAACGCCTTCGTCAATTCGATTTGTATGATTTCATACTTTTGGGATAATTGAACCATATCCGTATTGGGCTCCGGGCAGGAGAGGATACTCTCAATCCGTTTTTGCTCCTCCTCCAATTGAGACACCTTTTCCTCCAGATTCGTGACATCCTTCGCCGCTTTTTTTCTTTCACGGGAGAGCTGAAAAACATTCAACTTATCAGATTTGTCCGAATCGTCCGGTTGTTCGGCGGCAACCGATTTCTTGCGAGGATCCCGATTTGCATCCGCACTGAGTCGATTTCGGTGCTCGATATAGCTCTGATAGGAGCCATCGAACAACGTGGCGACTCCATCTGATATTTCCAGTGTTTGATGTGTCACTTGATTCAGCAGATAACGATCATGCGAAACCAAGACCAGCGTTCCGTCATATGTCTTAAGCATCTCCGTAAGAGCTTCTCTGGAATCGATATCGAGATGGTTGGTTGGCTCGTCAAGCACCAAAAGATTTGGATTCATAAGAATGATTTGCGCCAACGCCAGACGATTTTTTTCTCCGCCCGACAGACTGTCCACGGAGCGCATGGCTTGATCGCCTCTAAATTGGAAGCGGGCGAGATAGTTTCGGGCCTCGCCCACGTCCATATCCGAGATATCCATTACGGATTCCAGCACGTTGCTACTTAGGTTCAGAGAAGAAGTCTCCTGAGCGAAGTACCCGATGGACAGGTTTGCCCCAAGCCTTACCGATCCGGATGTCGGTGCTTCCTCACCCAATAGTATTCGAAGAAATGTTGTCTTGCCGGATCCGTTTGAGCCAATGATTCCGATCTTGTCGCCCCTTTTGACGATAAATGATAGATTTTTGAAGAGCGTTTTTCCGCCAATGACTTTGGAGAGACGCTCGCAGACTATGACATCATTGCCGCTACGACATCGCCCCTTGAGGTTCAGATTTAATGTCTTGCTCTCCATGGGTCTATCGACTGCGTTCTCTCTCAACCGATTTGCGGCTTTCAATCGGCTCCATGCCATGTTCCGGTTCTGACCAGCCTTGTTTCTGCGCCAAAACTCCTCAAGCCGAGCAATTTCCTCCTGCTGTCGGTTGTATAACTCCTCCTGGCGTTTTTTCCTCTCCTCCCTCTGTCTCCAAAAATCGGTGAAGTTGCCAGAATAGATCGTGATGGAGCCATTATCAAGCTCCCCGACGCAGTTCACCACCGCATCCAGAAAAAAGCGATCATGCGATACGAGTAATATCGCGCCTCCAAACTGGCGTAGAAAACTCTCAAGCCATTCCGTCGCCCCTAGATCAAGATGGTTCGTAGGTTCGTCCAAGATAAGAATATCCGGGGAGGATAGCAACAAACGCGCCACTGCGAGACGTGTCTTTTCACCTCCGGAGAGAATGGACACCCTTTTGGACAGGTCCTCTTCCCTAAATCCGAAACTCCGGAGAACATGTTCGATATCCCTCAGGCTGTCATATCCACCCATCCATTCAAAACGCTCGCGGAGAAGACCATACTCCTCCATTATGGAGGAGAGTGAGGATTTGCTTTCATGGGCGTCGTGCATCCTCATCTCCAAAAGCCTCAAACGTTCCTCCATCTGTAAAACGGGAGCAAACGCTTGTTTTGCAGCCTCGTAAACGGTCCCCTCCTCATCTCTTATGGGTTGCTGGCTAAGATAACCATAACGAATGCCACGGGTGTACTGAATCGACCCCTTGTCCGTCTCCATGAGATTGCACAGGATCTTCAGCAAAGTGGTTTTCCCCACGCCGTTCCTGCCTACCAATCCCATTTTCCTGCCCCATTCCAAACGGAAACTGACATCCTTTAGAATGCTCTCAACGCCAAAACTTTTCTCCACATTTGTAACTGTCAGCAAACTCATAATACTCATTTTACCATGCATCGGTCGTGGTGAAAAGAGAAGGATGTACGCTTTGATTGCAAGAGGCAACTAAGGAGCATATTATACCAGCAGGCGCACGGTTCGCCACGTGCGCCTGCTTGCAGTCCAAACGAAATGCGTTTATGGGGATGTCAACTTTCTTCCGCTAAAACCACACCGATGTTATCTCCCAAAAATTGTCCCAACTCATCATCCGTATGTCTATCCACGAAGTCGGAGAAAGTGTCATTCTCCGTTCGCTCATGTTGATAGGTTAGAAGGAGGTTCTCCAAAGCATATTTTACATTATCCGCAGGGATCTTTCGTCTAATGGGTCTGGTAAACTTTGCATTGCTTCCTAACCTTCCCCCGAGACAGATATCATAGGCTTCGGTCTTGGTTCCATTGACAATTGTTAATGCGCCTTGCAAACCGATGTCGCCGATGTGATGCTGTCCGCAAGCGTTAGGACACCCGTTTAAATTGATACGTATGTCCTCGTCCCAATCCAACTTATCCTCCAAATAGCCGATTATCTCCTTCAAACGGAGCTTGGTCTCGGTGATTGCGAGGTTGCAAAACTCCGTTCCCGTGCATGAAAGGGCGGATCGGCGGAATTTGGACACATCCCAATTCAAACCCACAGCCTCCAACTCGGTTTGAACATCTGTGAGATCGTCTTCAGTGATATTCGTTAGCAGGAGATTCTGTTGGTTTGTAGTGCGTAGTGATCCATCGCAGTATTTCTCCGCAATCGCTGCCGTTTTTAATATCTGCTCGGAAGTCATGCGTCCGGTAAGGATCGCAACCCCTATCCAATGAAGACCGTGCTGTTTTTGCGTGTGCACCCCTATATGGTCTGCATAAATTCGCTTTGGTGAATTGGAATCCACAGCCGGATCTGGCTTCCAACTCAGTTTTTCGATCATCTTGTCCAAGAAACGCTCCGAGCCCCAGTCATCCACAAGGAACTTCAAGCGCGCGTGATTTCGTCTGTCCCTGTAACCGTAATCGCGAAATATCTCCGCAATCACCCGGCATGCATCTTTAATCTGATCAGGTTTCAGGCAGACATCCAATTTGCGCGAGAAGCGTGGCTGTGTGGAAAGACCGCCACCCACTCTGACTTCGAAGCCAATATCCCCATTTGGTTTCCTTACGGCGGATATGCCTATGTCGTTAATTTCCGGCTGATGGCATTGATGCCTGCATCCCGCAATGGTTATTTTGAATTTGCGAGGCAAATCTGAAAAATCTTTATTTCCCACGAAGAAATGATTCACTTCCTCAATTATCTTCGTGCAATCGTAAAGCTCATCCGGGTCTATGCCTGCTACGGGACATCCCGCAATGTTTCGAGGAATGTCGCCGCAAGCGCCCAATGTTGTGATGCCAACGGAGTTGAGTCTATGGATAATCTCCGGGATGACCTCTATAGTGATCCAATGAAACTGCACATTTTGCCTGGTGGTGATATCCGCTATGCCGCCGCCGAAATCACGTGAAATTTCCCCCAAAGTTCTCCATTGATTGGAATTAATCGCCCCGCCGGGAATTTTCACCCGCATCATGAAATGCCCGTTTCGCGGTTTCTGTTCATATATGCCGAACCATCGCATCCTTGCAAGATCATCTGATGGAATTGATTCGTAACCAAGCTTGCTATAGCGCAGAATATCCGGAAATAAATCTAATCCATCCTTTTCTTTTTTGAGTTGTTCCACCTTGTTCGCCATTTTCTATCTCGCTTTCCTGCCAAAGCCATATGTGACTGAATATATCGGATAAGTATCCTTTATTATACATCAGTTTTGCATTCATGGCTTTCCCCGTGCATTATATTGAAGTAAAATAACATAATAAATCCAGCTTATTCAGGTAATTGCAAAATTCAATTTCCAAGTATATCACCGAACGTGAAATGAGCGATAATAGCCACATTTCCTGAATTTTGCAATTACCTCTGAGTGTGTTGCATAAATATAATCAGAATCAGTGCACATACAATATATTGGTAATATAATGGCTTGAATATGCATATATTGTATCAGTGTGCGGTTCAAATACATTTGTGCAACACACTCCTCTATTGTTAGTAAATGGCGGAATTTGCACTCTTGATGGCTTGCCTTTCCCCGCATTCATATATGAGGCGCACGCAAAAAAACATGAATCCGATCGCTGTCTACATTCACATCCCGTTCTGCATCCATAAATGCTCCTACTGTGACTTTAACTCGTACGCTGGCTTGGATTTCCTGACGAGGGATTTCTGCGAGGCCATTCAACGGGAGATTCAAGGCGTGCGCGGGTTAGAGAGAGAGGTGGCTTCCGTGTTTTTCGGGGGGGGAACCCCCACATATTTAAAGGCTGAGCAGCTAAATTCGATTCTCAATGCAGTCAGAGATGTTTTGCCTTTCGCTAAGGATGCGGAGATCACTTCTGAAAGCAATCCTGCCAATTCCGATAGGCAGCGATTTGATGGGATGCGCCAAGGGGGTTTCAATCGCTTATCCATTGGCGTGCAGTCTTTCGACGATAGAATACTCCGCATTGCGGAACGTCAACATACCTCCGAAGATGCCATCGCGGCTATCGCATATGCCAGGAACGCAGGATTCGATAACATAAACCTTGATCTGATTTTCTCACTTCCGGAACAATCGCTGGAAGATTGGAGGGTGTCATTGTTAAATGCCATCGACATAAATCCCGAGCATATGTCCACATACGCCTTGAGCATTGAGGAGGGAACGAGGTTTGAAAGGATGCATCGAAACCAGACACTGCATCAGGCGGACGAAGATACTGAATTGGAGATGTACGAAATGGCGATCGAACAACTAACCAAAGCCGGTTACGAGCACTACGAAGTCTCAAATTTTTGTCGCCATGGGAAACAAGCGAGGCATAATTTGACCTATTGGCTGAACGAGGATTACCTTGGATTTGGCCCCGGTGCCGTCTCGTACTTAGGTGGTCGCAGATGGATGAATGAAAAACGCCCGGCGGCTTACATACGAAAGGTGAATGAAAGGGAGCCTCTCGCAATACAGGAAGAGACTCTTTCTCCTGCGGATGCGCTATCGGAGACTTTGATACTTGGACTTCGACTTCGAAGCGGGGTGTCGCTAAAATCCATTCAAGACCGATTCTCCATTGATCCTTTTCAACGATATTCGGGGTTGATTGGAGAACTCATCAGCGAGGGGTTGGCTGAGTTGGATGGAGACACTTTCCGGTTAACACACAGGGGTTTACTCTATTCGAATGATGTCTTCATCAGGATACTTCCGTAAATTATTGAGTGCGTGAAGTATACTTAATTCAAACATCTGTGAATAATTCGTTCGGCGCATTCACATCAAGCCAAATGAGTGTTTTCAGTTTGCATTCGATTGATTTTTTTATTTTCGTTGGTGACGGTTATCATGATCATTGTCGGTCTTTTGATTGGCTCCTATCTGTTAGGCGCAATTCCGTTCGGTTTGCTCATCGCCAAATGGTGGGTCGGTATTGATGTAAGAGAGCACGGAAGCGGTAACATCGGTGCCACGAACGTCTATAGAGTCGTTGGCAAGCCTGCGGGGGTATTGGTTTTCACGCTCGATGTGTTGAAGGGTTTCCTTCCGCCCTTCGTCGCGGCTCATTTTATGCACACCGCTTCAACCTGGCAGGTGCTTTCAGGGTTATGCTCCATTTTCGGGCACAGCCTATCCCCCTTCCTTGGTTTTAAGGGTGGTAAGAGCGTTGCCACAGGGTTGGGCGTTCTTTTTGGATTATCCTGGCAGACCGCCATAGCGTGTTTCGCCTTATGGGGCGTTTTGCTGGCGATCACGGGATATGTTTCCGTTTCCTCCATAATCGCCGCCCTAGCGTCGGTTCCGTTCATAATCGTATTTAATCCTCATGATACGCCGCGATTATCCATCGCTATAGCCGGGTCGCTTCTTATTCTGTACAGGCACCGATCAAATCTCAAAAGGTTGCGGGAAGGCACGGAAACAAGCATCAGAAAATCGAAGTCAAAAGGCGATGGGAAGACGTCTTAAATCATTACGCGGAAGCTCTATCGTCATCTTCGAACCCGTGCGACTCAAATCTGGTGGATTCACATATGTATATATATAGACTATATAAAATAAACGCAAAAGATTATACACAAAGGAAGCAATACAAAAGTCTCCTGTCGTAATGGTTAATATAGAGGTAATTGCAAAATTCAGGAGATGTGGCTATTATCGCTCATTTCACGTTCGATGAAATACTTTGAAATCGAATTTTGCAATTACCTGTATAGTCAAAAAACCAAAACAGGAAGCTTACCTTCAGTACGAAGAGGATTGAATGGCACCGCAAATTGCAAATATGTCGCCATCCTCTAATGCGCGGTGCGCCATTTTTGATAGGTTGGCTATCATCCTCACTTTAAGTTGATATGCCGTTACGGTCCGAGGGTTAATATAAAGAAGCGATATGGTCTTTCTAAGCGCCTTCCTCGCTATCCAGTTGCTCACGGAGTAAATGAATTTTATGTTGCTTGATCTCGCCTTACGAAAAAACGATAGTAAAACAGGCTGCAACCATACCTATGGATGGAAAACGAATCAGATAAGATCGCTTAACTCATCCCGGTAGTACGAGGTCTCACTTCTCCGGAGAATCCTTGGGTTCGTTTGGTAAAAAAAGAGAGTTTCCTTTTTTATTTGGCGCAACCGCCTCGCTGTTGAAAAACACGCATTTGACCAAGGGGATGCAAGCGCTTAATCGGCAGATTGAAGGACTTCCGGATATGCCCGATACCCGATACCCGACACCCGATACCCGGCATACCCGAGAGTAAAACAGGCTGCAACCATACCTATGGATGGAAAACGAATCGGATAGGATCGCTTCACTCATCCCGGTCGTGCGAGGTCTCACTTCTCCGAAGAATCCTTGGGTTCGTTTGGTAAAAAAAGAGAGTTTCCTTTTTTATTTGGCGCAGCCGCCTCGTTGTTGAAAAACACGCATTTGACGAAGGGGACGCAAGCGCTTAATCGGCAAATTGAAGGACTTCCGGACATGCCCGATACCCGATACCCGACACCCGATACCCGGCATACCCGAGAGTAAAACAGGCTGCAACCATACCTATGGATGGAAAATGAATCGGATAAGATCGCTTCACTCATCCCGGTCGTGCGAGGTCTCACTTCTCCGGAGAATCCTTGGGTTCGTTTGGTAAAAAAAGAGAGTTTCCTTTTTATTTGGCGCGAAGCAGCCTCGCTGTTGAAAAACACGCATTTGATCAAGGGGATGCAAAAAGGCGAGAGAGATGCTTCCTGACGATGACGGGGCAAGAAGCGTACTTCATGTTTTGAATAGGGATATGAGGACGCCGGGCATGATGTGGGCGGGAACGGCGCTGTATCCATGCTTTGTTTACGCGCCGCTCATCTTGCAGGTGAGCTGGGAGGTACGGTGAAGCGGAGGAGGAGAAATCTCCTCATGAACGCACAAATATAATTAAGAAATGCGAGACAAGGTGTGCGGCGTGTATTTCTCCGCATGATTTGGGTCACACCCTCTTCGAAATAGGGGGCTAACGTACTCGCGAAATATGCTATAATGTAAGCAATTGTGGAATTAGTCTTATTACATCTTTGGTACATAGGTTGTAATGAAATCCGTATTTCTCATTCCTGACCAATCTTAGATTTCCATCCGAGTCCTGAAAGGAGCCTCCCACGCATGTCCGGACATTCCAAGTGGCATAATATTCGCCTGAAGAAAGGAAAAATGGACGCCGAACGCGGCGCCAAATTCACGAAACTGGCGAGAGAGATCATTGTTGCCGCGAAGAGTGGCGGCGGTAATCCGGATGCCAACTTGCGCCTTCGACTCGCCATACAGAAAGCCAAGGAAAACTCCATGCCCGCCGATAAGATTAAAAACGCTATCCAGCGTGGAACCGGCGAAATCGAAGGGGCTATGATTGAAGAGTTGGTATACGAAGGCTACGCCCCGGGCGGAGTTGCGATTTTAGTGGAGTGTGCGACGGATAATAAAAATCGCACGGTAGCGGATATTCGCAGCATTTTCACGAAACGCGGAGGCAGACTTGGAGAGAGTGGATCCGTTGCGTACATGTTCAACTCCCCTCAAGGATTAATCACAATCCCCAAAGATGCGACGGATGAGGATAGTTTGATTGTGTTGGCCTTGGAGGCGGGCGCCGAGGATGTAAAGACAACCGAAGATGTTTTCGAGGTTTACACGACTCCTGGTGACCTGCCGTTTGTGGAAGACGCCATAAGAAAAGCGGGCATCTCAATTTTGGAATCCGAGAGAACCATGTTGCCCGCCTCCACGGTTACTGTCAACGCAAAAGAGGCGAGTCAGGTACTTGCATTGATTGAGCAGTTGGAAGAGCACGATGATGTTCAGAATGTCTACTCCAATTTCGACATCCCCGATGAAATCATGGAATCCATGTCTCATTAATCTCTTGAGGCGAGGCGTTTCCAACCCTGGCGGAGGTTCATTGTATCGAATATTGGGTGTCACACTACGGAATGGCAGGGAGACGAAGGACACTTTTTCCCATTGACTTCCGAAGAGATAGGATATAAGCTTTTCCGATTATGACTGAACCCCCTCATGCACTCACCCCTCTTCTGCAACCGCTCATTTGACCCAATGGAACTTATACCGGTACAATATCAAATATCAATATCCTGGAGAGATGTCGCATGAAATACTCCGCGCCACCCTATATGCATGATGTACTGCCCTTTGAGCCTTCGAAGGACAAGTGGCTGTATAGCTCCAAATGGAGGACGCTGGAACGTATTTTCGAGGATATTTGCCTCTTGTACGGATACAAACAAATCCGCACCCCCGTGATGGAGCAGACCGAGCTGTTTTTGAGAAGCATCGGACAAGGCACCGACATCGTGAGCAAGGAGATGTTCTCCTTCATCGATCGCGGCGGAAGAAGCATGACTTTGCGTCCCGAGGGAACGGCGCCGGCAATTAGAGCTTATGTGGAGCACAATCTACACGTCGATAATTCGCTTGTCAAGCTTTATTATATCGCCTCCATCTATCGGTATGAGCGGGGGCAAAAAGGACGTTTCAGGGAGCACCAACAAACCGGTGTCGAGGCCATAGGCTCGAAGGATCCCGCGCTCGATGCGGAAATTATCACGCTCGCGATGGGTTTTTACGAACGTTTGGGAATCCCCTCAACCGAACTGAAACTAAATTCCGTCGGATGCCCTATTTGCCGTCCGAAGTATCGTGAAGCCTTGCTGGAGTTCGCCCGCCCGCGTTTGGATATGATGAGCGAAGATAACAGAATGCGTTTTGATGTGAATCCCTTGCGCATGCTTGATAGCAAAGATGAAAGAGACAAACGCGCATTGGAAGGGGCTCCCATCCTCCTTGATCACCTCTGCGAGGAGTGTCGGGAGCACTTCGAAACATTAAAAAGTTATCTTGATGCGTTATCCGTTCAGTATGTTATAGACACCAATCTCGTGAGAGGATTCGATTATTACACGAAAACCGCTTTTGAGATCGTCTGTCCCGCATTGGGAGCTCAAAACGCAATTGGCGGAGGGGGGCGTTACGACGGCCTTGTTGAGGAGATTGGTGGCATGCCAACCCCTGGCATCGGATTTGGCATAGGGACGGAGCGATGTTTGCTTGCGTTGGATCAGCTTGGGATTGACTTGCCAATGAAGGACGAGTCCCCTATGGTGTTTGTAGCGGCTCTGGGGGACGAAACAAAACGTACCGCCGCCAAGCTAATACATGAACTACGACGGGCTGGCATCTCAACCGATACGGACTACTCCCAGAGAAGATTGAAGTTGCAAATGAAACATTCGGATAAATTAGGCGCAAAATATATGCTTATCATTGGACCTGATGAAATTGAACACGGTGAAGCCGTGGTGAAAAAAATGACCGGTGAAAAAGATCAAGTTACTATTCCAATTTCCTCTGTTGTTCAATACTTTCGAGAACTAACCAAATCACTCGGCGTAAATTGCCAGGACGAAGAATATAAAGGATGATACGATGCATAATGCAAAGGAAAGAGGTTTAAGGGCGAGCCGAGCCGCTGCAAGAAGAAAAGCCGCACTCGAAGGGGGCGTGGCTGTCAAACCAAAACCTTTTAAAGTTTTGGTCGCAATACATCGACCAAAGTTTCGCACACGAATGCTTCGAGCACTATCCATGTTCCATTGGGAGGTGCGCAGTCTGCTAAATAAGGAGGACCCCATCGGTATACTTAATCAACACGAGACGAACATACTCGTGCTGTCAGATGATTTCGGCAGAAACCGAGAATTGGGGTTTTTCAAGGCGGCACAACGATTTCGTCCACAAGGCGTATATATCATTGGCGTTTTTGATGCTGAAGAGGACGCTAAGGCGGCATTTGAATTGTATGATATGGCACTTTACACTCCATGGAAGTCCCTGCACGCCACGGAGGTTCTCGCAGAACTATACCAACATATAAAAGGGGAACCGCCTGTCATAAGAAACGATGTTCTTCATGAGGAACTTGAGGAACAGTGATTATCATCCAATTGCGGAACTGACCTTGCATTGAGGACTTATACGGAATACCGTTGAGCCGTTCATCATTAAGCATTTAAAGTAATATTATCAGAGGTAATTGCAAAATTCAGAAAATGAGGCTATTATCGCTCATTTCAAGCTCGGCTAAACACCTTCAAACGAATTTTGCAATTACCTGATCAGAGATAAATCGATTGCGTTGTTCAAACGTGGGGGATTTTGATCTCAGTTTGGAATTCCCAGGGAATTTTGCAGCCGCATGGGCTATTTATATTAAAGGAGTCATCGTTTTGGAATCTTGGCAGAGAACGATCTATTGCGGAGCCCCGCGCGCCGAACACATAGGACAGATTGTAACTCTTAATGGGTGGGCGAATAGCGTGCGTGATCACGGTGATTTGGTTTTCATCGACTTGCGTGATCGAACGGGGATGGTGCAGGTTAGGGCGGATGCATCCGAATCGGCTGATATGGTGCTGCTTGCATCGTCCGTCCGTCCTGAATGTTCCGTCTCAGTAACGGGCGAAATAAAACGAAGAATGGATGGCATGGAGAACCCCAATCTCGCCACGGGAGATGTGGAGGTCCATATCCATAACATGATCATCCTCAACCCAAGCCGTCAGCCGTTGCCATTTCAGTTAAGCGATGAAACGCAAATGGCGTCTGTGAACGAGGAGTTGCGTCTCAAGTACAGATATCTTGATCTACGCCGACCCAAGATGCAGGCGATGCTCAAACTTCGGCACGATGTTGTGAATCTTATACGCGAATATCTGAACCGACATGGCTTCCTCGAAATTGAAACTCCCATTATTACCAAATCCACTCCCGAAGGGGCGAGAGACTACCTTGTTCCTTACCGATTGGAAGCCGGTTTGTTTTACGCCTTGCCCCAGTCTCCTCAGCAATACAAGCAATTACTGATGGTGGCAGGTTGCGAAAGATATTATCAGATTGCTCGCTGTTTTCGCGATGAAGCTCAGCGCGCGGATAGACAGCCGGAGTTCACGCAACTCGATTTGGAGATGTCTTATGTAACCCAGGAGGATATCCTTCAAATAACGGAGGGGCTCACAATTGAAATCATTCAAAAGCTATCCTCCAAACGGCTGGGAAGCGTACCCTTCACTAGGCTTACCTATGATGAATCCATGAGACGATTCGGCAACGATAAGCCGGATCTCCGATTCGGGCTGGAATTGATAGATTTGGGTGATATATTAAGTAAAACGGAATGCGGAGTTTTTAAATCGGCTTTGGCTTCCGGAGGACAGGTTAAAGCTCTGCGATATCCTCAAGGCGCGTCGTTATCCCGCAAAGAGATCGACGATCTCACTGTTTTTGCCAAAAACTTTGGCGCCAAGGGGCTTGCGTATCTTCTTGTGGAGAATCTTGGAACGGGTGGAGCGTCGATCCAACGCATAAAAGCTGGAGAACTGATGGTGCGTGGCCCTATCGGCAAGTTTCTTACCGAGGAGGAGTTGATTGGAATTCTTCGTGCATGCGAAGCCCAACCCGGAGACTTGGTTGCGTTCAGCGCCGATAAGAGCGAAGTTGTCGCGAACGTTCTCGGCAGGTTGCGTAACGAGATCGGTAAAAGGCTGCAGCTTGCCGATCCCAATGTATTGCATTTTTGTTGGATAACGGATTTTCCGCTGGTCGAATGGAATGAAGAGGAGAAACGCTGGGACGCTATGCACCATCCCTTCACCATGCCGCATCCAGAGGATATTGAGTTTATGGAAAGAGATCCTGCCAAGGTGCGCGCTGTGTGCTATGATCTGGTATGCAACGGGACCGAGTGGGCATCAGGATCCATTCGAATTCATCGTTCGGACATTCAACGCAAGGTCTTTGATCTCCTAGGCATATCCGAGGAAGTCCAGAGGGAGCGTTTCGGTCACATGCTTGAGGCGTTTCAGTACGGCGCCCCGCCACATGGCGGTATTGCTCCAGGAATAGATCGTTTGTTGATGTTCCTAATGGACACAGACAATATTAGGGAAGTGATAGCATTTCCCAAAATCGGCGGCGGAAGCGATCCGCTTATGGACGCCCCGTCTCCGGTCGACGATAAACAGTTGGAGGAGTTGCATCTGCAGGTGGTTTATCCCAAAGAAGATTAATCGTTTATCCCGATATCTTCCGAAACCGCGAGGTGGCGAGAGTAAGTAAGACCGTAGCGATGACAATCAATCCGGTCCAGTCTTGCCATAAATCCATCACTCCCGCCCCTCTCACGATCATCCCTCGCAAGATTTCAAGAAAAAATGTGGCGGGGAACACATAAGAAAGCAAATAGAGAATCCCAGGCATGGTCTGTCTCGGAAAGACGAATCCGGTTAAAAGGATCGTAGGGAGTGTGATGAGCATGGTCAGTTGCATGGCTTGCGCCTGATTGTTTGCGATGGTGCTTATCAGCAATCCCAGCGACAATGTGGATACAATAAAGGGAATGGAGAGTAGCAGCAGAAGGAGCACATTCCCCGCTGGCTGCACATCAAAGATTGTTTTGCCCAGAAAGATCACCCCAACCATTTCAATTAACGCCAATGTGGCATAAGGCAATAATTTCCCTATCATCATTCCTAGTCTTCCCACTGGTGTCACCATTAACTGCTCGAGCGTGCCATTCTCCTTCTCCCTCACCAAGCTGAAACTCGTGAGCGAGATCGTGACAATCTGCATAATGACCCCGATGAGTCCGGGAATCATGAAGGTTTCGGTGCGCATATCCGGATTGTAGAGGATATTAAAACGGACGTTTACGGATCCGCTTGGCGGAATGGGTGGTGGCTTGTTGAATGCGATTTGCGCGCGAAGCGCAACAGTACTGTCCGATCCGTCGATGAGGGCACGGACCTCCGGTACCTGCCCTGAATCGTACTTTCGAGAAAAATCCGGCGGAATGATGATTCCCACACGAGCGTAACCTGAACGCATATCATTTTCCAATTCCGACGGAGTGCTGGCGGTCCCGATGATATCCAGGTACTGAGTATTGTGCAGTGATTGAAGATATTGTCGGCTGTCATTGCTGCGATCCATATCTAACACGACGGTTCGAATGTGACGCACGTCGAAATTGATAGCGAAACCGAAAAGCGTCAGTTGAATGACAGGGATGAGCATAGCGATGAAGAGCGTTGTTCTGTCACGTGAGAGATGTATTATCTCTTTTCTGGCAATGCTGCCAAAACCGTAAAATGATGTTTTCCATGAGCTCTTCATCAGGATTTGCTTGCAAGCCTCCTAGTGATTGAGACGAATACGTCCTCCAGAGAGGGCTCGATATCACGCACGGAACATTTTCCAAATCCGCTCTCACGCAGAGCCTCCCCCACCTCCTCATCGCCATGGTCGGAAGGAAGCAGTATGTGCAATTCCGATTCCACCATCGTGGCGTCCAAGACAAAGGGTAGCTTTTTGATAACCGCCAATGCTGCTGGCGGGTACTCCACCACGACTGAAATGCGGTGCGTGCCTTCCGGCGTTACCTCCGGCAATGCTTTGAGCTCCATCGGCGTTCCTAACGCAATCAATTTGGATAAAAAGATGTAAGCGATGTGATTGCATCTTTCCGCCTCATCCATATAGTGAGTCGTAACAAAAAGTGTCTTCCCATCGCCGGCAAGATCAAAAAGAAGATCCCATAAATCCCTGCGAGCTACGGGATCAACGCCCGATGTTGGTTCATCCAGAAATATGATATCGGGATCATGAATCATCGAGACTGATATCGCGAGGCGTTGCTTCCATCCCCCGGAAAGGTTGCCACTCTCTCTTTCCAAATATGGCTCCAGACCGGTTAGGTGAATCACTCGATCCTTTCTTTGAGTTAACTGGGTGCCTTTCAAACCGTATATGCTTCCAAAGAAATTGAGATTCTCATTTACTGTCAAGTCCCTGTAAAGGCTGAAGGATTGATTCATGTAACCAATGGATCGTTTGACCCCTTCCGTATCGGTCCGGATATCGTATCCGTTCACATACGCTACTCCCGATGTAGGTTGAAGAAGACCGCAAAGCATCCGAATTGCGGTGGTTTTCCCGCTGCCGTTAGGACCAAGGAAACCGAAGATGGAACCTTTGGAAACGTTAAATGAGAGACGATCGACAGCGGTGAAAGACCCGAAACGCCTGGTGAGTTCCTTTAGGGCTATCGCGTATTCGCTTTGCATTCAATAACGCCACTTTCCCAGTTGTATCACCGTCGCGTACATGCCCGCCTTGATTCTTGAATCCGGATGGTTTAATCTAATGCGAACACCGAACACCTGTTTGCCCCTCTCCTCCGGCGTTTGGAGATTGGCTGGAGTGTATTCCCCTCTTGAGGAGATGCTCTCAACATGAGCGCGAACGTGTTGATTGATTCCATCAACTCTTAGTAGAGCGGATGAACCTACGGAAACCAAGGAAAGAATTTTCTCCGGAACGTAGACGCGAATCCAGATGTCATCCAGATTTTCTAGCGTCAGCACAGGTGTGCCAGGCGATATCAAATCCCCTACCGAGACCAATTTCCGATCAACGATTGCATTTGTGTCGGCGTAAAGCGTTCGCTCGCCAGAGATAAGCGAGGAATACTTCGCTTGAGCCTTTGCGGCTTTTAGCGCGAAATACGCTTGGAGAATGTCCTCCCTTCTGTTCCCCGCCAAGAGTTCCTTTAATCCCTCCTGAGCCTCTCTCCACTTCGCTTTCGCAGCCACCAATTCCTCCTTCCGAGTTCCGGCAAGAAGCAAACTGAGATTTTGCCGCGCTGAGTTAACATTATCTTTCGCCGCTTGTATATCCTCCTTTCGTGACCCTGCTAGAAGTAAGTCCAACGAATATTTGGCTTGCATCCACAGTTGCCGGGCTTGATCCAGCTCCTCTTTCGTAGTGCCCTTGCGGGCTCGTATGCACGCCTGTTCCGCCTGGTCTCGATTTGCCTGCGCTTTTTGGAGAGCGGCAAGCGAGGTGTCCAAATCCTGTTGGCTCACCGCCCCCTGAACGTATAATCCCTGCATTCTCTCGTAGTTTTTCTGAGCCAATTGCATGTCCGAGAGCGCGGCGGAGAGCGCCGCATTCAACTCATTCCGTTCCTCCTGGGTGGGTCCCCTCACGAGAGCATCCAAGTGCGCTTTTGCAGCCAATTCATTGGCTCTAGCCGCATCAATCTCCTGTTTTCGCGGCCCGTTCATGGTTTTTTGCAGAGCGGCTTCTGAGGCTGCCAGATTCGCCCGTGCCACTAAAATTTCCTGAGGCCTAGGACCGTGCAGCAACTCAAGGTAATTCGCTTGCGTCTGCTTGACAACCTCACGCTGTTTGGCTATGTCCTCCTGTCTCGGCCCGGAAAGCATCTCCTCCCACTTCGCCTGAGCCTCGTTAACCAACGCACGTGACTCTTCCGTTTGCACTATCGCGGGATTCGCTTCGAAAACGATTAGAGGTTGTCCTTTCCGAACGCGATCCCCTTCATGTACCAAGATACGACTCACTCTCCCGCCCACTCTCGATGAGACCTCCGTGGGAAGCGTTTCAAAAAACCCCGAGAGCCGACTCCTATCCAACTCTCGTTCGTGATCCAGATACAACCCCCCAACAATCAGCCCGATCAGAATGATAACCGGTATGAGTATTTTCGCCTTGGATTTCATGTTCAAGTTCTGTACTCTCATGCAGTATTGAGATTTGCAGCTTTTGACAATGCTATCATGTTAATTGAATGTTCAATCAATAATACCACATACATACTGTTAGCTCGTATAAAAATACCTAAGGTACATACGACACACTATCGGAGGGAGGACTCTCTCGTCCGTCCTGGAACAAAGCAGTGACACGATACCATGGCTCTCCGGCGTTGAAGTGATCATCCATGTAGCGATTCTGATTGATTATATCCACAAGATTCGTCTTGGATGGGGTGAAATTACGATTCGCACCATGGTAGACACAAAAAGCTTTAAACCCGGGCATATCCTTCCACTTTTCCCCGGATGAAGCCGTATCGGACCAAGTGAGAAGCATTTTTCCAGTCATATTTTTGCCGTAAGCCAAGACGTTGCTAACGCGAGGAATTGTGGAAACCGTTTGAGTAGGCATCACAACTTTAACAATCGGGGAAAATGCCCCACGAACACCATCGCCGTTTATTGCACAAACTCTGCAATAATACTCACGCTTCCCTATTGGCAACCGAAATTCGTTCGCAAAAATGACCGCACTTTCGGATAAATGCATATCAGGCTTTGTAGAGTATTCAAGTAGGAATTGTTTGAGGAACAACCCTCCTGGTTCATTCCAACGCACGATGCCATTGTCAGCGATTATATTTTGAGGAGAGGGTGGAACGGCGGGAATCTCAGACCATTTAACCTTTATTTGATAGTCGGCTCTGATTTCTACCGGAAATTGACATTCCAATGTTTCAGCGATTTTTCGCTTCCCAAGCCATACCTCAAACCCTTGAAATTCTTGAAGATTATCCCATCGCCAATGATGCCCTGACCAAACATGAGGCGACCATGACAGGATGAGGTTTGAACCGGAATGCGATATTTTTACACCTTTGACCGATGGTGGATCATAATGTCTCGAAGAACGATCGTCGTATGGTCGATCGGGAAGAGTGACAAAGAGAGAGTGAATCGCATCAGCAAAGGGACCTTTGCTTACGATGAAATCTTTCGCGTCCTTATTCCGTGAATCCCCCCAGGAAATCGGTGTGAGAATATGAGATCGGAAACGAATGCAAACATCAAGGCTGTGTGAGTATGCGTTTGGAGGTGCCTCAAGTGAGTTGATGGGATAAGGGTGGTATTCGAATATCCCCCAATTCGGATTTAATTCAGTGATTTGGGCGAACGACGAGGTGTCACTTGCGGCTCCGAAATATGTAGTGATGCCGATGGACCCATCGGGGGTGTCTGCAGTCCAAGCAGGACTTGCTCCGAGCATCAATCTGAGATCGCCGTAAGATTGTCCTGGAACCTGGTGACTGAATATCCGCTTTTTGGGCACTCCTGATTCATTTAGCCAGCGGGTTGCGTCGGATACCCAGTTCCTAACGAGTATCTGACGAAAACCAGGATGCTTCAAATCGCTGTTGCTCCAAGCTTTCCAGAATGGATTACTCAATACCTCCGCGCGTGGTGCATCGAACCCTACCCCGGTGTATCCCCTTTCGCCATGTTGTGGCATACCGTTGGATTCAGTAGGCAACGGATCTGTAAAGACATCCAAATCCCAATACGCCAACGACCAGGTTGTGAAGGAAGTACCGAAATAATCGTTGAATGAGGGACCGGCTCCGATGTGAGATGCCGGGGATGGATCGTTCACCCATCGCTCTCCACCGGGGAATCCCTGTCCCCGCCTTGTCCCTTTTTTATCATCATAGATTTTTCGATGCGTCAACCAATCTCTAAATTCAGCAATGGAATATGGACTGTAATCCCCGAATCGTCTGTCATCCATCTGAGTTTCAACCTCGATCGGACCGCTGGTAGCGATTACAGTGTCGGGATAGCGTTTCATCGCGGCAGATACATGCAAAGCCCTCGAATAATCATTTTTCCTCCGCTGTTCATGCATCTCATTGCAATAGATGGAAAGGCAGGAGCGTAAACGAAAACCAGGAGCGGCGGTAATGGCGATGTAAGCGCCGTCATTTAGCCATTGTGCGTTGCGTCGATCCCCATTCGTTCCAGTTATTAATTGCTCTCCTCCCCATTCCGCGATATGATGGTCTGTTGCGCCTCCCTGCAATACAAGGCATATCCCTAATTTATGGGCAAGCGCGAATGTGGCATTTTCGTTCCCATCGGAGATAATGGCGAAACCAAGCCTCATGTATGGGCGTTGATGTCCCAACTTCCGTATCATTTTTCGCGCCTCATGCGTTCGAATGAGTTCGTCGGATGGTTGCCTGACATGCCAGCTTTCAAAGATAGGAAGCATGTAAAAAGTATTTTCGTAATTGGGCGGCGGCAAAGTCGTGGGAGGAAGAGGTTTATAACGTTTGGAGAGGAATATGGATGCGGCGGAAGCCTTGAGAAAATGTCTGCGTGTTAGTTTCAAATGAAATCTCCGGTAATCTTGATTACTGCAATTTGGATAAGACGAATATCATGATCCTCAATCAACGATATTTATAATACATGCTTCATTATATTCACAACAGAAGGATGTGTCGATATACTTGAGTTTGAAAAATGCGTTGCATTATTACAGCCAGTGCCAAAGTGAGGTCTACGATCGCCGGTTATTGGCGTTCCATCTCCTTTTTTTGCAATCGATGGAGTTGTTAGCGTATAATGCATAACAAAATGTTTTGAGGTATGAAATTGCAACATCGTCACATAAGTTATGGCGTCTTCCTCCTGATAACCCTTCTCCTTCCTATGCGCACATACGCCGCACAATCATGGAATGCTCCGGTCACAATCAACGATATCCGTCTTTCGTTGTATGCGGATAACCCCAAGCTTCCTCTTGATCCGGTGCTCGAAAAAATGAATGAACCTTCTCCGCAATTAGCGGCGATTCGCACGCGTTATCATCTTGTCTACAACAGTATGCATGATGAAAAAGTGACCGCGATTTTCGCTACTCCCATTAAATTCGCCCCTCCTTATCCCGCTGTAGTTTTACTAGCGGGATCGGGTGGAAACAAGGATTCCTCCTATGTAAGAATCGCCGCGGATATGATGGCTACTTTGGGATATGCAACCATTTCAATTGACGCTCAATACCATGGAGAGCGTGCGCGGAAGGGAATGAGCGGAGATTTCGAATATGTTTATAATCCCTCCATGCGCGACGCATGGATACAGACAGTGATTGATCTGAGAAGAGCCGTGGATTTCCTCTATTCTCGTCAGGATATAGATAAAAAACATATCGGATTTCTCGGATTCAGTCAGGGATCCATGGTGGGCGGCACATTCCTTGGTGTGGAGCATCGAATCACCGCAGGATGTCTGATGGTTGGGGGAGGCGGTTTTGTAAAGTGGGCGGAGCATCTCGGAATTCTGCACAAGGGAATCCGCAGAGCAATGGTTGTAAACTCCGAAATCACCGATCCGATATATTTTATTGGTGACTTCGCGCCTCACCCTCTACTAATGCTTGCAGGCAAGCGGGATGAGTTAATCCCGCGATTCGCCACTTATGCGCTGTACAACGCCGCCAAGAAACCTAAGCAGTTGGTGTGGTTCAACTCCGGTCATATACTCTCACCCGATGCGCTTGTTTTCAACGCAAGGAGATTTTTCCTGAAATACCTTGGCGTGAGAAAAGAGTTAAAAACCACCAAACAATGAATCCCTGTCACCCATGGCGTCATATGAATGCATAAATCATACGAGCGCTCATTCAGAGTTACGCGGGGGCGGAGAACTCCTCCGTCTCCCACTTGGAGATGAGTGTATCGGCGATCGTCTCCATTTGCATAGCACGAGAGCCTTTTATGAGTACTACATCCCCTTCATGGATAAGATCAATGATATGATCCGCAGCCTCATTTGAATCGGAAAAATAACAGACCTTGTTAGGTCCGAGATTGTTTTCGTAAACGCGTCCGATCTCCTTCGCCTCATTTCCAACGCACATAAGCGCGTCGATCCGGTTATGTGTCGCCATCTCCCCGACAAATTGGTGAGATTCGAGACTGAAAACGCCAAGCTCCTTCATATCTCCTAAAATCGCAACGGTTCGGCGCCTTCCTTGCGATATGATAGCCAGAGTTTCCAGTGCGGAGCGCATGGAGTCTGGGGCTGCGTTATAGTAATCGTTCAATAGTGTCACATGGTTTTTCAAGTGGATCGGCTCCATTCGCATGGAAAGCGGTCGAAACTCTTCCAATTTCCCGATCGCTGATTGAATTGGTACGCCAAGAGTGGATGCAACGGCGCATGCGGCGGTGGCGTTGATAATATGATGCACACCTGTCGCCTCCAGCCGTATTGGGTGCCCGTTAATTTGAAATTCGGGGTGACCTTCGGAATTGAACTGTATATTCGTGGCGTAAAAGTCGGTGCGCTTATCAATGCCATATGTTACCACATGGCACTTGGCTCCCTTAGCCAGCATTTCGCAATAATCATCGTTCGCATTAAGAATGATGAAACCATCCTCTGGAAGGGATTTGATAAGCTCAGCCTTTGAGGATGCTATCGCATCCCTTGAACCCAACAATTCAATGTGCGAGAGTCCGATGTTCGTGATAATTCCAATTTGAGGTCTGACGATCTCAGAAAGACTTCGTATTTGCCCCCTTCCGCGCATCCCCATCTCGATAACCGCGCATTGGTGTTCCTCTTCCAACCGAAACAGGGTTTTAGGAACACCAATCTCGTTGTTGTAATTCTTTTCATTGGTGAGGACGGAGTATTTCGCTTGAATGGCGCAAACAATCATCTCACGAGTGGATGTTTTGCCGACGCTTCCCGTCACGCCCACAAAGGGAATATTAAACAAAGACCGATAATATGACGCCAGGTCAGAAAGTGCTGTCAGAGTATCCGAAACCACCATCTTGGGAATATCCGCATTCGGGTCGAGATGATCCACGATGACGGCAACCGCTCCGGATTCAACCGCCTTCTGGAGGTATTGATGTCCATCGCCGTTTTCACCATGCAGGGCGATAAAGATATCCCCTGGTATGAGTTTCCGGGTGTCAGTGCAGATACCTTTGACATATACATTCGAATCGAAATCTCCATCGGCTTGTATTGCCGAGGCAATATCCTTAAGGCTAAGTTCTTTCATATGCGATACGTCCCCATTTCTCTCTTTTCGTATGGCACGACATTATTAAAAGCGGGTAGAATTATTAATATTAGAGATATGGTCATTTATGTTTCCCGCAGTGAAACTCCCATCAAACGCATGCCATATTATCCATCTGTGACCCGTGTCGTGTAACCTATGAAGTACAAATACGCAAGGCATTTCTAACTGGAGTTATAACCTTAGAGGTTTTCATTGAGTAAAATAAAAGTAGCCGTTTTCATGGGTGGAATATCCACCGAAAGAGAGATATCTCTTCAAACTGGCAATCAAATCCTCGCAGCATTGAACAAAGACAAATATATCGCTTATGCAGTAGACACCGCAATTCTTGCGCACGCCAAGGATGTGGGTGTAAATTCTTGTGATCTGAACACCCTATTATTAAACCCGATATACGGCATTCCTGACGTGGTCTTTCTCGCTCTCCACGGAAAGGGAGGGGAGGATGGATCGATTCAAGGGTTATTGGAGCTGGCGGGCATTCCTTATACGGGCTCTGGCGTATTGGCAAGTTCGCTTGCCATGAACAAGGCGATGACGAAAAAGCTTTTGAGAATGGAGAATATTCCAACGCCAGAGGATATCGTCTGTTCGAGGGGATCCGATCTTTCTACAATATCCGCTCAAGTGGAAAGACAAATCGGATTTCCGGTTATAGTGAAACCAAACTCACAGGGAAGTACGGTTGGTTGCTCACGGGTGAACAGCGGGGACCTTCTGCTCAATGCTATTCAAGAGGCGTGGGTATACGATCAGACTGCGCTTCTGGAAAAGTACATCGCCGGAGTGGAGATCACCGTGGGACTTTTAGGCGATGAAAAACCTCAAGTTCTGCCAATAATCGAAATCCAATCGGCAAAGGGTTTTTACGATTACGAGGCGAAATATACTCAGGGTGGTAGCAGTCACATTATTCCGGCGAGAATTTCCTCGAAAGCGGCGAATATCGCCAGGGACTACGCAATACGAACCCATCAAATCATTGGGTGCAGCGGGGTTTCTCGCGTGGACATGATCGTTTGCGAGGAACAGCCGATTGTGTTGGAGATAAATACGATTCCTGGGATGACTCCGATGAGTCTGCTGCCTGATGCGGCGAAATCAGCGGGCATCGCTTTTCCGGATTTATTGGATCGAATCCTCACCATTACGTTATCAAAATCTCTCTGATTGACCTGAAATGGACGCCAAGAAGCCCTATGCGGCGAGCTTTTCCACTTCCTTTTCGAACAGTTCGAAAAATACCTCCACAACCGCAGGGTCAAAATGGCTGCCGGCACCTTCGCGGATGCACTCCAAGGCTTTCTCGAACGGAAACGCTTTTTTATAGGGGCGATCCGATCTGAGAGCATCCCATACATCCGCAACGGCAAATATTCTCGCGCCAAGCGGGATATTCTCCCCTTTCAATCCCTGGGGATATCCGGTGCCGTCCCATTTTTCATGGTGACTATACGGAATATCCAGCGAACGCTCAAGGAATTTGATGGGTGCGAGAAGATCATATGCGATTTGCGGATGAGTGCGCATGATCTCCCATTCCTCCTCCGTCAGCTTTCCTGGTTTAAGCAGAATACTATCCGGAATTCCCATTTTGCCGATATCGTGCAGCATGGCGCCACGGCTAAGGTGGGCGATATCATTGATGGACATGCCAATCGCCTCAGCGATTTTTATCGTCATATCCGTCACCCGTTGGGAATGACCGCCTGTTTCTCTATCCCGAAATTCCAACGCCTTGGACCATCCTTCAATGGTGGCGTTATATGCATCTGTCAGTTCTCTGTTCGCTTGTTTCAATTCCTCAAACATCGCTGCGCTGTCCATGGCGATAGCGGTTTGACCCGCAAGTGTCTGTAGATAATCAATCCATTCCGATGCCACATCCAATGGCTCGCGTGTGAATACGGTTACCACGCCGTATACCTTATCCCGTGCAACGATAGGAACGGCGAAATATGAGACGAACCTCTCTTTTTCAATGACAGGCAACTGAAATGATGAATTCGGATCGAGGGTCAGAAACGGTACTTGGATGGTTCTTCTTTCCTTTGCGGCTCTACCTGCGTGTCCTTCTCCATATGGAACCACTAATTGGTTGGTATCTTCATACCGGAACCCCTTTGACACTACGTATCGCAACGCATTGTCTTCATCGTCAAGCTTCATTATTCCAGCGGCGTCAACGCGTAGCTGATTAATGATCTCATCTAACACAGTGTCCAGAATTAACCTGAGTTCCTTTTGGGAAGCGATCGCACTATCCAGCTTTCTTAATACATCCATGTGTCGTAATCGTCTTTCCTGTTGCATGTAAAGAACGCGCACACTTCTCTCCGCCTCTTCATGCTCCTTGATTTTCGCCTCCAGCATCTCATGCGAGACTGTTAATTCTGATGTCCGCTCCAGCACCCTTGCCTCCAACTCCTCCTGGGTGTTCTTCAATTTAGCCTCCATAATGGCACGGTTCTCCACCTCTTTTTCCAATGCAATACGTTTTTCGATGTTTTCCTTCAGCATTTTGGCGATGTGCCCCATCTCATTTCCTGATTCGGCAAGGGAATCGATTTCGCGTATGTTTGGGTTATCCAGACACTTGGCAATCTTATTCATGGGGATATAGAACCAGATAATGAGGAAATAGAGTCCCGCGCACAGCAAAAGGATACACCCTATCACGGAGAACAGAAACGCGAGATGGATAAAGGTAAAATAGTTTTTGAATAAAGCATCATCATTTTTGATGTTTATGACGCCAACAGCTTGCCCATCCCAAGACATAAGGGGCAGTTCGATCCTGTCATTTTCCCCTAAAG
>JAJZOL010000089.1 GCA_021811565.1 bacterium | reverse complement strand
ATTCAAAATCCGGCAAAGGATCGATCCTTCTCGATATCCTTGCTTTGCCAAGTGAACCCCGCGCCGAGGGGAATAATCTCCACGCCCATCTTTTTCGCAGCGCGAATCTCCCCCCAGTTGGCGGTTTTCGCCTTGATGAACTGAAGCATCACCACACGCATGTCTCGGCCCCAAGATCGCACGAGCATGCCAAGGGCGGCGGTGGTTTTCCCCTTGCCATCGCCCGTATTCACGATCACCAACCCCTTGCGTTGCACATTATTTGTCTCCGACATTTTTTCCACCTTTCGTCTTGCGCACCGGAATCACCGTCACTGGCGCACGAACATGGCGTCCGTCACTTGGGATTGGCTAAGGGGTTTGAGATGCCCGTCGGCGAAAACCACGTTCGCCAGTCCTTTTTCCGTGACTGTGTCGTTGCTGGAATTGACTATTTTCGTGTTGTCAACATGGCGAAAATCCATGGTCGGAGTGCCATACCATTGACTCGGCGGATCGATACCAACCGTCTCCACCATCTGTCCGTTGCCTCCATACCACGGAGCGTTGAGATAACCGGAATCGGAAAACATGATGGTGTTCGCCGGAGCCGAGACGGACGCGTCATTTGCCGGATTTTGAATTAGGTAGGGGGATGAGTAGCAGTCATATGTGATGTAGCAGTCAGAGCCGAGATACCCCCAGTTATATCCGTAACCCGTGTCTCCGTATTTCGGCGTGCCAGTCCAGTCAGGGCATCGCTCGATATCCTGGTTTTTCAGATAGGGGTAAAGCAACCCGATGGTCTTATCCCACCCTCCGGTGGATGTGTATCCCCCCGACCAAAAGATCGTCCAGTTAATGTTGTAGATCGGGTAGGTGTCGTCGTAGTCCTGCATGTACATCATGGTTGCCAAACCAATTTGCTTGAGGTTGGAGGCGCAACTTGCCTGTCGAGCCTTCTCCCTCGCCTGTGCGAAAACCGGGAAAAGAATCGCGGCGAGTATCGCTATTATCGCGATAACAACGAGCAACTCAATCAGCGTAAAGCCCGTTTTCCGTCTTGAAACGGTTTGAATCATTGGATTCCTCCTGTATGGTTCATATGGTGCGCCTGACAAAGCGAGACGCGACCGATTGATGGGCTTCACGAGAGGAGGTGGGTATTGGACAAGGCGTAAAAAAACCATCCCGAAAGGATGGTGTGAGTGTCTGAACGCCTTTCCCCATGCGGGGGTTCCAGGACCATCACACCCTTTCTCGCGAAGGGCGATTGTGATGCATCCACAGGCGGGCATTCGGGCTTAAAGCGAGTTACGAAGTTTAACTGCCTTTTACCGTAGCGGGACTGCGCCGGATTCTCACCGGACTTCCCCCGACTGATCACTCCATTACGAGGCGATCCCTGCGGACTTTACACATTTTCGTATTGTAGACCATTATACACCTGCTTCGAAGGGGTGTCAAGCGAATGCTACACCTTTTTCAACCCCCTTTATGTAAACACAAATTGTGATATTCTTGCGGATGTGTTTGTGAAATATATACAGGTAATTGCAAAATTCGATTTCCATGTATTTCACCGAAAGTGAAATGATCGATAATAGCCACATTTCCTGAGTTTTGTAATTACCTCTATTGATTAAAGTGCAATCATGTCGTACAATGCATACGCTCCTTCCAAAACTCAATCGCATTATGTGTTTGCCTTCCAACGGGATATTTTCTCCCATGAAAGGGATGGATAGTCGTGAAACGTTATTATGTGATCTCCATCGCTGCAATAGTCATAATTTTTATCGCTGCAATCTCCGTTCTCTCCTATATAACGATGCGATTCAAGCTCATGATGAAAAATGATGTCACCGTGACGCTGGAGGTAAAAACCAACGACCCCTCCATGAAGGGGGTGAAATGGAATGGATCCGAACTCGAAATGGTCGCTGAGAAAATTCACAAACGTATGATCTCAATGGGTGTCGCCAGAGCGGTTGTCTCCGCCAATCCACCGAATCAGGTTGTCATCCGGATGCCGGATATACCGAATAAACAACGGATACTAAATGCAGTAATAGCTCGTGCGAATTTGACATTTCGATACGTGCCCCAACTTGACCCAGGCGGACCTTGGTCAACCGAGGAAATCACCGATGCGAAGGGTATAAAAAGCGGATATGAGCGGATTATCGGCCCGAACGGCATGCCGGTGCCGAAATCGAGACTCCAGTTTCTGGTTTTCAACATGCCCCCCGTATTGGATGGAGCCCAATTGCTACCCATTTCTTACGTTGATCTATCAACCGGAAAGCCAACGATTTATTTCAAATTCAATGACAGCGGAAAAAGAACCATGATGGAGTTCACGCGAAGCCATATCGGCAAGACCCTCGCAATTTTCGTGGATAACAAGCTTATATCCGCGCCAGTGATTAAAGATATGATCCCTGACGGCGCTGGTATCATTGAAGGAAGATTCTCAATTCAAGACGCGAAAACTCTCGCCGATCTCCTCAATACAGGCTCACTCCCCGTTCCGATGGAAATCAAAAACATATCCGTAAAGCCGTGAGTCTGGCTTCGAAAGAGAGGGAACAGCCGCCTGACATGGAGCGCATATCGGTCTGGCGTTAAAATCCAGCGCATTTTGGCGCCAGCCTGTCAGAGGAGGAAGATAGCCTAAATGATTGCATCATGGTAGACAACATTGCAAGGACTTTGGAATATGGTTGGTACCGTGTCATTAGACGTTTTCACATCTCAAAGAGGCGTTAGCAGTGTTTACACCTATTCTTCGAGTTTATCCTTTTTCGTTCTGATGCCGAACACGAAGAGCTTTCAATGCATTACCTGCTCAGCGCAACGGTGTTCACCAATTCTGGAGTCTACGGCGTATGGTTCATTGGACGGTTAATCCGATCACTAACGCTCATTGGCGGTAAGGCGAATTAGCGTTTATCCGGCATTTGAAATCTATCTGTAACATCGTCACAATTCACATTATCTGAACGCATATGGAAATTAAGCAATGTATCGAGATTGCGCCTCGTGAAAGAAAAGGAGATCATTCATAAACGCACTCTTTAGCGGCCTCCGCATACGCCTCCAAACTTGCGACGGGGACATGGAAGAAATGGTCGCTGGGGCTCATGATGTAACCTCCGTTTTCGCCATAGGTCTCAAAGAGATAATGAACGTGCCTGCGTATGGACTCCCTGTCCCCCTCCTCCAGGTAGGTATTCTGGTCCAGCCCGCCGATCAGCGCCACCTGAGCTCCAATGCGCCGCTTCAACTCACTCGGACGCGCATCTCCCCCCATCTCCGGTGGGGTGAGCGTTTCACTTGCGTCGCACCCATTCGCCACAATCCGCTCCAGGATGGGCATCATCCCTCCGCATGTGTGATACACCGATTTGTGACCGACGGCATGCAGAGCATCGTGCATTTTGCGATCGAAGGGCAGGCAGAATTTGTCGAAATACTTCGGAGATATGACCGTGGATGATGCCGCTCCTCCGCCAGTTTCCACTAGGTCATATGCGGAGCCCTTCAAGCTCTCCTCGATAAACCTCTCCTTCTTGCGCCATAAGACCTCCAGCAGGGATAACACCCAGTCAGGATTATCCGCCGCCGCCATAATAAGCTCCTCGGTGCCCATCAGGCATGCGGCGTGCTGCCAGCAACCTCCCTGATCCCCCCACACGAAGCCTCTCATGATGCCGTCCTGTCCTAGCTCGTCGTAATCCCTCTTCAACGCCTCCTTGTCCAATACTGGCACCGGCATGAACTTCTCCACAAGTTCCAAATCCTCCTCTTTTTTGACGAGACCGGAGATGATCCATGTGGTGATTGGATTCGCACCCATGGTTTGATTGAGGGTTCCCTTCGGCGTGGTGATGACGTACCGCCATCTGCGCTCACCAACCGGTGCATCAAGCTCCACCGTATCCACGATCCAGTTCTGGGACTCCTGGGGAAGCGTGGGGAAACGGGCGAGAGATGCATCCAATCCGAAACGACGGAAGGCTTCGATATCCGATATTCCGCCTAGATAGTTATTGAGGTGAAATGGTTGCCACTGATGAACGGTTGCAGGAACACGATCCGGTTTTCCCATGTTAAGTGCGATTAGCATTCTTTCCTTGGAGGTCATGGGTTTTGGCATGATATGTTTCCTTTCACATCCTGAAGAGATTATCTATTTTTTTATCGTATCCTGTTGCCTGTCAACGCCAGAGGGTCGCAATTCGATGGTCGCGAGTCCCCCGCTCGATGTTTCGCGGTATCGGCTGTTCAGGTCCAGACCTGTTCGCATCATCGTTAGCACCACGTCATCGAAGGAGATACGGTGCGTTCCATCGGAAAGAATGGCGTATTGAGCGCAATCCATGGCGCGCGTGGCGGCGAATGCGTTACGCTCAATGCAGGGAATTTGCACAAGCCCCGCAACGGGGTCGCATGTAAGCCCGAGATGGTGCTCGATGCCCATCTCCGCAGCATACTCAATCTGCCTTGGGGTGGCTCCAAGCAGTTGAGCCGCCGCTGCGGAAGCCATGGCGCAGGCGGTTCCCACCTCCCCTTGGCACCCAACCTCCGCACCGGATATGGAACCGTTGAACTTCACGATGTTCCCTACCAAACCGGCGGTGGCAAGAGCGCAAAAAATCTCATGATCCGTGTGCTCATGCGCCTTCTTGAGATAGAGCAGAACAGCGGGCAGAACTCCGCACGAGCCGCAAGTGGGGGCTGTAACCACCACACCGCCCGCCGCGTTCTCCTCCGATACGCCCAAGGCGTAGGAGAAGAGAAGAACCGCGCGGCGCAGATGCGTGCTCGATAGTTTGGCTCTGGCGTGATAATCCGCCGCCTTGCGCGAAAGATGCAGGCTGCCCGGAAGCACCCCCTCAGTACTGACACCGCGTTGGACGCATTCGCGCATCACTCGCCATATCTCCGACAAATAATCCCATATCCCCTCACCTTCACGATCCGTTGCAAGCTCCCAAAGAGGCTTGCCGCTGGAGGAGGATAGCTCCAACGCCTCGCGCATTGTGGAGAATTCATACACTTCGGAGGTTTGCGGAGTTCCGCTTTCATCCGCCACCGCGCCTCCACCGATGCTGTAAGCCCTCCATTTGCGAACTGTATTCCCGAGTTCATCCAAAGCCTCGAATTCCATGCCGTTCGGATGGAATGGCAATCGAATATCCGGCTCCCATTTGATGGAGACCTCTTTGCCAAGCGCCTCCCTGATCGCCTTGTCCGTAAGATGCCCTTTGCCGGTGGCGGCCAAGCTGCCGTAGAGTGTTACACGAAATCCTCTCGCCTCAGGATTCTCCCGACGAAAACGCAAAGCGGCATTTTTAGGACCCATCGTATGGCTCGAAGAAGGACCCGTTCCTATTCGATACAACTCCCGTATCGATTGCATAAAGTCTCCACCCTTTCCAGTATGACGAAACCAAATTCTTTGGCATCATCCATTGCGCATCATGCAATTCATTATAGACCTGAAGAGGCAAATATAAAAATATAGATATTCAGTGTGATGGTGAAAACAGCTACGTTGACAAAGCGGAACTAACTTACACCCATAAACCTGAACGACTTGCACGATCCACCGGTAAGGTCTACGCCATTGGGATTTGAAGACTATCCCGAAAGTGACACGTGGAAATACGCTTTGCGAAACGGGATCAGAGCTGCATGGCAATGGCGGAAATACCAAACGGCTCTTGGGCATATAGCGCAATGTCTGCGATACGAAATCTGATGGAAGAGCCAAGTTCCAAATAGATATTGCGGCAGCGGGCGGATATTGCTCTAGAATGGGTAATATAGGCAAGGATTCATAACACGGCATCTTCAAATCCATTCAAGGCTGTTTTTCGTATTCGCGCCAAGGTCTAATAGGAAACGCTCACTAAAGAAAGGCGGAACCGTCCGTTGAAGCTATCTCATATTCTGTTAAGCTTTTGTGGCATGATTGCATGCGTTTCTTCGCTTGAGGCGCGTCCGCCCACGGTTGACCCTACATATGGAATGAAAATAGCCGCGATCAAAAAAGTCGCGAGGAAAACAGAACCGACGGCGCAATGGATATGGGCGTCCCGCACATCCGACATCCAGACGATATATGTGCGAAAGATGTTTTACTTGAAACGCGCCCCCCGATATGCATTCCTGTATGTCACAGCGGACAATGTATTCACGGCATGGATAAACGGACATCGTCTGGGTTCCACCCCTCCATCCACTGATGATCTCGCTTGGATGCGTCCGCAAGACTACTCTCTCGCTCCTTATCTTCACTCAGGCAAAAACGTTCTTGCAATACGGGGGGTGAATCAAGGCGGCGCGGCGGGCATTCTCGCGATGTTGCGGGCGAACGAATCATGTATCCTCGTGACCGACGGATCTTGGCGGGTTCTGGACGCGCCAAGCCCGCCGATCTCATGGAACTCTCCGGCATTTAATGATAACTCCTGGCGGAAAGCCACGGTCATCGCGCCTTACGGCAAAGGGGTATGGGGAGAAAACCTTCAAGGCTGGCCTGGATCGGGGGAAACCGTGAGTTTCCTCGCTCACATGCCCATCCCGCCTGTCAAGGTGAAACCCCTTATGGGAGCGGAATCGATCTCAGACATACAATCGCTTGTCGGGACCAAACGAGGCGACGCGATCATCAAACCGGATTCATCGACGAAGAGCGCAAAGCGCGTCATCCTCCTGGATTTCGGGAAGGAGTTGGCGGGTCGCGTGCAAGTCTGGGGCACGGCGGGGGCGCAGGTGATCATCACCACCGGTGAATCACTACAGGAATGCGATCATCAGGAACCGGCTCTGGATAATCACGGACCGTTCCCGCTTCTTTTGCAGGGTTCGCAGCCCGCATCCACACCCTACACCGCCTTCCGTTACGCCGAAATCAGTTACACCGGAGCCGCCCCAATTCACATCACGAAAGCTATCTGCGACTTCAAGTACTATCCGGTGGTATACAAAGGCTCGTTTAGCTGCTCCGACCCTCTTCTCAACCGTCTTTGGTACGCCGGAGCCTACACTGCGCATCTCTGCATGCAGGAGTACATCTGGGATGCACCGAAAAGGGACAGAGGGCTCTGGATCGGGGACATGCAGGTAACGGGACAAACGATTAACAACGCGTTCGGCGACCATTTCCTTCTCGAGCGTTCCATAAGCGAGGTCAGGGATCAGGCGCAGGGTGGACGCCCCTATAATGAACTTCCAATCAGCGAAGTCAACAGTATTCCCGGGTATTCCGCCGCATGGTTTTGCACCTTGTCGGATTACTACCTCCATTCCGGCGATAAAACCTTCCTGAAACGACAACACGCGAAAATTATCTCTTTGTTGAGATACCTGCAAACGGATTTTGATCGTCAGGATCTTTTTGACAATCCGCGCAACACGTGGGATTTCTGCGATTGGTCCCCTGGATTTATCACGGACAGTCCCCTCGCTCGCGCCACCACGGATATGTATATCATCTGGGGCGTGCGAAAAGCCATCTATCTTCTCGACCAATTAGGAGATCGGAGTAACGCCGAGCGATTCACCAAGTGGACAAACAGACTCGTTCAAGCAGCGAGAACAAACCTATTCGACCCTCAAACGAATACATACGGCGACCGTCTCCAGGAAAATGTGATGTCCGTCCTGTCGGATACGGCGACAATCGCTCAGGCGTCTCATATTTACAGGAAGATTATCAAGCCCGGAGGATCCGCATGGATCGTGCCGAAAGGGGTCACCCTGGCGGACAGCGAGGTAATGTCGCCCTATTACGGGTATTTCGTTCTTCTGACGATGGGCAAGCTTCACGAGGATCAGGATGCACTTAACCTCCTGCGAAGTTACTGGGGAAATATGCTTTCTCGTGGAACCACAACGCTGTGGGAGATGTTCGATCCCTCCTGGCCGCGAAACTTCACCTGGGTGATTGACCGTTTGCCCTACCTCAGCCTATGCCATGGTTGGTCAACCGGTCCCACGTCCTTTTTATCCCAAAGGATATTGGGTGTTCGTCCGACCGCCCCTGGATATGCGAATATGGTGATCCAACCGAACCTATGCGATCTCCGATGGGCGATGGGAAGCGTTCCCACCCCGCACGGAATCGTTTATGTAAAAGCGGTGCGAATTAACGGGCGCATCAAAGTAAAGGTGAGCATCCCCGCAGGAGTGCGCACGAAAATCATACTTCCAGGAGTGTCGCGATTGGTCCAACGCAAAGGGGATTACTCGATAGGGTCGAAATGATGGGTGTGACCGCCATCATTTCGACCCTGGCGTCCACCCGCGTGTTTCAAGCCTTTTCACGATGCGAAAACAGTTTCCCCGCCCATAAACATATCCCGTAGGTTCGCATACTGCGTCATGCGGACCCATATTTTAACCGCACACTTCACAAACGCCATGCAAATAACTCATAATCAAGCAGGATTTTATACTTCCGAGAAGAAATCTGTCAAAAGCCGGTGTGGTAATCGGTGAAAACTCTCCCTTTTGGGGGAAGGAGCGAAGCGAATGCGTCAATATACCATTGTTTGTGTTCTCATGTTGTTCGGAGCCTGCCAGGCTATAGCAGCCACAAACCCCGTCCTCATGCCAACTCCGCAAAAGGTGTCCTGGGGGAGCGGGAGGTTTGTCGTGCGACATAACGAACCGGTGCAAACCACAACGCCGGAGGCGATATCCGATTTTTCATCTTATCTCGACAAAGTGACCTCAGGCACTCATCCAATCCGTTCGAGTGCGAGGATTCACTTCGATCTGTTATTATCCCGCAACACACAAATCGGAGACGAAGGATATCGGCTCACCGTCACACCTTCCGGGATAATGGTGAAAGCCAACACCTCTCAAGGGCTGTTTTACGGCTCACAGACCTTGCGGGAATTGCTCGTTAAAAATGGCGGCGAAGCCTATTTCCCATCCGTCAGCATCACCGATTGGCCCGACATGGGGTACCGAGGCGTCATGGTGGACATCAGCCGAGGACTCGTGCCGAACACCGCCACCTTTGAGCGACTCATTCGAGGCCTGGCTCGCATGAAGATCAATGCGGTGCAACCCTATATCGAGGATACTTTCGCCTTCAAAGAGTATCCATTTATCGGTCGCGACAGAGGCGCATGGACCCCTCAGGAGGTCGCTAAGATGGTGAAGGTGGCGAAAGACTATTACGTCGATATGTCTCCATGCTTCGAATCTCTCGGACATATGTATCAGATTCTCAAGCATCCTGAGATGGCGGACCTGCGTGAAACCATGGACGTCATCAGCCCCGCAAAACCTGGAACCTACACTTTTCTCAATAACTGCTACACCGAACTGGCAAAAGCCTTCCCGTTCCCCTATCTCAATGTTGGATGCGACGAAACCTTCGATCTTGGCAAGGGACCCAGCAAGACCCTGGTTGCAAAGGAAGGACTCGGAAAAGTTTATGCGGACCATATGATGAAACTGGATCAGCTTTGCCAGGAGCATCACAAAACTATGCAATTCTGGGGTGATATGATGCTTAGGTACCCGGGTATCGTAGGCGACATGCCGAAGGACGCGATCGTAATGAACTGGGATTACGGCGATCAGACGCAGTTCCCAACCATCGCCACCTACAAATCCTATGGATACAAACAGATAGTCTGTCCTGGCATTGAAAGTTGGGGGGACATGTTTCCCGACGTCAATTTCGCCAAGGGGAACATTCGAGGATTTATTCAAGCGGGAAAGGCGGCGGACGTCATAGGCGTGTTGAACACCTGTTGGAGGGATAACGGAGAGGTCTTTTACGATTACGACTGGTTTCCGGATGCGATCGGCGCGGAATTCTCATGGGCGTCCAAACCAGTTATTGGCAAGACGTTCGATGAAGGATTCGACCGTTGCTTTTACGGCATCGGCGGAGATGACCTCGCTCAAGCGTTTCGAATTCTCGGAGACAGTCTGAGCGCATTTCCCGGAGCGCCCGCCAACCAAACTCTCCAGTATTACTACGCAAACCCCTTCTCGGACCTGTCGATCGCCTTCACGAAAAATGGCAAGGCGGGGATGGCGAAACTATTGACTATGGCGCACCAGATACGCAACCTCACCGCCCACGCCCGTCCTACGGATGGAGAGGAAACGTTGCTCTATTTGCAATACGGCGCCGACCGAATCGCCTTCATCGCGCAAAAATATGACATGGCGAAACAGATCGCGGAGACCTATAACTCCGCCTATTCGAACAGTTCCAACAAGAACGAAGCCACCCGCCAAATCAAGCGAGCGATTCATCTGCTTGACAAGCTCAATCAAGAAACGGTGAGCATGCGAGATCGCTATTCCGCACTTTGGAATCTGGAGAATCACCCGCAGGGATTAAGCAATGTTCAAGGAAAATACGATGGGAGTCTGACAGCATATGTGAATCTATCCCAACAGCTTCGAAACGCCCTTACGGATATCGCCACGGGCAAGCCACTGCCCTCCCCTGCAACCTTGGGGCTGGCGTTGCCTCAAAGCACCTCCAGCGGTTATCGTCTGCCCTCATCCATGGCGGAGAACCCGAGTTGGTCGTTACACTCAATCTACGCCGTTCGGATAGCCCTGTCCGAGCCGTTACAAACTCCGATACCGGCTCAGATACTCGTGAAATCGAGTGAGTTGCCCGAAAATCTACCGCTTATCACCCAGATTCGCCTTATGGATCAGAGCGACACAACGGTAAGCGAACTTCCCTGCCAGGTGAACCATCTCAACAACAAAGAGACTCTGCTCACATTTATCATCCCTTCGGGCTTGGGGGGAAACCTGGATTTCGCCTTGGACAACACCCCCGCACACGTGGAGAACCCTGTCACCCTATCCATCGCAACGCAGATCAAAGGCGGATTGTGGATAGAAAACTCAAAATATCGCGCCCTTCTGGGGAAGGAGGGCGCACATATCTATCGCTTCGATGTGACGGCGTTGAAGGGGCGGGATGTTACGATGCCGGGGGATACCCAATGGCATGGATTCGACGACGTGGGAAGCGAGCGTGAGACAACCTTCAATCTTCAGCCAATCCTCAAAGGACCCCTCTGCGTCCAAATAGATTGCAAAGCCTCGGATGGATTCGACAAATTGCTTTCCTTCTTCGCCGGAGACGGTTGGTATGAAACACGTTTCGGCGAACCGGTCTCCTTCTTTTGGAACTACGACGACCCCGCCGTTATGGGTTCAAGCTCCCCCACCCCCGGTCAATACCGTTATGCGGATGGCAAAACCGGTCCCTTGCCGCAGGAGGGCGATATGAGTATCGCGGATCAGGCCCCTTGGGTGGCGAAATATCGTTCCGATGGCTTCACTCTCGGGCTTGTCTCCCCTCAAGGAGATGCCACTCTGCGCGCCGGTCCCGGTGACGGCATGGGAGGCGTCGGAGTGGAGGGCGGCGGCTCGACCTCCAACCTGCTAACTTATGCGGATGTTACGCCGAACACATGGAATTCCGTCGCCTCGCTTTATCAAAGCTGGAAGGCGTGGGAAAAGGCGAACATATCCGCGAGATCGATTCGATAGATTTTGAACAGCGATCCTATCGCACACCGCCAAGACGCACTTCGATGCTTTTTTCGTGAAGATGTGGATTGGACGCCATAACGCCGGTTGGAAATATGCATTAATGATTTAATAATCCGGGAGGAGGTATGGCGCATCAATGAAATTAACCATTACGGATTGGGTTGTTATCGCGCTCTATTTCGTTTTTAACCTTGCAATCGGTCTTTATTACCGCAAAAGAGCCACCAAGAATATGAGCGAGTTCTTCATTTCCGGTCGAAATGCCGCATGGTGGCTCGCAGGGACATCCATGGTGGCAACCACTTTCGCAGCTGACACTCCATTGGCGGTGACAGGCTTCGTGGCGAAAAACGGCATCGCCGGCAACTGGATATGGTGGAGCATGGCGTTCAGCGGAATGCTTACCGTCTTCTTCTACGCCCGATTGTGGCGTCGCGCCGGGGTGATGACGGATGTGGAGTTCGCTGAGATTCGATACAGTGGCCCGGCGGCAAGCTTCCTGCGAGGCTTTCGCGCGATCTATCTCGGTTTGCCCATCAATTTGATCGTCCTTGGCTGGGTTAATCTTGCGATCGTCAAAATTATGCAGTTAACCCTCGGAATTACCAAAATGGAGGCGTTAGTCGTTTGCATCCTGATGATGTTCCTAACCGCTTCCATCTCAACTCTCTCCGGACTATGGGGGGTGTTAGTGACCGATCTTTTCCAGTTCGTTCTGAAAATGGGCATGGTGACGGTTCTCGCCGTTCTGGCAGTGAAAGCCACAGGGGGAATGGGTTCCCTCCTTCAAGGACTGCACGAGGTGAACAAGTCAAGAGGCGCGAACGGTTCCGTCCTCGCTTTCTTCCCGGACATGCATTCCGCCTGGATGCCGATGATCACTTTCTTCGTCTACATCGCGGTAAACTGGTGGGCGACATGGTATCCCGGAGCTGAACCCGGCGGAGGCGGATACATCGCTCAGAGAATCTTCTCCTCCAAGGACGAGAAAAACTCTCTTTTGGCGACCCTTTGGTTCAATATCGCCCAATACGCCGTGCGCCCATGGCCTTGGATCGTTGTCGCATTGGTCGCTGTCGTAAAGCTTCAGCACAACCCAATGTTTTTGAAGGATCCGGAAACCGGCTACATCATCATCATGGTTCGCTACCTGCCCGCCGCATTGCGAGGATTGATGCTCGCGGCATTCGCCGCCGCGTATATGTCCACCATTGGAACACAATTGAACTGGGGCGCCAGCTATCTCGTGAACGATGTGTACCGTCGCTTCATGGTGAAGGATGGAGAGGAGCGGCACTATGTCGTTATCTCTCAGGTGGTCACAATCATCCTGATGATTCTTTCCGCCATTGTCACGTTTTACATGAGTTCCATTGGAAACGCCTGGAAATTCCTTATCGCTGTGGGAGCTGGTACAGGGCTTGTGTATATCCTGCGCTGGTTTTGGTGGAGGATCAACGCTTGGAGCGAGGTCTCGGCGATGATCGCCGCATTCATAACCTCTCTCACTCTGCAATACGTATTTCATTTAAGCGATGCGCAGCCTGTTCAGTTCGCCCATCTTGTACTCTGGACCGTAAGTATCACCACTCTCGTATGGTTAATCGTGACCATGCTGACGCAACCGGAGGATATGGAGGTGCTCCTCAGTTTTTATCGCAAGGTGCGCCCCAATGCGTCCATGTGGGGACCGGTTGCAAAGGCGGCACCAGAGGTTCAAACGGACAAGGACGGGCTTTTCAACCTGCTCGATTGGCTTAGCAGCGTTGCGATGGTCTACTGCTTCTTGTTTGGAACGGGCTATATAATCTTGGAACAGTATGCTCTCGGTTTGGGATTATTTGTCGGCGGGTTTCTCTTCGGAGCGATCATCTATCGTGATCTCAATAATCGAGGCTGGGAGACTTTGGGAAAATAGCGGTCATATCGATATTGACAGGCTTGCGGAAGCGTTGAAGAGGTATTCCCGTCATTCGCTTTTAATTCATATCGAGGGCGAGGTTTATTATTGTGTCAGTGAGTTCCATGCTTAGATCCATCATTTTGGCGGGGTGCCGAGTTGTCATTTGGGTTTACGCCGAGACGGAAATGGAGGGGGTGGAAAGAATCCCGGAGAAAGGGTCCGTATTGATCGTGGCGAATCATAGAAGCCTCGCGGACCCTCCCCTCATCGCCCTGTCCACAAAAAGACCGATCTATTTCATGGGAAAATCGGAACTGTTCAGCGCCCCGTTGGCGGCTTGGATATTGAGAAACATACTGGTGTTTCCAGTCAATCCAAGGTCGGCTGACCGCAAGGCCATTCGGCATGCGGAGAGCTTGTTGAGAGCCGGGGAGGCTGTATGCATGTTCCCGGAGGGGCAATTAACCGAAACCGGAGAGATGCAGGATATGAGCGGAGGTGCGGTGATGATCTCCCTTCATACACAAGCGCCCATCCTCCCCATCGGATTGATAGGCACCGAGGCTATAGTTCCCTATGGCTCCCTAAAACCTCAGCGAGCGTGGAGTAAAATAAAACTGAGAGTGGGGAAACTCATACCTCCAATGGTTCTAACAGGCGGAATGGAGGGGAGGGAGGCGTTGAAGCATGGCATGCGTTACCTGAAAGAGGAATTATCTATTTTGACAAAGGATTAGCCACTTCCTTAACCATTTCTTTCAGTCATGCATACAATATTAGAACAACCGCGCATTGTTTATCGTAAAAAAAAGAAGCTAAGCTATAAAGCGCTGTATTACTTGCAACGAATAGCTAAAGATGAGTATAGTAAATCGTATCACAAACGACTAATTAGGAGGCTAAAAGTCCAATGGCGTATATTATTGCGGAACCCTGTATTGGAGTGAAGGACAAGGCGTGCGTGGCGGTATGCCCTGTGGATTGCATCAAAGAGGGCGCCGAACCTTACGATATGCTCTATATTAACCCGGATGAGTGCATCGATTGCGGTCTGTGCGAGCCGGAATGCCCCGTATCGGCAATCTTCGCCGATAGCGACGTGCCGAAGGAATGGGAAAGATACATAGAGGTGAACGCTGATTTCTTCAAAGGCAAATAGTTGATGCGTTAAAGACGGCACATCCCTATGGGAACCGTCTATATCTACAATACTTAAATAACGGAGGGATGAGACATAGCCTGCAAGAGCGCATTGCCGTTGGCTATGGACTCATCCCTTTATTCAAGGGGTGACAGGATGAGGCATCGTATTTACACCCGCACTGGCGACACGGGGCGCACGCATCTCGCGGGAGGCTCTAGCGTGGGCAAGGAGAATCCCCGTATCGAGGCTTACGGCGATGTGGATGAACTCAATAGCGCCATGGGATTGGCGAAATGCGATTGCGACGACGCTGAACTGATTGCACTCATGGATGACATCCAGAACCTTCTCTTTCAGGTGGGCGCCGATTTGGCGGCTCCTCCCGATGTCACTTCCCATTCCATCACCCGAATCTCCCCCTCGGATATCGCCCCTCTGGAAAAATCAATTGATCGCCTGGAGGATGAGTTGCCATCACTGAAAAACTTCATTCTTCCCGGTGGATCCGCTCTCTCCGCAAGACTGCATCTCGCAAGAGCGATATGCCGCAGGGCGGAGAGACATTGCGTTTTATTGCAGCAAAAGGAAAAAATGAACCCAGAGGTAATCCGATTGCTTAACCGGCTATCCGACCTGCTCTTCGTGATGGCTCGCATCGCCAACCACAGGCTCGGAATTCCGGATCGGACATGGTCAAGCCAAACCCGCAATCCCGAAACATATAATGAATGAGAGGAGGAGTGAATATCCATGCGAATTTTGACCCGACGTGATTTTTTAAAGTCCGGCGCGGCTATCGCAAGTGCTATCACTGCAGGTTTACAGCCGCTTCCCGTTTTGTTTGCCGCGGCCACCAAGTCTAACTCTCATTCAGGTATCTCCTCCATCGATCTGCGCGGATATGGCAAAGTGCGTGCATCAATAACTCCGTTTCGCTCCGAGTTTATATGTGAGAACGCCAGAAAGGCGGACATATTGCTCGGCAAGCTGCTTGCGGATATGTTCTGGGATGCGGGCAATAACCACCGGGAAAGGACTGCCGCGCTCGGAGCTGGCGGTGCAAAGGCGGTCGTGCATCTTAATCCACCCTATGGGGCGATGATTGCAGCGCGCTACGGGAATCAGGTGCTGGTGCTTGGAGGAAGGGATGAAAGGGAGGTTCTGGCCCGGGCGAAAAAGGAAAAGCTGCTGAAGTTAGCAGGCGCTATTTTTAAGCCGTCCAAACCCCATCCCAAATATCTCGATTTCTATGATCTTCGCGCAGTCAAATGCGACACTCTGGGCATACACCCGGAAAATAAGTACCGATATAAGGAACGCTTCGAATTTACGGGGAAATTTTTCCCTGGAGGAATGACCGATGGCGGCGGCTTCGTCTACTTGCCGGCCGAGGGAATAATGACCTTCCTTCCAGAATTAAATGCCGACTTCGCTCTGGCCGAGAAAAACGACCAAATGTATTCGCTGGCGATCGGCACAGGGGCATGGCCAGACTGGGCGCAACGACAGTGGCCAAACTATATCGACGAGTGCAGTCCGATCAGTTTCACCTTTGGAGCATGGAATGAGGGCGGCGTACCCGAGAGTTTCGGGATGACGATGGAACAACGGAAGCAAACCAGCCTAAAGTTATTAAAAGAGATGATGCTTCGCTATCGGGACAACCCGTCCATGGGAGGCTGGCAATTGTATTGCGGAGATTACATATATGAGTCATACTTCGATCCGGATATTCAGGGGCACTATGGCTACTCATCGGTGGGAATTGAAGCCTTCCATCGCTGGCTGCGGGATGTTCGTGGGTACAGCCTGAAGAATCTGGGAGAACGCTGGCATGGGGATGAGGGGTACTTTAAGACCTGGAATGACGTTCCCCTGGCCGATCCCTTCGAGTTTTTCGGCAATCTGGATTCCAATTCTTTTCGCATCCATGATAACTGGTTGTGGAAAAAGGTGGAAACGGGCGACTTGGACATGCCGGCCGAGGGTGCACCAGGATGGACGCCTGTTCTCATGCCGCCAGAAAGCAAGGAGGCGCTCACTCTGCCATCCGAACCCGCGTTCTGGCGCACCACGTTCGACCCCAGTAAATGGCTGGCGGTAAATCCCGGCCAGGATGTCTATCTGGTATGCAATATCAACAGCCCGGGGTGGAAGCAGTATCAACTCTGGCTGAACGGCAAGAGCCTTGGAAAAGTCAGTTCAACGGTTGACCCATTTGATGGTCCCATAGTGATATCAGTGACCGGACTGCTGATCCCCGGAGTCAATTCCCTCGTGTTGTCCGCTCCCGGCGGGGTAATCAATGGCCCCGTATTTCTCACAGCCAGTCAACCTCAAACCTATCCGTATCTTGGAAAACAAGAGAACGCGCGCTATGTGGATATGTTTGAATGGCGGCTGCACGAGCTTAACAGGAAAGAGACTGGTGCAATGACATTCGCCCGGAGCATCGACCCGGACAAACCTCTTGTGATTCCCGCCACATCCTTCAGCGTCAAAGATTGTCAGGGAGACGCCTTGAGTCGGAGCGGGGGGAGCATGCAGGATACTGGTTATGAAGCGAATTACAACCCGATGAATGGGCGGCTGGGATACGCGGGCGGATTCTATGGTTCGTGTGAACCCGGTGGGCTTCCATCCGGCGACACGTCCAATCCTGATACGGAGGTATGGACGATCAGCCTCGACAGGATGCTGAACTGGGCAACGATTAATGGCGAGGGGAGCCTAGTATTTCTGCGGGATCCTTACTGCTTTTACGCCTTCGAAGAAAAGTCCGGCTGGTTCACAAAAAACCTTCGCAGGATACAATTGGTTGGCAAGGCGCTCCCGGTAAAACCTGATATCGCCATTTTCTTTACTTCGGAGAGCAATCTGCTTGATCCGAAAAAGAACCACAGCCTTTGGAATTGGGATATTGGCAAAGGCGAGCTACATGCCGCTCATTACGACAACGTTTATATCAGCGAAACCATGCTCGCGAAGGGCATTGCGGACGAGTACCCGATCCTCTTCGACACCGATACGCGGATCATGGGACCGGACACAATTACCGCGATCGGCAAGTACATGGAACGGGGCGGAACGTTCATTGCCTTGCAGGAAACCGGCCGGCATGGCATTCTGGATGCGGATGCCTGGCCGATCAGCGAATTGAGCGGGTTTCATGTCGTCTCTGAGAACATGAATGGAAGGATTCGTTTTGAGAACGACCTGCCGAT
>JAJZOL010000087.1 GCA_021811565.1 bacterium | reverse complement strand
CAGGAGGGAATGATCCTGTGAATTATCCAACGTTGATCTGAGCAACTTATGGGGGAATTGAATGAGAACTTTCCACGTCTTAGCCGTTCTGCTTCTTGTCATCTCTATCACCAATGCTTATCCTCAAGGGGCGCTGCTTCCCGTGCCCCCGGACAAACCCGCGATTGGAATGCGCAATCCAGCCATTTCCCCGGATGGTAGTACCATCTGCTTTAGCTATTTGGGGGATCTTTGGACGGTTCCTTCAACAGGCGGCGTGGCGACGCGACTTACTATCTTTCCCGCATTGAATAGCTATCCCCGCTGGTCCCCGGATGGCAAATGGATTGCGTTCGCATCGGACAGGGACGGAGGATACCAAATTTACATCATCCCTGCGGAAGGCGGCGAGGCGCGGCAAATCACCTATGACTCCGTCGGCAATTTTCCGAACGCATGGTCGCCCGACGGCACGAAAATCCTTTTCACCTCCATGCGAGATACGCGTTTCAGCCAGCAATACGAGATTGACGTTCGCACGGGCGTGGTGAAGACTCTAACTCACGATGACATGTTCACTCGTTACGGGGTCTATTCGCCGGATGGCAAAACCATAGCATACGATCGTTGCGGACTCATCGCTTACTGGTGGAGACCGCTGTATAAGGGCTCCGCAAACTTCGATATCTACACCAAGAATTTGGAGACGGGGGATATCCATAAGGTGACCGATTACATTGGCAACGACATGTGGCCGATGTACGGCGCCACCGGAAAGCATATCTATTACATCTCAGATCAACTAACGCCAGGGGTGGAGAATGTCGTCAAAATAGACGCCACAGGGGGCAAACCCTCGTTGGTAACCGATTGGAAGGACAACACCATACGATATCCGGATATCTCTCGCGATGGCAAGCAGATCGTATATGAGAGAGGCGGTCATATCTATACCGTACCGACCGCAGGCGGACCTTCGAAGCTCATTCCAATTATCATCCGTACCGATGATCGCGTAAACAATATCGTTCACTTGAACCTGACGAATAACGCCACGGAGGCGGAGATTTCCCCTGACGGCAAGACATTGGCGTTGGTGGTACGGGGCGATATTTGGACCATTCCCTCAGACAAGGGGGGGGACGCCACGAGACTGACTTCAAATGGAGCAAAGAATTTTGATATCACCTGGTCTCCCGATAGTTCAAAACTCGTCTTCGTCTCCAATCAAAAGGTCTACTATAACATTTACACCATAGACGTGAAAACCAAGGACATCAAAACAATCGCGGAGGACGATACGGATAAGAACAATCCGATGTTTTCTCCGGATGGCAAATATATCTCCTACCTGCGAAGCGGCAAGCAAGGGGGATTGTATGTCATTAAATCCGACGGCACCGGTACGCCGCTGCGTGTGGCTAAATCCGATGGGAACAATCTTTTCGATATCGGTATCACGGATTATTCCTGGTCGCCTGATAGCAAATGGCTTGCTTTTTCCCGCAGAGATCCCACAAACACCTGGGACACTTGGATTGTTCCAGCCGCCGGCGGGCAGGAAGTGAATGTAACCCAATATCCTCAGGAGAATCTCTCCCCGGAATGGACATCCGACGGCAAGTATCTGGTGTTTTTCTCCAATCGTGACGGACAGGATGACGTTTACGAGGTGCCATTGCAACGTCAGAAGGACGATGATGATTCCTCTTCCGACAAGGCGAAAAAGCCGGAGGAAAAGAAGCCGGTCACTGTGACAATCGACTTTCAGGGAATTGAGAACAGAGCTAAAAGGATCACCACGCAAGGCACGCAGGGATTCCAACTCACTCCCGATGGAAAAACGGTGGTGTTCGTTAGCGGTTCGAATTACTGGTCGGTGCCTGTGACCGGAGGAAGCGTCACAAAAATCACCTCCGACAACCAAGCGGTCGGGATGCCTCGCTTTGCTCAGGATTCCGATAAGTTTTGGGCGCTAGGCCCAAATGGAACCGTGAGACTCATCACAAGATCGAACGGATCCATCCAAAATATCGCATTTGATGCCAGCATGGAAAAGGATTTGCGTCAGGAGCGGCTTGAGGAGTTCAACGATTTCTGGCGATTGCTCAAAGTGGGCTATTACGATCCCACCATGCACGGTACCGACTGGGATGCGGTTCGCAAGGAGTATGAGCCATTTCTTGCTTCCGTCGGGACGCCCGAGGAGTTCGCCACAGTGCTGTCGGAGATGGTGGGCACCCTTAACTCCTCGCACAGTGAAATCAGTCCCGCTCCCGGCCCATCGTTCCCGCAAACCGCCGATTTGGGCTTGACGTTCGACGAGAGCTATCCCGGACCGGGTTTGAAAGTTACGGATTACATGCCGAAAGGACCCGATGATGATTTGGGTCCAAAAGTTAAGCCTGGCGAATACGTCATGCAGATTGATGGACACGACGTTTCATGGAATGAAAGCATGTACAAGTATCTCCTCGGCAAAGCCGGGAAGGATGTCACTCTGCTTGTCAATTCAAAGCCCGACACCACTGGAGCGAGAACGGTCAAACTGAAAGCGATCAACTTCGGTAAGTGGTTTGATCTGGAATATGAGAGGATCGTTCATCAGAATCGGGAGTTGGTGAACAAACTGTCCGATAATCGATTGGCTTACATCAATATACGGGCAATGGATCAACCCTCATTGAAAAAGATGGAGAGAGAGCTTTGGGATAAATACCGAAATAAGGATGGCTTAATTCTGGATATTCGCGACAACGGAGGTGGTAGCACGCATGACGACATTCTGGCGCAGTTAAGCAGAAAAGAGTACGCTTACACCGAGCCGAGAGACGCTCCGCCCTCTTCGCAGCCATACAAGCAATGGAGCAAGCCCATCGTGTTGCTGATCGATCAAAATTCGGCATCCGATGCGGAGATTTTCCCAGCCGGTTTCAGGGCTTTGAAGCTTGGGAAAATCATTGGGATGCCCACTCCGGGATACGTCATCGGAACCTATGACGATAAACTACAGGATGGCACCGGGTTCCGCATACCGATGTGGGGATGGTACCTCTTGAATGGCGAAGACCTTGAGAATCGCGGCGTGAAACCCGATATTGAAGTGGATATCACTCCAAAAGACATCGCGGAACACAAGGATAGCCAACTGGAAGCTGCGGTGAATTATCTCCTCAAGGAGTTACCCAAAACAAAATAGGGCGAAGCCGCGTGCATCGGTCTCGCTTATATGAGTTGACTGCGTGAATGGCTTGATAGGAGGTCTTATCGAGCCATTCCGCTGTTTGCATGTTAGGAGGTTGAAAATCCGGTTAGATATTAAGGTTCGGGATAAGAACACGCATGCGCGCACAGCCGTTATGCATCTGCCACATGCTGATATTGAGACACCTGTTTTCATGCCGGTTGGTACGCAGGGTACCGTCAAGGCGATGACACCCGGGGAACTGGAAGCCATAGGTTACAACATCATCCTGGGCAACACCTACCATCTGCATCTCCGTCCGGGAGAGGATTTGATCTCATCCGCAGGAGGCTTGCATCGTTTTGAAGGATGGAATGGTGCGTTGCTCACCGACAGCGGGGGATTTCAGGTATTCAGCTTGAAGGGGTTGAGGCGTATCGGCGAAGACGGGGTCCAGTTTCAATCCCATTTGGATGGCTCGCGCCATCTGTTCACTCCTGAAATCGTTATGGAGATTCAGGAAAAAATCGGCGCGGATATCATAATGGCTTTTGACGAGTGTGCGCCGTATCCATGCGAAGTCGGATATGCGCGGGAGGCGTTGGACCGCACGCATAGATGGGCGAAACGATGCCTTGAGGCGCACGCCAATGCTCAAGGGCTTGCAACCGCAGGTTACCCTCAAGCGCTTTTTGGCATCGTGCAGGGATCCGTATATCCGGAATTACGCAAGGAGAGCGCCTCCTTTCTTGCGGATATGGATTTGCCAGGCTACGCCATTGGCGGTTTGGCGGTTGGTGAGGACCGGGAGATCCGGAACGAAGTGGTGGAGCGCTGCATCGAGTTGTTGCCGCAAGACAAACCTCGATATCTGATGGGGGTTGGAAATCCGGAGGATATTCTCGATGCGGTGGAACGCGGAGTGGATATGTTCGATTGCGTTCTGCCCACCCGCAACGCGCGAAACGCTCAGGCTTTCACCTCTTGCGGAGTGCTGAATCTGCGCAATGCGTGCTATGCGGAGGATTTTACGCCGCTTGATCCTAACTGTGGATGCGAAGTGTGTCGCAAGCATACGCGGGCGTATATCCGTCATCTCTTTCGCGCAGGTGAGATTTTGGGAAGCCGATTGATGACATATCACAATCTCTCTTTCTACGCACAATTGATGAGGGATATCCGCGAGGCGATTACAACGGGAAACTTTGCGGAGTTTAAAAGCGAATGGATAATGCGTCATCCCTCCCGAGGGAAGACGAAATCCATGGTAAGCGATGAAACCGATTAGTTCCATATAGAGGATTTATGAGTTTGTAATCCATAAAGCCGCAGTCGATGAATCTGTTGCAATGATCATTAAAACAAATGGAATAGAAGATGACTATTACCCAAATCAATTCATTGGAAAATGATCATCCCACTCTCAGGGATGTTCGATCCAGCAACAAAGTCAAAGTGTACATAGAAAAAGCCAACGAGCAGATGAACGCCATTGGATACACCGAGCACGGCCAGCGTCACGCAGCGCTTAGCGCTGCGATCGCGCGAAACACCCTGTTGGATTTGGGGTACGATTCAAGGACGGCGGAGGTAGCCTCGATTGCCGGATATCTGCACGATATCGGGAATGTGGTAAGCCGTTTTTCGCATCCTCAGATAGGCGCTACGATGTCCTTCGTATTGCTTGAGGAGATGGGGTTTGAAGCCGAGGAGATCGGCACCATCATCGGCGCCATCGGCAATCATGAAGAGCCTGAGGGGGAGCCGATTAACATCACCACGGCGGCTGTGATACTCGCCGACAAATCCGATGTCCATTTCACCCGGGTTCAGAACCCTGATCCTAAAACGTTCGATATTCACGATCGCGTCAATCACGCCGTTCAGAAATCTCACCTCACCGTGGATGCGGAAGCCAAAACCATTACGTTGGAGTTAACTATAGACATGACGTCCGCCACGGTGATGGAATACTTTGAAATATTCATGATGCGCATGGTGATGTGCCGGAAGGCGGCGGAGGTTCTCGGATGCCGTTTTCACTTGACTATTAACGGCGTCGACCTGTGAGGCTACTGAAATAACGGGTAAACTAATCGTATTATGATGCGTTCGCTTAGACTTCACGATCCGTTTGGACGAAGCGTTTTTGTAGCTTTGTCGGTGTGTATCTTATTTTGTTCCGCCTCGGTTCAGGCGCAACCAACATCACCCGCCTCCCCGCTTCAGCCATGTCCACTGCAAATTATGGGTTTCGCTCCTGTCAAGCCCTTTGCTGTCGGCATGAATAACCTGACTTTGGCTGGCGTTTTGCGCAACAACGGAACCACCCCCATACCCGCTAATCAGTTCATCGCCCGCGTGTATACTCTCTCCGGCATGGTGTATGCAAATGCGGATAATATCAGTAACGTGCCGCAACTCAATCCCGGAGCCGAGGCTAGTTTCCAATGGACGGTTCAACCCACATCGTTGCAAGGCCCTCTGGTCGCCGCCATGGCTATTCAGGGAAATAACTTTATACCTGAAGCCAAGGTGATTCCAATCTATCATTTCAGCGATTTTCCCTATCACAACAACGGGCATATGGTGAACGGTCCAAAGGCGGTAGCCGACGAAAACGAAGGGGTTATTGAAAATCAACGCATGCGCGTGGCTGTTCGCATGACGGATACCTCCGTAGGAGCGCTTTTCCTCTCCTGCAGGGAAGGAATGGGTTGGCGGATGATTGGTGTGAGCTTGCCGATAGCCGCAACTTTTTCCGGAGAAGGCTCGCAAATTCCGTGGTGGGAAGTGTTCCGAATCAATGATATGAAGGTTCAAAACAGCAAGCAGTTCGCAATTTTAACGCTCAATGGCGTCATAGGATTGAGGTGGGGGGCGACGATAACATTCTCATTGCAGGATAATTCCCCATTGCTTCGTGTGAACTTCCGCCTTACCCCATTGAAACCCATGAACCTGTATGGCGTGCGCTTATGCGATCTCATGGCGGGCGACAGCAGTTTTGGCTCTCCAACGGAAGTGCTTGGCGGGAATTCAATTGCCAACGGCGCCGCGAACAATCCCCCGCCCGCCGCAAACGCCGTCACATCCCCCCAGGCGGCTAACAATAACACCGGCGCGGCGTCACCCCAAGCCTCTCCCGCAACCATTCCGCCCCCTTCGAGCGATCAAGGGATGGTGGTGAAAGGGATGTCCATTGCTCGTTGGGGGAATATCACAGTGGGCGTGCGGAGTCCTTACTGCCCTTCCTTGCCCCAATGGCGGGATGATCCCGTTATGCAAGTGCCGGGCACGGAATACTACGCGCTCGGAGCCACTTTGAAATCCGATGGAAATCCAACCGTCATATCCCCCGGGCAGTATTTGGATTTTGAATCACGGATTATATTGGTATCTCCGAGCGTGCGCGCTTTGGATGCCATCATTTTGCCTAAGCTGGCTCCTCCCCCCTCGGGATTGCCAACACATAAAGTGGGGATGGTGAAAGTGCGGCGTTCCTAACCCCTCCGTCATGATGGGTTGTATGCATTCAAGACGGAGGGGTTAGCTCGTCATGGAACATTGTTAGCGTACGGTGATCCAATGACCATCCGAGGAGTTTGGAAATCTCATCCAGAGCGTTTTTGATTCCTTATCCCATTTCCAATCCTCGACAAGGATATCTTTTCCGTCCATTTGCACCGTTTGAGGCTCCCTGTCAAACCGCATTCTGATTGTGGCGGTTATGTTATCAGGACCTTCGGCGTAAAAGCGATATCCTCCGTTGGGCAACCGTCTGGCGCCAAGCGTTTTGCACGCAGCCGCCAATATTTCCGGAGAATCGGTTTTATGGTAATCGAGATCCAAAAGCAGATACCGACTCCCGGGATTCAGTATCACCGAGGATAGTATCGGCAGATTGGCGTCAAAGAGGTCGATGAAATGACCGTGTAAAATATGCGGGGATTGAGGCAGGGACTGATCCAATCCCGATGCGATTACATAGGGTCCTCTTCGCAGAATGATATAGTTCGTGGTGTGATACGGTAGGTGAGCCTTTTCGCAAGCCATATGGACCAACACTCGAACATGGTTTGCGCCGTTCGTCTGATATGTCAGTTTTGCCGGGCTGGATTGATCATAGATCAGCCAGCCTTTGCCGACTTTATGGGATCCGGGCTTGGAGTTTTCCGCCATCCCCATTTGCGCGAAGAGCGCTTCACGAGGATTGGCGTATGCATTCGATCCCTCATTCCACCAGGATTTGATGGCGTTGAACGGATCGGAATCGTCATCCACGAATACCAGCACCCCTCCCTGTTTGACCCAATCGGCTATCGCCGTGCTGTATTCCCGCTCCATGGGTTTCATTCCCTCGTAAGTCATTAGAAGGATTTTATAGGGTTTCAGGAACCCTTTGATAGGTGAATTTTCCAATTGGACGGGTTCCACCGGCATGCCATGCATCAATGGCGGTAAAGCCAGACCGAAAAATGATCCGAGATGAGGATCGGAAGCCGAAGGACCATAACGTTCAAACATCATCGTGTCGGACACGACCACTCCGACGCCTCTCGTACCGCATTTCCATTTCACCTCTGACTGCTTCATGTGATTCAGTGCGTTGATGACTGTCATCAGTTCCGTTGCGTATGCAGGAGGAATTGGCTCCTTGGTGACCGGCTCGCCCGCTATCCGCTCCGTTACATCCTTTGTCGGATAGGTTCCGTGAAACACTCTTTCCGGCCAAGGCATCACCTCGTATCGCCAGACCTGAGGCCATAGCAGTGAGGCGGTGAGGGTGCTTTCCCAGTTGGTTTTATAATCGCGCCAAGAGTGATTGGGATCATCCTCCACCGGATCGTTAAGAAACCATACCCTTCCTCCGGTGGATTGGACGATATTCATCATAGCTCCATATTCCAAAAATGCCGTCTCGAAGGTCCGCTCCTTTTGAACGCCATCATAAAGGTTCGGGGTTCGCGCGGTCCCTGTCCATACCTGAGCGATATATCCGTCCGCCCCAACTTTCATCAGACTCGATTCCGGGCTGACAATTCCCCAACTGGAGTAGTTGATCAGGCTATGCGTGGCGACATAGCATTTCACGTGGGTGCCATGCTCCTTGTTATATTCCTTCACAAAATCGAATATCTGTGTCAGTGCGCGTCGATACAGATAGTATTTTAACAGCGACGCCTTGTATTGCGCTTCCGGCGAGGTGTCCGGCGGCACCCAGTCTTCGTGGTAGTACGCTTTCCATTCTCTTTTGAATCCCGCGCTCCATCCGGCTCGCACCCAAAACTCGGGCTCCTCCAGATGGATCGCCTCCGCCCCAGCCTCCAGCGCTCGCTTGACTCCAACGCTGAGAAACTTGCCGTAATTGATTCCGGGGCACATGTAGTAAATGTCTCCGCCATGGGATATGACATTCCCGTTTTTATCTGTTTGCGCCTCATCGACATGGTTCACACCATCGAAACGCCCGTAAAGATAATCCTGATACGCACCCCATGCCACCCCTGTCATTACTTGTACGATATATCCTTCGTCTCGCCATTTGGCGATGCGCGCGACATCGGCGGGCAACACCCCATAACACATCACCACGTCCGAGCGTAAATCTATCATCGGATCCCACGGTGAATGGGTTTGAAAGCTAGTTCTCTCCAAGACTTGATTTGGATCGGGTGGGCGCTTTGATGATTGCTTCATGATGTTTTCACCCTGAGCGATTACGGGTGGAACGAGGATCAGCGTAAGCAGTACTTCCCCGGCAATCATGGAGAAATGACGAAATCCTCTCCTAAAATGCCGAAGCTGTGTCCGAATTGATTCCATTCCGACGCTCATTTCAACTCCCTTCGTTGTAGTTTTTACGTCTTTTTTTCAGTTCCTCCATCCTTTCGGCAATGCGCGCCTCTCTGCCCTCATGCGAAGGCCGATAAAACGGCGTTCCGTTTACGTCCGGTGGAAGGTACTCCTGATCTGTCCAATGACCTGGAAAATCGTGCGGATAGAGATAACCCACCCCGATGCCGAACTGAGTTAGTCCGGGATACGGGGCGTTCCGCAAATGCATCGGGACAGGCGCAGGTCCCTGTTCCTTGATAGCTTTTTGGGCATTACTGATGCCCAAGTAAGATGCGTTGCTCTTTGGAGCGGTGGCGAGATAGGTGGTGGCTTGCGCCAGCGTTAGTTGGGCCTCCGGCATTCCGATAAACATTACAATCTGCGCCGCGGAATTGGCGACGACAATACCCATTGGATCTGCGTTGCCTATATCCTCCGAAGCGAGAATGCAGAGCCTTCTGGCGATAAACTTGGGGTCCTCCCCCGCCAGCAGCATCTTCGCAAGCCAATACAGCGCCGCGTCGGGATCGGATCCCCTCACGGATTTGATGAATGCGGAGATCGTGTCATAATGTTCATCGCTTTTCTTATCATACTTTAAGGCTCGCTGCTGTGCCGCCTCCTCTATTACGGGAAGCGAAATGCGGCGAACCCCGCCCTCATCGGGAGGCGTGGAGAGAGCGGCGGCTTCCAAGGCGTTCAGAGCATTTCTCGCATCGCCGTTTGAAATATTCAGGAGATGTTCCAACGCCGCATCATCCAATGTGACGTTCAAACTCCCCAGCCCTCTTTCAGTGTCCTGAAGCGCCCGCAGAATGATCGTCTTAACCTCGTCTTCCGTCAGACTTTCGAATTTGAAGATACGCGAACGGGAAATGAGGGGGGAGTTCACCTCAAAGTATGGGTTTTCCGTGGTGGCGCCGATCAGAGCGATGGTCCCGTCTTCCACATGCGGCAGCAAGGCGTCCTGCTGGGCCTTGTTCCAACGATGAATTTCATCCACGAACAGGATGGTTTTGCGCTTCATTTTCCTGCGCATCTCTCTGGCTCTGTCAATCACCTTTCTTAACTCGGGCGTCCCGGACGTAACGGCTCCAAGGCACTCGAAATTGGCTTTCGAAGTGTTGGCGATAATAAATGCAAGCGTGGATTTACCGCACCCAGGCGGGCCCCAGAAGATGCACGAAAATATTTTGTCCTTCACAATTGCGGTGCGCAGCAGGGAATGTTCTCCGATAATCTGACTCTGCCCCAGAAACTCCTCAAGCGTTTTCGGCCGCATGCGAGCAGCGAGAGGAGCATCATGATTCACGGTGAACATACCATGAAGGTCGGATGCGTATCCGGTCTCCTCCTCCGTGAAAAGAGCGTCGCTGTTTTGATTTTCGTCCGTCATGATATCATCTTTTCTATTTCAAAGTGCGATTTTGCGCGGTTGATCGCTTTCGACTGGAATGACCGGAACCGGTGATCGATATCTCATATTCCGGAACGACCGCGACGCTTTTCACGCTCGCCGCCACCTTGTGAAGCAGAGTCCGGCGTATGTCATCCTGGAAATAGATATCTCTTTTATCGATTAGCGGCACGATTTGCAGCCGTAAGCCTTCTCTGTATATCTCGGGGGTGAAACGGTTTAGCCCTATGGTCATCGGCGGGCCCGCATAGAAATTATCCGCAACGAGTGTGTCGCCAAGATACGCTTGGGCGGTGTCTCCAACATAATGGATTTTCAAATAGGCATTCGCTAATCCGGATAAGGAATTTTTCGGCAATCTTATTTGCCAGTACGGTGCAAAGGGCTTGTATTCCCAGACCGGTCCATATTGAGGGCCCGGCTGTGGAGCGTCGGATCCGCCTGTCGCCTCCTCTGTGGGATTGTCATTACGCTCCCTGATTTTGACAGGTATGTGTTTTAACGGTACCGTCACCTTATAGCGTGTGAAGATGCCTTCATGGGACACCGCAATCCTCGCTATCCGGTCGAAATGAATATTGATAGCGCGCGGATAGACATCAAGATCAAAAACGTTCTTGCCCTCGCTATGAACATGAACCACGGCCTCCGGGAAGGTAAGTCCTTGACGGCAGATGAATAATCGCTCACTGCCCCACGCATCCGCCTTCCAACAGTCAATCGCTTCGGCGTCGGTTAAAGTCAGGATACGGATTTTTCGTCCGTTTGCGAGGAGAATGGTCTGTATACAACCTTCGCCGGGGTTCATATTTGCAATTCGGAAATCTTTGGCGTCAGTGAGAAGCGACGAGTCTTTGGTCCAAATCCTGCGAATCCCATCCCTCTTAAAGACATATTCCGAGGATATTCCCGGGGGGGTGAAGAAAACGTAAAGCGGGTCTCCGTCAACGGAGATTTTACAAAGCGGTTGGGCGGTGGCGTAGCGCAGGGTAGCCCCGTTCATCGTGAGGTTGAACGGGAGTATCATGGTTACGTCTTTTTGCACTGTGAAGGGCTTATCGGGAACGATCATATCCTTGCCATTGTGAAGTTTCAGATCGAATTGAACCCCCTGGATGTTGCGCATGGCAACTTCGCGCTCATAATTGCTGATGAATATGTAACCGCTGTCTCCATGCGCTCGAACGGAGCACCTCAATGTGGTGGTGTCCGTAGGGCTTGTGGGGACGTGATTGGGAAATATGGCGTAACACTGAGCCAATTGGGAGCCGAAATCGTTAATGAAAAGATGCAAATCCTTGTATTGGTAGTACGAGGGTCTTAGCTCCCCCCATTCCGATATCGGCGCGTAGAAATCGTAGCTTATTATTGGCAGATCGTTTGGGTACCCCGTCGCTCTCGATTCCTGCATTGTGGATAGCTTTCCTATCGGGTTTGATCCTCCATGAAAGACGTAATATCCCATGAGATTCGCCCCCTCGCCCAGTTTCACATAGGCCATGGATACGACATCCTTGGCTGTGATAATCGGGCGTCGATGATAGGTGTCCTGGACTCCTCCCCCCAATTCCGCAAGAGTGTAAGGATAGAGAAATCCTTTGTATGTGTCGGGATCGAACCCCCCGATGTTGTTTTGAAATGCAGTGGCGGGCGGATCCGTACGCACAGGTCGGAAAAGGTATTCACCGCTTGGGGGCAACTCCTTGGTGGTTTGATCCCAAGGGGCCTCAGGATAACCACCCCAAACGGGGATAAGTTCCGGTTGCTTTTGGTCGGATGACGGCCATCCGGTGGCGGTGTAAAAAGGAACATCGATACCAGCATCCACCGCCATGCGTTTGAGGGTGAGCATGTACTTCAATCCCGCCGGGTTATTGAAACCGTACTCGTTTTCAATCTGCACGCCAATGATCGGTCCGCCATCCTTGAAATACAGCCCTGATATTTGGGAGGCGATTTGACGATCCCAGGTGTCCACGTAAGCGAGGAATTTCGGATCCATGGTTCTCGGATGGCATTTTTTCAACAGCCAGTCCGGAAAACCTCCGTTACGCACTTCTCCGTGGCACCAAGGACCAATACGAAGGAATAGATACATATGATGCTTGGCGCAGAGCTGAGCGAAGTAACGCAGGTCACGGTTGCCGCTCCAATCAAAACGCCCCTCAATCTCTTCGAAATGTATCCAAAAGAGATACGTGGCGACAATGTTAACGCCGCAAGCCTTCATCTGAAGAATAGCATGCTCCCACTGGGAACGAGGGTAACGCGTGAAATGAAACTCCCCCATGACCGGGAGCCAAGGCTTGCCGTTTTTCGTGTAGTAAAGACTGTTTGCGCCGAGGATTTCGCCGTTTGGAGCGCGATTGGAACCCAAATGGAGAAAACCCGAGATGATTTGAGGATTGTCCCGATTTAGGTCGAAAATATATGGGGTGGCGCTGGCGGGACGGAAAGCGGGTGTTAACATAAAGAGCACCGCCAAGAGAAGTGGTGTTAAATAAACGAAATATCTTGAATGGAGACACTCATAGACTGCCACACGGCATACCTTGTTGATAAGATTCATTGTCATCATTTCTATCCCATAATTTGCAAGGAATAAAATGATAATACCATTCTCATACAGTGTAATGAAATAAAGTTACCGTAATGCATCCTGAATCAGCACTTGTGGCAATGTATTTTATTAGCATCATAGAAATCCCTACGCTTCGGCAGTGTAGGCGGCATGGGCTACTTGGCGTTTATTGACAGTCATGCCATGGCGTTAAAACTAATCTATCATTGCCGCCATATGCGACAGTCCTATCCATAATATGTGTGTCAGGCAAGATGCCAACGATCAGAATATGTATAAATCCGTATGCCCGCAATACCAATAATAATCCCGGTCCGTCCTTCTCCGGCATTTAAGGCATTTTTTCATTAGCATTTCAAAGTGGAGCGAACCGCCGTCCTTATCGCGTTTCCGGTTTGATGACCGCTACGGCGCATTGGGCGTTCATTAGAATATATGTGATGGTCTTGCCTAGAAACAACTGTTTGGTGGGGCGTGGTACGCCGGTAAGGAGTATCAGATCCGTGTCCGTGTCGTGTGCCAGTTGCACGATATTCCGCCCGGCATGGGAATCGGTCTGTACCACGGTCTCCACATGCACACCGAAGATTTTGCCCATGGATGCCGCATGTTCGACGATTTGATGAGCCAATTTTTCAGATTGGTTCTTGATGATGGATTGAGGAAAACCGCTATCTTGAGATTCCTCCGCTACGCATAATACCGTCACTTCGGCGTCGGCGGCGTGCGCCAGGGCGACACCGAGTTCCACCGCCTGTTCGCTGTGCCGTACCCCATTGGTGGGCACGAGAACACGTCGCATGCGCCATTCCCCCTCCGATTTGGGATCTCGCACCACCATTAAAGGGATGGGAAGGACATGAGCGACAGAATCCGCAATGGATCCGAATACTGCGTTTCCGGAGGAACTGTCCGCGCCGCATCCAAGCACCACCATGTCATATCCGAGGCTAGCCTCCTGTAAAATGCCTTCGACCACATCCTCCTTCAAAGTCTTTCGGAGTATCACTTCGTTGGATGTTTTCCGTAAAATATCCAATTCAGGGGGGAAGATATTGGATCCGCTGATGATTCCCTCCTTGACGGTATGGAAAGCGGTGACTTCGATCGGATGATCATGCGCCAATCCTTGAAGGAGTTGTACGGCCATACGAGTGTGCGGTCCGCCGCTGGTGGGCATCAAAATCCTTTTCACCCTGTAAAGCGCGCTTTGTGCAGTCGCATCCTCCTTTTCAATGCGAACGATCTCTTCCTCGCTGAATTTCACATGCTTCATGGACAGTCTCAAAAGAAACGGGGTGATGGCGGTTGTCACGACAGACATCAAAATGATGATTGAAAACATATTCACATTCAGGATCCCCATGGACAACCCCAGCATCCCGAAAATTGGTCCCATCGCGCCGTACGCCATGGCACCGAAACCGATGGTTAGAGATTCCCAGGAGCCCATACCTCCTTTGCGTCCCCCCGCATAGCATCCGACGATCTTTCCAACGGATGCCATCAGGATGACGATCAGAGTGATGATTAAAATCCGTGGTCGCATAATCACACCCAGGTCCACGTTCAAACCCGCTGCGGCAAAAAAGATGGGCGCGAGAAGACTCATCGTTATGGCTTCGATCGGATGAATAACACTTTTTTTTAATCAGAGGGGAGGCTGTTAAAATGACTCCGATCATGAACGAGCCAAGTATGGCATGGATGCCAATCAACTGCGTGATTCCGGCGCTTAAAAACATGAGTAGTATGACGGCGGTCAACAAGGGGTAAACCCCCGAAATGTGATTGTTGACCCATCTTAGTATGGAAGAGACCAAGCGCTGTCCCACCGTCAGGACGAAGAGCATGTAAAGGATGGTTCCACAGATTATTTTGGCAAGCGTGAATCCATTGAAAACGGAACCGCTTGCAAATCCCGAAAGGACCGCTAGCATTATCCATCCTATGGTGTCCTGAGCCATGGCTGTTGCGAGGATTATCTGTCCGATGTTTCGTCGGAGAAGATTCATTTCCATAAGCAATTTCGCCACGACGGGCACGGACGATACGGAAAAGAGGGTGGCGAGGTATAACGCGAGAATCCAACGTTCATTTGTGTCGGCCATAAATGCGGGAGGTAAAAACACTCCTATGACGAATCCTAAAAGAAAGGGAATTACGATTCCCCCGATGGTCGTCCAGATGGCAATGCCGCCCTGTCTGCGAATCATTCGGATATCGGTTTCCAATCCAATGATGAGAAGAAGAAATATGGATCCAAGCCAGGAGATAATCTGCAAAAGATAGGATTGCGTGGCGGAGACCGGAAAGATAAGCTCATGAAGGTTCGGGAGGAGAGACCCGAAGATGGAACGCCCTAGTATGATTCCTGCAATCACCTGTCCTACGACAGGTGGTTGTTTTAAGCGCGCCATAATCTCCCCGCATATTCTAGCCATGACAAGGAGCAGTATCAACTCAAGGACAAATAGCAGAGTATGGTGCTCGCCAAGAGTTTTGACATTGAGTTTCGATCTCCCCGCATAAAAAGGCTTGGCACTGACTAGATCTTTGCGCAATCTCTCCGCCCATTCGTTCGCCAGTTGTTTGACGGAGAGATTCTCCGCCGCAGCGTCGGAAGCAGTGACATCGATAATGGCCATCTCACCAAGCTTAACGACCGTGTCGCTCTTATCCAACTGGCCGACTCGTATTTGAGAGGGATCGAGTTTGGGATCGGTGAGAATGCGAATTATCCGCGTGTTGACTATGGAGGCGCGATCTTTCGGGGAGATGGAACCGATACTTTTGCGAATCAGAAGAACGGTTTTTTTACCTATGCGAACAACTCCAAACGACTTCACGTTGTGCGAGATTGCCAGCGATGGCAGGAATAGTAACGCGAATAGAAAGGCGATCGGAAGAAAGGTCTTTCTACTCGAGGATTTGCCCACGATGCAAAGTTTGTCCCCTGAAGGGTTATCTTGTCTTGGGTGTTGCAACATGAAAAAACCCTATTTTCCCCATTGTATCCTTGGTTCAGATTCACGAGTCTTCATAGATACGGGTTCTCATCCGCTTGCGCCTTAAGGACTGCGGATTTCACTTCGTATTCCACAAATTGAGTGATCGCCAACTCCTCCTTAAGTACGTGAATCTGCCTGTCCATGTCGCTTATAGCCGCCTTCAAACTGCTCTTCCTCTCCTCTTCCGAAGTGGACAAATCCAAGAGATATCCTTTTCGTTTTCTTTTCAATGCACGGATCATCTCTTTTAATTCATCGGAACGAGGATTGTTCTCAAGCGCTTCCTCCAGCGCTGTTTGTAAATCGTCAGCCATGTGATTGTCATCCATTCAGTCAAATCATTTATGAAAAAACTCTGAAAAAAATGTTTTAACACGGGAACTTCGTTAAAGTTAAAAACGCTTAAGCAATTGGTGGATTCGAGATCCTATCGAATCTCTCCTTTCGTATATTGGGGCAGGGAACGGGTCGACCCTGCTCCCCTTTTTTTATATCCCTCTATTGTACGTTACTACCACCGAGATTTTCAGGATTCAATCCCTGCAATTCAGGCTGCATGAAGATACCGTTCTCCCTAATCAGCGTCCCATCCAGAAAAATGCAACCTCCTCCATATTCCGGCCTCTGAATTTTCACCATGTCCCAATGGATTTGGGATCGGTTGCCGTTGTCGGCGTCCTCATACGCCTGTCCCGGAGTAAGATGAAACGATCCTGCGATTTTTTCATCGAACAGGATGTCCTTCATTGGATTCAAAATCTCGGGATTGAATGCGAGCGACCATTCACCGATATAACGAGCCCCTTCGTCGGAATCAAGGATCGCGTTCAACTCATCGGTCATGGACCCCGCCTGAGCCTTGACGATCTTACCGTTTTGAAACTCCAATCGAATACCGCTGAATATTCTGCCTCTGTACAAAGTCTCCGCATTGAAGGTGATATAACCGTTTACACTGTCTCTAATCGGACAGGTGAACAACTCCCCGTCCGGAATGTTGCTTTTCCCTGAACATGGAATGGCGGGAATTTCCTTGATGGAAAACTCCAACTCCGTATCGTCTCCGGTGATTCGCACGCGATCGGTCTTTTCAAGCAATTCCTTTAAAGGTTGTGCCGCTTCCTGCATGCGGGCGTAATCCACCTCCGTGCATACTCGAAAGTAGAAATCCTCGAAACTCTCCGTGCTCATGTTCGCCGCCTGCGCCATGGAGGGATGAGGCCAGCGCAAGACCACCCATTTGGTTTTCGGCACGCGGATTTCCGAATGCACCGGATGCCACCATAACTTTTCGTATAACTTCATCTTTTCGGCGGGGACATCGGATAGTTCCGATAGATTATGTGTGCCTCGCACTCCGATGTAGCCCTGCATTTTCTCCATTCGAGAGCTCTCCACCACCCCTATTAACTTCATCTGTTCGTCTGAGGCGTTGCGGTATAGCGCCCGCAGAACAGGGGATTGGTAGGTTGAAACGAATGGCAAACCGCCTGAGTCGGCGATCGTCTGTATCAATTGGGCGGTGAAATCCGTGGGAATGTCAAAAGCCTCCACCAATACTTTATCACCGCACTGCACGTTCAATGAGTATTGCACCAGCACTTCGCATAAGCGTTCAAATCTTGGATCTTTCATGACCTTAACCTCATTTCGATATAATCGTGTTTCCATTGTACCCGTCGTCATTCCTTGGGTTGGTGACACACCGAGAAGATAAAAATTTTGCGTGGGTAAAAATTTTTTTAGAAGGTATTGACATTGTAATTAAATTGGATTATCATATTAGTACGTACCAGTCCTAACTAATATGGATGTCAAACATGACCAGCAAAACCAAAATACTTATCGCCGCGCAGG
>JAJZOL010000103.1 GCA_021811565.1 bacterium | reverse complement strand
TCACTCGTATCCGCCTGATTCGTGTCCTGCGCAACGATCAGCATGAACGGCTTCACCACGGGTTTGTCGTGCTGGCGCGCGTAAACCTCCAGCTCAACCTTGGTATCCTCGTGCAGACGGACGCCATCCTCCAGTTTGATGATCTCCAACCGATCCTCGGAAACGGATGCCGGGTCGAAATTGGCGCGAGTGGCGACTGTGGGCTCCTTGGTGAACCCATCCTCCATCGCCTTGTGCAGCAGGTAAGAGTAGATGACATTTTTGAATGGCTGCTGGCCCGCGCCTTTTTCCGTGAAAGGAGTAGCGGTCAACTCCAAGCCGAGAATCGGTTTCAGTTCGTTGATCGCACGCAGCCCGGCGCTCGCGCGATAATGATGGCTTTCGTCCATGAGCAGAACCAGGTCGGGCAACCCTGCGAGATAGTCGAAATAGCTCTGTCCGATATACTCCGACAGGCGCTTGATGCGCGGAGCGGCGCCGCCTCGCACCTCCGTGTTGATTTTGGAGATGTTGAATATGTTGATATGGATTCGATCATCCTCGTAACCCGGCAGACCAAGAGTCGTCTGACGCACACCGCGCCCGGACTGATAGTCGTCCCCTGTGATGATTTCCGGCGGGTGCGCGGCGAATTCCCCTATTCCCTGAAAGACGTATTTGGGAGTGTTCGGCGTGAAATCCGTGATGAGCTTGTTATAGATGGTTAGGTTAGGCGCAAGCACGAAGAAATGACCGATATTCCTCGCCAGGTGCAGATAGGCGATAAAAGCCCCCATGAGCCGGGTTTTGCCCACACCGGTCGCCAATGCAAAGCACAAGGATGGGAAATCGCGCTCGAAATCGGTGACGGATGGATATTCGGATTGAATAATCCCGAGGGAATCATCCAATTCGGCGTCCTTTTTCAAGGATAACAAGTCTGCCACCTGCGCAAGAATTCCGAGCGATTGCCTTTGCGGCTCCCTAAGGCTTAAGCGACCGGAAATGGATTGGATTAGCGGTTTCATTGCGCTCGCCCCCTTGGATTATTTTCATCGGAAGGCTTTATTAATAGCTTGGCGACCGTTTGTCTGGAATCTTTTCGTAAACTTCTTTTTATTTGCCATGAACCTTCTTTTTGAACTTGTAAGTATTCCTTACAAGTTGCGGATTCCTCCGACTCTTCATCCTTGTATATCTGCTTGATATGCAATGTGACATTTTGAGGGGTTGTCTGATAAAGCTCCGCTATAAGCTTCTGAGGGAGCCAAACGGTGTCACCCGCCAGCATGACCTCAATTTTGCTTGAGCCGTCTTCCGTCCTGTAGAATAGAAACTCGGAATGAGGAATGTCGGCGTTTTCGTTTATCTCATTCATAATCCCGATTCCTCGTTAAAAAGGGAAGGTTCCTTGATGATGTTACTATCGTTATTGGACATAGGCGTAAAAAAATCAAGTGTTTCAGTAGGTGACGGCAGATTCTCCACCTGCAGGCTGTAGTCGTCATGGCCGAACTCGCACCTGCCGAGCACCGCGTTGGGTATCTTCTTAAGGGTTAGGTTTGGATATGCGGCGGGATTGCCTCGCCACGCCATACAGCAGATCAGAAGGCTGCGCGAATCGCCAACTTCCTCGTTCAATTGCACGAGCTGCTCGTGGGTGAGGGTCTGTGTGGTGGTGTAGATATAATCGTTTTCCGTGCTGCGCCCCTGCTGCCAGTAGACCGTGTCGCTCGGGGAGTAGAGGAACCCTTCGTGCTTGCACATCGCCTCCGCCAGCATCGCGGCGTTATACTCCTTGCTGATAACCCAGTTCCCCCACTTATCCTTCTCCAGGAGGGAGGGGGCGAGGCGGTAATAGCGGAAGCCGCCGCCGCCCTTCCAATTCACGGCTTTGCTGATACCGCCCTGGTCCGTTCCGTCGATAACCTTGCGCATGCGCGGGATGATGTGCGTGTGGCAGTGCTCTCCAAGCTCCACCATGATCCAGCGTCTTCCCATCTTATGCGCCACCGCACCCGTCGTGCCTGAACCGGCGAAGGAGTCGAGGACGAGGTCACCAGGATTTGTGGCTATATATACCACTCGTTCTATAAGTTTTTCCGGTTTGGGGGTTACAAAAATATCGCCAGTATGGAAGAGTTCAAGGATTTCCTTCTTAGCAGACTCATTATCGCCTGCAAATTCCGTTGACCACCATGTCATGGGAACGAGACCTTTCTCTTCACCAGCATATTGCTTTATTCGCGGACGACCATTCCCTGAATTGGGGAAATAGACTCTGCCTTCAGCCATATATCTAAGGAAGACCGGCTCGGTAGCAGCCCAACATCGACCTTTAGGAGGTTCAAGTGGCATTCCATTAGGAGTGTAGATTTTATACATCTGATTGAGGCGATAACCTTGTGCACTGAAAGGAATTGAACGCCATGGCCCCCGGAGATCATTATCTGGATTCGCATATCCACGGTCGTTCGATGGAAGCAGATTACGCATATCCTTCCATGTAAGCGGATCTGCCTTTGCATATAATAGCAAATGATCGTGGGATGAGCCAATGGCAGCACGATTCTCGCGTGAAGTTCGTTTTTGCCAAACGATATTGGCTATAAAGGCAGATCGTCCGAAGATTTCATCACAAAGAACCTTTAGGTAATGCGCCTCGTTATCATCAATGGTGATCCAGAGCGAACCATCTTCCGAGAGCAGTTCACGCAACAACTCAAGCCTATCCCGCATGAGCGAAAGCCAGATCGAATGCTCCACTCCGTCGTCGTAATGAGCGAAAGCGGAACCGGTGTTATACGGAGGGTCTATGAAGACGCACCTCACTTTTCCTGCGAACTCCTGTTCCAGGGCCTTGAGGGCGAGGAGGTTGTCGCCGAAGATGAGGCGGTTATCGAAGATATCGTTATCCCCCATGCGCATCTTGGCGTGGTAGGAGAGGTCGGGATCTTCGAGCAGGATGCGCGGCTCCAAGCGCGGGCGGTTCTCCTTGCCTATCCAGGTAAGTTCAAGTTTTGGTTTGTTTGGCATAGGTTATATACTTCGTTAAAATAATCCATCAAGTTTGATTTCATTACAAAACCGATCGGCGGTAATTATGTTTGTAAATGCTAAATTAACTAATTGAGTCTTCCTATTATGATCACTTCCTGTCAGTTGATCTGAGAGTGACAATACACTAGCTAGTCGATTAACGTTATCCGGAGTAACTTTTTCTATAAGCGAAAAAGCTGCACGTTGTCTTATGGGATGGATAACATTGTCTGGAAGTGATATACCAAAAAGCGATTTCTCTGGGTTAAAGTGTCCATTAATATTTAATTTTTCATATTGAATGTCATTCAACCATGGGGGGATTCCATTAAGCCTATTAAGATCGCATAAAACTACTCTTAGAAGATGCATACCTTTTGCTATAGCAAAATCACGTTCAATTTGACATCTTGGACGAGTGTGATAATTTTCAGTTTCGATAAGAAATATAATAGAACTTCTATGCAAAGCATCTAAAATTGCATTTCCCCATGATACACCCGATGACAGTTCGGAGCTAATAAAACAATTAATACCAGCAGTCTCTAAACACTTTTTCAATTTATTCGCATAATCAGAACCTTCATCAGCATAGAAGCTAATAAAACAAAAAGGATTAGATTG